>DAIDIQ010000008.1 GCA_027459285.1 Acetobacteraceae bacterium
TACCGGACCGAGAGCGGGTCGAGCCAGACGGGAACCGGTCTCGTCATGATGCGCTATGGCGGTGAAATAGCCCGCAACGTCGCTGGCAGCGCGCGGGCCGTGTGCAGGTCCTTGTCGGCGCGGCTGAGGTCGGCGAGGCTCACGACCGGTGGTGCGGTCAGCAGGTTGAAGATGGCGGCGTCATCCTTGTTGGCAAATCTGCCGGCATATCGGGCGCGGAGCGCGGCGAGCCCGGCCGTATCGGCCAATTCGGCCCGGTCACTGGCCAGGCGGAGCACCGCGAAGGCCGAATGCGCGTCCAGCCTGCCCGCCGCGGTGGCGTGGGCGCCGAGCCAGGTGGAAAGATCTGCCGCGGCTTCCTGCCAATCGCTGGCTTGTTCGGCGATCGCGGCCCGGTCGAGCAGGGCATGGTCGGGGCCGAGGGCGGCCAGGCTCGCGAGCGCCGCCTTGGTCTGGCCGAGCGCGGCCTGGGCCGCCGCCGCATCGTCGGCGCGGGCCAGATCAACGGCCTCGGGCAGTGCCGGCGTGTCCGCCTTGGGCGCGGTCGCGGCCAGCACATCGAGCGCCTGGCGGTTCTGGCCCGCGGCGCGATAGAAGCCGGCGATGCGCGCACCCAGCGCCGCCCTGGCCAGCGGGTCTGTGGTGGTGGGCAGCAGGCCGCGCAGCGCATCGGCCGCCTCGCGTGGCAGATCGAGCGCGGCCAGCCGGTCCGCCATGGTGTCGATAAGCGCCGCACCTTCGCTGCCGGGTGGTAGCAAATCCTGGTTCTCGCGCAGCAGGGCCACCAATTCGAACGGGGCCAGCTTGCCCGCGTCGGGCGCCACCAGGCGCGCGGCGATGGCGGTGAACGCGGCGTCGAGCCGCGCGCGCACGCCATCCGCCGGGCCGGGGAAATCAGCAAGGGCCGCGCGCAAGGCTTCGAGCTGCTGGCGATATTGCCCGGCCCGGCCCCGCCAGTCGGCGATCCGCAGCCACAGGTCACGCTCACGCGCATCACCACGCCAGGCATCGATCAGGATATTGGCCTGATCGGCGGCATGGGCCGGGGAAAGCAGATTGCGGCTCACCCGCAGATCGAGTGCCGCGACGGCGGCACGGGTCGATTGCGATCGGTCCGGGCTGTCGGCAAGCGCGTCATACGCGGCCAGGGCGCCGCGCCAATCGCCGCGCAGTTGGCGCGCGCGCGCCCGGCTGAAGCGCAGATACGGATCAGCCGGCGCGGCATTGAGCAAGGCTTGCGCGGGCGCAAGCGCCCCGGCATCGAGCAGGGTGCGCGCAACCAGGGGCATGAAGTCCCGGCGCAGAGCCCGCGGATACGACACCAGCAGCGGCGATCCGGCCGCGAGCGCCTTGGCCAGCGCGGGCGATACCGGCGCATCCTCGGGGCGCAGTTCGGCGGCCCGCAAGGCGCGCCACAGCTTGATTTCATCGGTCTGTGGCATATCCGGCGCATCCAGCGCCGCCGCGTCATCCGGCCGATGCGCCACCAGGGCGGCAGCGGCGGCCAAAGCGCGCGTCAGCCGGTCGGTCAGCGCGACCGGATCATCCGCGGCGGCAAGCGTCAGCACGCCCCCGGCCTCATTGCCGAGGCCGAGGGCCAGCATGGCCTGAGCGACGCGGCGGCGAAACGGCAGCCGTGCAAGCAATGGCTGGTCGGCGGCGTCACGCTCGGCCAGATAGAGCCGGCGCCGCAGCGCGAGCGTGGACTCGTCCGGCAGGTCGAAGCTGCGGGTGGCATCGAGCGGCGGCAAGGGCCGGCCAGGCTCCTGGCCGGCATCCGCGACCGGCAGGGGCGAGGCACTGTCCGAAACGATCACGAAGCCGGCATGATCGGCGCGCAGCTGCACGTCATCCGCCAGCGGGTCAACCGCGACGCCGAGATCGGTCGGCACCAGGGTGACGGTGGCGAAATGCCGGAGCGAGGCGACGCGGCCGGATGGCGCGGGCAGGGTGCCGACGGCAAGCAGCAAGCCGGTCGCGGGGTCGGGCACCATCACCACATGGCCGCCGGCGCCGGCCAGCAGATGAACCTGGCCGTTCCGCGCGACGATCGGCGCGATGGGCACGGGCGGGGTTTGCGGCGCGCTGGTGGGCGCGGCGAGCCAGAGGCCGTTGATGCCGGTCAGGCTGATCGATTGCCCGGCCGCCGGGGCCACGCGCACCAAGGTCGCGTCCGGCAAAAGCGTGATCCGGGCATCGTTGAAGCCCGGCAAGGTGCGCAGGCGGGTGACGCTCGCGGGCCAGATCTGCCGGTCGAACACGATCCAGAGGCTGCCGGCCCGCCGCAATTCGGCCGCGCCGGTGCCGGCTGGAAACGGTAACAAGACCGGGGCTTGTGCGGCTTGCGCCCCGGCCTGCATCGCCGGTTGCGGGGTGGGCGATGGGGCTGGCGTGGGTGGGGGCGCTGCGGCAGGTGTTGCCTCGGTCGTTGCCGACGGCGCGGGGCTGGGGGTGGCGTTTGGCCCAAGGGAAGATGACGCGGGCGCGGGTGACGC
>DAIDIQ010000011.1 GCA_027459285.1 Acetobacteraceae bacterium
CAGCGCGCCCGTGACGATGAGGGCGAGATTGCCGATGGTGAAGCCGATGCCGCACGCCGCCCAGCCCGAGTAGCTGTTCAGCATCGATATCACGACCGGCATGTCCGCGCCGCCAATGGGCATGATGAGCAGAAAGCCGAGGCCGATGGCGAGCAGGGCGATGACCCAGAAGATGAGCTGGCTGCTGGTGACGACGAAGCAGATGATGAGCAACAGCAGCAGAATGCCGAGGCCGAGGTTCAGCTTGTGCTGGCCGGAGAATTTCAGCGGCGCGCCCTTGAGCACGCCTTGCAGCTTGCCGAAGGCGATGAGCGAGCCGGAGAAGGTGATGCCGCCGATGGCGGTGCCGAGCGACATCTCGATCAGGCTCTCGAGATGCAGATGGCCGGGCAGGCCGATGGCGAAGGCCTGTGGCGCGTTGAGCGCCGCGGCGGCGACGAACACCGCGGCAAGGCCGACCAGGGAGTGGAAGGCGGCGACCAGTTGCGGCAGCGCGGTCATATTGATGCGGCGCGCGACGATGGCGCCGATGGTGCCACCGATGCCGAGCCCGGCGAGAATGAGCAGAATGCCGCCAAGGTCCATGCCCGGGCGCAGCAGGGTGGCGAGAATGGCGATGACCATGCCGGCCATGCCGAAGCGGTTGCCGCGGCGCGAGGTTTCGGGGTGCGACAGGCCGCGCAGCGCCAGAATGAACAGGATCGCGGCGACGAGATAGGCGAGTGCTGTGAAGGACACCGACATGCTTATTTCGCCTTCCGCTTGAACATCGCCAGCATGCGTTCAGTGACCAGGAAGCCGCCGAAGATATTCACCGAGGCGAGGGTGACGGCGATGAAGCCGAAGGCGGTGGCCCAGCCGCTATGGGCAAGGCCGGTGGCCAGCATGGCGCCGACGATGATGACCGAGGAAATCGCGTTGGTGACCGCCATCAGCGGGCTGTGCAGCGCCGGCGTGACGTTCCAGACCACGTAATAGCCGACGAAGCAGGCGAGGATGAAAATGGCGAACAGATAGATGAAGATATCGGCCGAGCCTGGCGCGGTGGTGAGCGCGAACTGGTGCAGGCTGAGCGCGAGATGCTGGGCGCGGTCGGCGAGCCGGTCTGCTTCGGTGGCGAGTTGGGTCGGGTCCATGGGTTCCCCTCGATTTTTGGTTGGTTGCCGGTGGACGGGTCAGGCGGCGGCTTGCGGCGCGGGGCGGAGATCGGGGTGCACGATCTGGCCGGCGCGGGTCAGCATGGCGCCGGCGATGATGGGGTCTGCCTCCGGCAGGGCAGGGGCGCCGGCTTCCTTGTTCCAGAAGGTGGTCAGGAAGGTCAGCAGATTGCGCGCATATAAATGACTGGCGGCAACCGGCATGCGGCCGGCCCAGTTGACGAAGCCGAGGACGGTGACGCCGTTGGCGGTGACGCGCATCTGGCCTGGCACGGTCAGTTCGCAGTTCCCGCCAGCATCCGATGCGATATCCGCGATCACGCTGCCCGGCTTCATCGAGGCGACATGGGCGGCGCTGACCAGGCGCGGGGCCTTGCGGCCAAGCACGAGCGCGGTGGTAATGACGATATCGGTTTTGGCGATGGTGGCGGCGACCAGTTCGGCCTGCTTCTGCCGATAGGCCTCGCTCATCTCCCGGGCATAGCCGCCCTCGGTCTGGGCGGAGGCGCTTTCGGCGTCATCGACACCGACGAAGGTGGCGCCGAGGGATTTGATTTCCTCGCGGGCGGCGGCACGCACATCGGTTGCCGAGACGATGGCGCCGAGGCGGCGGGCGGTGGCGATCGCCTGCAGGCCAGCGACGCCGGCGCCGATCACAAACACCCGCGCCGGCGGCACGGTGCCGGCGGCGGTCATCATCATCGGGAAACCACGCTCGAAGGCGCCGGCCGCCTCGATCACGGCGCGATAGCCGGCGAGATTGGCCTGGCTGGAAAGCACGTCCATGGATTGGGCGCGGGTGATGCGGGGCAGGCGCTCCATGGCAATGACATCGATGCCGGCGTCGGCAAGGGTGGCGGCGGTGGCGGCGTCCGCGCCGGCAATGCACACAAGCAGCGCGCCGCGCGGAATGGCGCCGTGCGCGGCGGGAAGGCGCACGGCGAACACGATGTCGGCGCCGGCGAGGGCGGCGGCGGCATTGGCGGCGATTTCGGCGCCGGCCTCGGCATAGGCCGAGTCAGGAATGGCGGAGGCGCTGCCGGCACCGGCCTCGACGCTGACGGAGAGGCCGAGAGCGATGAGTTTGCGCACGGTTTCGGGCGTTGCCGCGACCCGTGTTTCGTGCGCGGCCGTTTCTTTCACGACTGCAAGACGCATCTCGCCCCCCGCCTTCTGCCTTTGGAAAACGCGGGGATTACTGCGTTACCCTGGCGGCCAGCGCAAGGGTCGGGGTGCGGGCCGGTGCCGCACTCAGGCAATACCCACGGTTTCCGCTTCACTGGCGGCGAACAGGCTGAGCGAGAGGCCGAGCAGGCGGGCATGGTCGTGCAGGCAGGCTCGCCAGTGTCGCGGGATGGCGCGATAGCCAAAGCGCGCGCCGGCCAACTGGCCGGTGACGGCCGCCACCGTGTCGGCGTCATCGCCGAGATTGGCCGCGGTCAGCACCGCATCCGCGAAGGTTTCGGCGCCGCTGACCGCCCAATAGGCGGCCTGCAGCGTGTGGCCGACATAGCCGGAGGCGCGGATTTCGGCCGGTGCCATGGCGCGGTAATTGCCCTGGCCGATGGCGCGGATGGCGGGCGCCCATTGCGGCGCGTCCTGATCGAGGGCCGGCATGCCGTTCCCCGCAATCAGGCCGCAGAGGCTGCGCGCGAGCAGGGCGCAGCCATGCACCGCCTCGGCCGCGCCGTGGGTGGTGCGGCTTTGCGCCATCGCTATCGCCTCGGCCCGGTCGGGGTTGCGCCACCAGCGCATCGCGACCGGGGCGAGGCGCATGACGGAGCCATTGCCGGCGCCGCGCGGATTGTCGGTGCCGGCGAAGGGGTTGCCGTCAGTTTCGAAACGGGCGAGGGCGGCGCGGGTGGTGGTGCCGATATCGAAACAGACCCCGGTGGGGGAATTCACGCCGTGGCGCCACCAGGCATGGAAGCGGCGCATCAGGTCCGCCGCGTCGAAATCCGGGTCGGCGAGCAGGCTTTCGGCGAGGCAGATGGCCATGGCGGTATCGTCGGTCCATTGGCCGGGCTCGAGATTGAACGGGCCGCCGCCGACGATATCGGTGAGCGGGGCGAAATGGCCGCGCGGCATGAATTCCACCGTGGTGCCCAGCGCGTCGCCGATTGCAAGCCCGACCAATGCGCCCAGTAGCCGGTCCCGCGTGGCGCCATCGCACATGTTTCTCTCCCTCGTCCGCGGCAGGGGCGATAGCGCATGGCTCCGTCAATCCGGGGCGTAATGGGGCGTCATTTCCGGTCCGCGAGCACCTGCAGGACAGCGTCGGTGAGGCAGGCGAGGTCCGCGGCGCCGATGGTGAAGGCGGGGGTGAGATAGATGATGGAGCGGAAGGGGCGCACCCAGACATTCCGGGCGAGGAAGGCGCGTTTGAGGGCGGCGAGGTCTGGCGGGGTGGCGAGTTCGACGACGCCGATGGCGCCCATGACGCGGACATCGACGACGCCCGGGAGGGTGCGGGCGGGGGCGAGGCCGGAACGCAGGCCGGACTCGATGCGGGCGACATTCCCCCGCCAGTCGGTTGCCTCGAAAATATCGAGGCTCGCGTTGGCGGCGGCGCAGGCGAGGGGGTTGGCCATGAAGGTTGGGCCGTGCATCAGCGCCGCCTCGGGCCGGGCGGAGAGGCAGGATTCGAAGATGGCGGGGGTGGCGAGGGTTGCGGCGAGGCCCATGGTGCCGCCGGTGAGTGCCTTGGACAGCACCATGATGTCGGGCAGCACGCCGACGCCGGGGCCGGCGAAAAAATGCCCGGTGCGGCCGAAGCCGGTGAACACCTCATCGAAAATCAGTGGCAGATGGAACGCATCGGCCGCGGCGCGGATGCGGCGGAGTGTCGCCGCATCGTGAAACAGCATGCCGCCGGCGCCCTGGACCAGGGGTTCGACCAGGATGCCGGCGATGGATGTGTGCTCGCGTTCGAGCAGGGTGTGCAGGGCGGCCTCGGTTGCCGCGTCTCGTGGCAGGGGCAGTATGTGCTGGCGTCGCAGGGCGGGGCCGAACAGGCTGTGCATGCCCTCCTCGGGGTCGCACACCGACATGGCGGCCAGGGTATCGCCGTGATAGCCGCCGAGGAAGGCGAGGAAGTGGTGGCGGCGTGTATCGCCCTGGTTCAGCCAGTATTGCAGGGCCATTTTCATGGCGACCTCGACCCCGACCGAGCCGGAATCGGAAAAAAATACGTGCGGCAGGGAAGGCACGCGCGCGGCGAGGCGTGTGGCCAGGCGGTATGCGCCTTCGTGGGCGAGGCCGCCGAACATGATGTGTGGCATGCGTGCCAATTGTGCCGCGACCGCCTCGGCGATGTGCGGATGGTTATAGCCGTGGCAGGCGGTCCACCAGGAGGCGATGCCGTCGATCAATTCCCGCCCATCGGCAAGGCTTATCCGGCAGCCCCGGGTGGCCATGACCGGCAGTGCCGGCTCGGCGGTCTGGTGCTGCGTATAAGGCCGCCAGACATGCCGAGCCCCAGCTCGCAACCACTCACTCATAAAAATAAAGTTTTTTTGGTTCTTTTTGTTCACAAAAAGAACAACGCTTATTCCTTTTGTCTGATATGTCGATCACCCCAAGGCCCGCATGCCAAGCCGGGCAAGCAATGCCTTGTCCCGTGCCTCGGGCGCGTTGGGCGTGGTGAGCAATTTCCCCCCATAGAAAATCGAATTTGCTCCAGCGAGAAAACAGAGCGCCTGGGCCGCGTCGTCGAGGCTTTCGCGTCCCGCGGACAGGCGGATATAGGCGCGTGGCAGGCAGATGCGGGCGGCGGCGATGAGGCGGACGAGGCGCAGCGGGTCGGTTGGTGGCGCGTCGGCGAGTGGGGTGCCGGCGATGGGCACGAGTTGGTTGATGGGCACGCTTTCCGGTGGTTCGGGCAGGCTCGCGAGGGTTGCGATCAGGGCTGCCTGGTCCGCCTCGGTTTCGCCGAGGCCGACGATGCCGCCGCAGCAGACGTGCATGCCGGCGGCGCGAACGGCGGCGAGGGTGGCGAGACGATCGGCGTAGGTGCGGGTGGAGACGATGGCCTCGTAATGGCGTTCGGCGGTATCGAGATTATGGTTGTAGTAATCGAGCCCGGCGGTGGCGAGGGCGGTTGCCTGGTCGGGGGAAATCATGCCGAGGGTGGCGCAGGTTTCGAGACCCAGCGCCTTCACCGCGGTGACCATGGCGCAGACGCTTTCGAGGTCGCGCGGGTTGGGGCCGCGCCAGGCGGCGCCCATGCAGAAGCGGGTGGCGCCGGCCGCCTTCGCCTCACGCGCGCGGGCGAGGACCTCGTCGAGCGGCATGAGCTTGCTGGCGGGCAGGCCGGTCTGGTGGTGCAGGCTTTGCGCGCAATAGCCGCAATCCTCCGGGCAGCCGCCGGTTTTGATGGAGAGCAGGGTGGAAAGCTGCACGCGGGTCGGATCGAAATTGGCACGATGGATGGTTTGCGCCTGGAACAGCAGGTCGGGGAATGGCAGGTCGATCAGGGCGCGGACGGCGGCCTCGGTCCAGGCCGGCGGCAGGGGCGCGCTTGCCTGATTTCGCTCGGCGGCATTAGTGGCGGCGTCCATGCACCCTCAAACCCCAGATTTCGATGCGGACCAAGTTAGCACAGACGGTGCCGTGCCTGACCATAGCGGGGGCGCAAGCCTGATCAGGCAGGCGCGTGCGGCGCTGGCGCGGATCGAGGCGGCGGGGCAGATGCGCGGGCTGCGCCAGACCACGCGCGTGATGGCCAGCGCCGCGCCGCTGGTGACGCGGGACGGACGGACGCTGCTTTCGTTCAGTTGCAACGATTATCTGGGGCTCGCGACCCACCCGGCCGTGCTGGCCGCCGCGACCGAGGCGATCGCGCGGTATGGCGCGGGGGCAAGGGCATCACGCTTCGTGACCGGCGAGCATCCGTTGCTCGGCGCGTTGGAGGCGCGGCTGGCGCACGCCAAGGGCATGGCGGCGGCGACCCTGTTCGGCACCGGGTATCTGGCGAACCTCGGCGTCATCACCGGGTTGATGGGGCCCGGGGATACGGTGTTGCTGGATGGGTTGGCGCATAGCTGCCTGTTTGCCGGGGCGCGGGCGAGCGGGGCGCGCTTCCGGCGGTTCCGGCACAATGATCTGGAGGATTTGGCCGACGGGTTGCGGGCGGCGCGGGCGCGGGGCGGCGCCGGGCATGTTCTGGTGGCGACCGAGACCGTGTTTTCGATGGATGGTGACCGCGCGCCGTTGGCCGCGATGCGGGCCCTGTGCGACGCGCATGACGCCTGGCTGCTGGCGGATGACGCGCATGGGCTTGGGGTGGTAGCGGGGGCGGTGACGGTGCCGCTGGCGATGGGCACGCTGTCGAAGGCGTTGGCGAGCCAGGGGGGATATGTGTGCGCGGCCGAGCCCGTGGTGCGGCTGCTGCGCAACCGGGCGGCGAGCCAGATCTATTCGACCGCGCTGCCGCCGGCGAGCGCGGCCGCGGCGCTGGCGGCGCTGGAGATTGCCCTGGCCGAGCCGGAGCGCGGCGCGCGGGCGCTGGCGAATGCGCGGCTGTTTGCCGATGCGGTGGGGCTGGAGCCGCCGCAAAGCCAGATCGTGCCGGTGATGCTGGGGGATGCGCGGGCGGCGATGGCGGCGGCGGAGCGGCTGGCGGAGGAGGGGTTTCTGGCGGTGGCGATCCGCCCGCCGACAGTGCCCGAGGGCACGGCGCGGCTGCGGCTTGCCTTTACCGCGGCGCATGCCGAGGCGGACGTGCGGCGCCTCGCCAACTGCGTGCGTGCGCTGTGAAACTGGTTGTCGCCGCGACCGGCACGGGCATTGGCAAGACCTATGTGACGTGCGGCCTGGCACGGGCGTTGCAAAGCCGGGGCGAGGCGGTGCGCGTTCTGAAGCCGGTGCTTTCCGGCTTTGACCCGCTTGATGCGGCCGCGTCTGACGCGGGGGTGATATTGACGGCGCTCGGCCGGCCGGTGACGCCGGACGCCATTGACGCGATGGCGCCGTTCCGGTTCGCGGCCCCGCTTGCGCCGGACTGGGCGGCCGAGCTGGAAGGGCGAACAGTGACGATGCAGGCGGTGCTGGCTTTTTGCCGGCGCGGGCTGGACGGTGCCGCGCATGTGGTGATCGAGACCGCGGGCGGCGTGCTGTCACCACTGAGCGCCAGCACGAGCATGGCCGATTTGATGGTGGCGCTGGATTTGCCGGTGTTGCTGGTGGCGGGGTCGTATCTCGGCACGTTCAGCCACACGCTGACGGCGCTGGAGGCGCTCGGCGCGCGCGGCTTGCGGGTGCGTGTGTGCGTATCCGAGAGCGCGGAGGCGGGGCCGGATTTCGCGCAGACGCTGAGCCGGTTGCGCGCCCGGCTGGATTGCCCGGTGTTTGCCCTGCCACGCGCCGGGCTGGATGCGGCGGCGGCGGGGTTCGAGCGGCTGCTGGCGGAATTGTTGGCGGGCTGAGGCGCCATCGCCCCTGACCAATCGCCGGCCGTGCCGGCCGCGCCGACTGCCCGGAGCCGGAATTTCCCCGCAATTCCGAACGGTCTCGACAGGCCCGGCTCGAGCGCTTCCCGCCGGTTGGAGCGGATCGCCGCAGGGTGACATCACCCGAAGGCGTTGATTCGCTCTCGGGCGCGGCGTCGGCTGGCCCCGCTCAGTCCCGCGTGACCAGGATCATTCGAGCGGCCCCGCGTGCTTGTGCGGCTTGCCCTCGGCGATTTCGTAGTTGATCTCGACATGCCCCTCGGGGCGAAGCGCCACCTTGGGGGTAATCGTGACGGCCACGTTCTGCGCCTTATAAATGGCGCTCAGTCGTTTCAGGTCGGCCTCGATTTTTGCGCGGGTAACCTCGCCGCCCTGCCGCATGGTCAGCGCGGGGTCAAGCTTATCGGACGTCACCTTCCAGTTACCGGTGAAAGTCTCGTAATCGAGGATAGGATTCGTCGAGACTTTATCCTCGGTGATCTTGAAGACCACCTGCATCTTGTCGCCGGTGGTGATCATTTCCGGCTGAATGGTGGCCCCGACATTGTCCTTCTTATATTCATCGACCACGCGGGCAAAGGCTGCCACGACATCCTTTTTGTTGATTGTCTGCCCGGCCGTCAGCCCGACCACGTTCATCAACGCATCCGTGGCGACGCGTTTGTTACCCTCGAAACGCACATCGGACAGCGTTGCCGCAAGAGCCACGTGGCCCAGCAGCATGGCGGTAGCAAAACCCAGGCAGGCGACGGTCCGGTTCATGGCCGGTGCCGGACTTTTCATGAGACCCGCCGTTCAGGCGCGTCTCACAAAACTTCCGGTGCCGGACTTTTCATGAGACCCGCCGGTCAGGCGCCTCTCACAAAACTTCCAGCGCCCCGTTCACGCCCTGTTGAGAAGTTCGGCCCACAAAGGGGGCCGCGCGCGTGCGCGCGTCCACAGCCAGGAGAAACCAGACATGATCCCGTTGCTGGCGGCCGAGGCGATCGGCCAGATTGCAAGCAATGTGTTGGGTGGCGGCACCAGCAAACATGTCGGCACGTTCACTGTGCCGGCGGGCGGGGCGGCGCAACAGGTGCCGGCCGCGGATGGGCATGACAGGTTGCACCATCAAACCCATGCCGGCCTGCTCGGCCTGCAGGAAGCGGCGCCCGGCCCGGCGGTTCAGGCCGACGACATGGCCCGCGCCGGGGTGCAAACCGGCTGAGCCGGCGGCGCCACCCGCGCTTGCGGCATCAGCCGATAGCGCAGCGTGGCGCGCACATGCAGCGTCAGGCGCAAGGGCCCGTCCAGCCCGGCCCACATCCCTGGGTTGAAGGCGGCGTCGCCATCGCTCCAGCGAAAGGCGCCGTCCGCGTCCTTTTCCGGCGCATAGAAGCCGGCACCCCAAGCCGGCCCGAACACGTCAACCCGCCGCGCCGTGCCGGCGCCGAACAGGGTCAGCCCCGCCAGGGCAATGCCAAGCCGCCGGCGGTCGGTGCTGTCGATATCGGTTTCCGCCGGCGCGCCCGCGCGTGAACACAGGCGCAGGCTGCGCGGCGGGGCCGGCAGCAGAAAACTGAGCCCGCCCGCAACCTGCGTGCCGGCAATCACGGCGCCATCGGCAATCAGCCGGGCCGCGGCCTCGTCGGTGGTGGCAAAGCCCATCGCCTCGGCCCGGCGCATCAGGCGCAGCCGGTGGGCGCGCAGCAGGCGGCCCTGCTCCACCAGCGGGGCGCAGGCGCGGCTGCGGTCCGGCACCGCCAGCCTGCCATCATGGTCGATGAACGCGGCGCGCGGGTCCAGCAAGGCGCGGTTGCCGGTGTCCAGATAGGTTTCCACCGGCAGCCCGGCCGAGAGCGCGATGGCGTGGCCATCGACCTCGATATGAAAATAGCGCAGCCGCACATGGTGTTCGGTGCGCACGCTGCCGCCGTTCACCAGATGCCGCACCGGCACCAGCGCCCCATCCAGCGCCACGCAATGGTCGGGTGACAGCAGCACGTCCCGGCGCGGCAGGCCGGGCGCGAAGGCGCCGGCCAGAATCCGCACCGGCTGCACCAGGTCCTGGCGGCGATAGGCGGCGCAATGCACCGTGCGCTCGCCAATCCAGCGCACCGGCCGGGGCGCGCCCTGCTCGGTCATCAACAGGTCGCCCACGCGTATCGCCTCGACCGGCAATTCCCCGCGAAAGGTGGCAAGCGTCGTGCCCTCGGCAAAGCAGGGCACCGGCGGGTCCGACACGCCGTCGACCGTGATGCGGGTGCCGGTATCGCCGTTCGGCAGGTCTGGCGCGGCGCTGAGCGAAAGGCCTGGGAGCCCGATCGGCATCATCAGATATTCACTGACCTGGTTGGCGCTATCGGTCAGCACGGCCACGCCGGTGGCCGGGTCATAGCTCAGTTGGCTGTTGCCGGGTGGCAGATCGACCACGATCGAATCGCCGGGGCTGATCGCGGTCACGGTCTCGGTGCCGCCACGATCGACGCCGGTATTGGGCAATTCCAGCGTCTGCCCGGGTGCCTGCATGGCCACCACGTTGCCGCCCGCCTCATCAACCACCACGGCGTCCGCGCCGCCGACACTGAGGCGGGTGCCGGCGTCCATCAGCACGGTGCTGGCAATGCCGGCACCCGCCAGATCGACGATCATGCCCGGATCGGCGATGGTAAGCTCGCTGATGCCCTGGATATTGGCGCCAAGGCTCACACACTGGCCCGGCGTGCCGGTCACGGTCAGTGCCGCGACGCCGCCGCCTTGAATATGCGCGCCGGCATCGGCCGCCGGCATCGTGATCGCCATGCCCGCGCTGCCGGCAATGACGCTTTCCCCGGCGCTGCCAAGCATGATGGTATCGAACCCCGCGGCGCCGCCGATGATGGTCACCCGGTCATCGGCGCCGACCACGGTGGGAAAATCCGTGCCAAGGCGCAGCGTGGCGGCAAGCCCGGCGCGCAGCGTGATGCGCGTATCGCCAATGCCGTGGTCGATGATGCGGCTGATGCCGCGCAGCACGCGCGGCGCGGCCAGATCGAACTGCCCGCCGCCCCGCAGCACCAGCGCGTCATCCGAGGCGGGACCGGCCACGATCACGTCGCCCTGGCTGAGCGTGCCGGACGTGGCGTCGATCCGGCCCGGCCCGGGGGCGGTGATGACAATATCGCGCCCGAGCGTGAGCTTATAGATGTGCGCCGTGCCGCCCGGGCGGCAATACGTGCCGCCAGCCTCGGATATACCGGCCTCGGACACACCGGCCTCGGACACACCGGCCTCGGCAACACCGGCCTCGGCAACGCCGGCATCGGAAACATTGGCATCGGGGCGATGGATCACGCGGCGCTGCCTCGCTTGGTTGCCCCGCCTCATGGGGATGGAACAGAAAAGCCGGCCCGAACCGACCTGGCCGATTATCGGCATGGCCGCTTGGCGGGCCGCATCACCAACGCCGATCTGGCGCAGCAGGGCCAAAAGCCGGGCGGCCCGGGCACGCACCACGCGTGGCCCCGCCCGATCGTCGCCCGAAATCGTGAATCTTATGGAAATCCGCGACGGCACCCCACATGATGCTCATGGAGGTGACCCATGTCCCAGCGCCCAGCCGTGCCACCGCGAGCCAAAGCGCGCGCGCTTGCCCGCACCAATGACGCCCCATCCCTGGTCTGGTCGGCGGCACTCTGGCTGGCGGCTGGCCTCAGCCTGTGCGGGCTGCTGCTGCACTAATCCCGCCGCCGGCCGATAGGTGCCGGCATGACCCGGGCCTATATCAACCACATCGCAACCGCGGTGCCGCCACATGACGTGCACGCGGCCTTTCTCGACTTTGCCGAAACCCAACTCGGCCCGGACCGCCGCGGCCAGGTGCTGTTCCGCCGCATGGCCGCCAAGGGCGGCATCGCGCATCGTTATTCCTGGCTCAGCCCGAACCCGAATGGCAGCGCCGCGAGCGTGGACGCGGCCGGCTTTTATCCGCGCGGCGCCTTTCCCACCACCGGCGCGCGCATGCGCTTCTTCGAGGCGCATGCCCCAAAACTGGCCCAGGCCGCCATCAGCAAGCTCAATCTCGGGTCGCGGCTGCGTGATATCACGCATATCGTCGTCACCTGCTGCACCGGCTTCGCGGCCCCCGGGCTCGATCTTGAAATTCTCGCCCGCTGCGGCCTGCCCGGCTCGGTCGAGCGGGTATTGATCGGCTTCATGGGCTGCTACGCCGCCATCAACGGGCTGAAGACGGCGCGCCACATCGTGCGCTCCGAGAAGGCCGCCCGCGTGCTGATGGTCAATCTCGAACTCTGCACGCTGCATCTTCATGAAACACCGAATATCGAGCAGATCCTGTCCTTCATGGTGTTCGCCGATGGCTGCGCCGCCAGCCTGATCTCGGCCGACCCGTACGGCATCGCGCTCGACCGGTTTCGCGCCGTGCTGGCGCCCGACAGCGCCGAGCTGATCACCTGGACCATTCGTGATCAGGGGTTCGACATGGTCCTGTCCGGCGAGGTGCCAGGCGCCATCCAGCGCGCGCTCGGCGCCAGCCGCGACGAAATTCTTGACGGAAGACAAACCGACGCCATCACCCATTGGGCGATCCACCCGGGCGGCCGCTCCGTGCTCGACGCGGTCACCCAGGCGCTGGCGCTGCCGGCCGGGGCGTTGGCGCCATCGCGTGATATTCTCCACCATTACGGCAACATGTCCTCGGCCACCGTCATGTTCGTGCTGGCCGCCATGCTCGCCTCTCCCCCCGGCCAGGCCGGCTGCGGCATGGCGTTCGGCCCCGGCCTGGTCGCGGAAACCATGTTGTTCACCACCGCCGGCCCCCCACCATGACGCCGCGCCGCGTCCGCCCGGAATGGCTCGACAGCCTGCCGCCCGATGATCCGCGGGCCATCGCCTCCCGCCGCGACCTCGCGCGCGTCAATGGCTGGATGCTGCAAGCCCGCTGGGCGGCGCGGGCACTCCGGCAATGCGTGCCCACCCCGCCCCGCCGATGGCTCGATATCGGTGCCGGCGATGGGCGCTTCCTGCTAACCCTCGCGCGGAAAATGGCGCCGGCCTGGCAAGGCGCCACCATCATTCTGCTCGACCGGCAGGCCCTGCTCACCGAGCCGACACGCGCGGGCTTCGCGGCTCTCGGCATGGCCGTCGAGACCCGCATCGGCGATGTGTTCGAAGCACTCGATCCCGGCGAACCGGTGGACCTGATCACCGCCAATCTTTTTCTGCACCATTTCGATGACGATGCCTTGCGGCACCTGCTCACTAATCTTCAGGCGGCCGGCAACGCGCTGGTGTGCGTGGAACCCCGTCGCTCGGCGCTGGCCCTGGCCGGCACACGCCTGCTGTTCCTGATCGGCTGCAACGATGTCACCCGCCACGATGCGCGCCTCTCGGTGCAGGCTGGCTTCACCGGGCGGGAAATCACGGCACTCTGGCCGAGCGGCCCGGGCTGGGCGCCCCCCACCGAGGCGCCGGCCGGCCCCTTCAGCCATGTGTTCACCGCCCGCCGGCGGTCCGCGGCATGACCGCCGCCACCCACGATGCCATCGTCATCGGCGCGGGGCCGGCCGGCTCGGTCGCCGCCATGCTGCTCGCACGCGCCGGCTGGGCGGTGGCACTGGTCGAGAAAGCAAGTTTTCCCCGCCGCAAGGTTTGCGGTGAATTTCTCTCCCCGACCAATCAGCCGCTGTTCGCGCAACTCGGCCTTGGCGCCGATATCGCCCGCCTCGCCGGGCCGGCCGTCACGCGCATGGCGCTTTATGCCGGCAACGCCGCGATCGAGGCGCCCTTGCCCCACCCGCGCGCCGAGCTCGCCACCCACGGCCACGCCATTGGCCGGGAATATCTCGATACCCTGCTGCGCGACCACGCGGTCGCCGCCGGCGCCGAGCTGTTCCAGCCCTGGTCGGCCCGGCTGGAAAGCCCAGACCCCGACGCGCCACACACCGTGACGCTCAGCCATGCCGGCCAGGCCCACAAATTGTCCGCGCCAATAATAATCGAGGCCCAGGGCGCCTGGGGCAAGCCCGGCCGCGCCCCCCGCCCGCATGACCTGATGGGCTTCAAGGCGCATTTTCGCGGCGGCCGATTGCCGCCCGACCTCATGCCGCTGCTGGTATTTCCCGGCGGCTATGGCGGCCTCGTCACCAGCAGCGACGGGCACATGAGTTTCGGCTGCGCCGTCACCCGCGCAACCTTGGCGCGCATTCACACCCCGGCATCAGGCCCGCCGGCACAGGCGGTATTGGCCTATGTGCTGCGCCATTGCCGCGCCGCCGCCGCCATGTTGCAGGGCGCCGAGATCGAGGGAAGCTGGCTCGGCGCCGGCCCCATCCGCCCGCAATTGCGCAACCCGTGCGGCCAAAGCGGCATCTTTCGCGTCGGCAACGCCGCCGGCGAAGCCCATTCCCTGGTCGGGGAAGGCATGAGCATGGCCATGCAGGGCGCCTGGCTGCTCGCCAGCCTGCTCACCCGCGCGCCATCCGCCCGCGCCGGCCACGATCTGGACGCCATCGGCCAGGCCTATCGCCGCGCCTGGCGCGCGGCCTTTCTGCCCCGCATCGCCACCGCCTGGCTCTATGCCGAAGGCGCCATGCGCCGCGCCCCGGTGGCGGCAAGCCTGCCATTGTTCCGCGCCTTCCCCAGCCTGCTGACCCGCGCCGCCGCCTTGAGCGGCAAGACACACCTGGTCAGGATTTGAAGGCCGATGAAAGTAGGACTGTTCTTTTTGTGAACAAAAAGAACCAAAAAAACTTCATGACAAGGGCGTCCGCGCCTCACCTCAGAACAACGCCGCCGCCTTCTGCAAGGCGATGAACAGCCCGATCAGAAACGGAATCCCGACCGCCGCCCAGGCAAGCCCCCCGGCAACGCCGAATTCCCCGCGTGCGGCAATGGCGGCGCGCGCATCGTCCGGCGCCTCGTGCTTCTGGCTGCGCAGCCTGGCCAGTTCCGCCTCGGACATGTAATGCCGGGCATCGACCGGCCGCACCAGCGCGTTGCAGATCAGCCCGAACAGCAGCAGCCCGGCCATGATATACAGCGTGCGGTTATACACCAGCGCGCGCGGCACGCCGGCGGCAAGCTGGCTTTGCCGCAATGATGCGATCAGCATCGGCCCCACCAGCCCCGCCGCCGACCAGGCGGTGATCAGCCGGCCGTGAATGGCACCCACCATCTGCGTGCCGAACACATCCGCCAGATAGGCCGGCAGGGTGGCAAAGCCGCCGCCATACATGGAAATAATGACGCAGATGGCCGCCACGAAAACGGCCGCTATGCCAAGATGGCCAAAGCTCGGCAGCGCGCAATACAGCACGATGCCCAGCGCGAAAAACGTGAAATAGGTATAGCGCCGGCCAAGAAAATCCGACATCGAGGCCCAGAACAGCCTGCCCAGGGAATTGAACAGGCTGATCAGCCCGACCACCCCCGCCGCCGCCGCCACCACCGCCGCCTTCTGCGCGACACTCAGCGTCGCCCCGCCCGCGCCACCACCCAGCAGCCGGGCGCCGAACACGTCCTGCAACATCGGGCTTGCCACCGAAATCACCGCGATGCCGGCGGTCACGTTGGCAAACAGCACCAGCCAGATCAGCCAGAATTGCGGCGTGCGCAACGCCCGGTCGGCATGCACATGCGACGCCGTTACGCGCGCATTGGCGCGGGCCGCGCCGCCGGAAAACCCGATCGGCCGCCAACCGGTCGGCGCCACCCGAAAGCCAAAGGCGCCCGCGGCCATCACCACGCAATAAATCGCCCCCAGCACCATCAGCGCGCCCGCAACCCCCGGCACGCCGCCGGCGCTGAAATGCGCCATCAGCCTCACCGCAATCGGCGCGCCGATCATGGCGCCGCCGCCATAGCCCATGATGGCAAAGCCGGTGGCCAACCCCCGCCGGTCCGGAAACCAGCGGATCAGCGTGGAAACCGGCGTGATATAGCCCAGGCCCTGGCCGATGCCGCCGATCAACCCGCAGCCGAGATACGCGAGCCAAAGCTGATGAATCGCGACGCCATAGCCCCCCACCATCAGCCCCCCACCCCAGCAGGCGGCGGCAATCAGCCCGGCGCGGCGCGGCCCCGCGCGTTCCAGCCAGCCGCCGAACAACGCGGCCGACAGGCCAAGCACCACAATGAAGGTCTCGAAAATATGGTTGACCGCCGGCAACGTCCAATTGCACGCGGTCGCGGTAAGCTGCGCCGTGAAGCTGGCCGGGCAGGCCGGCGCCCCGGGAATAAGCTTGCCCATCGGCAGCCAGAACACCGAAAACCCATAGGCCATGCCGATACACAAATGAATCGCCAGCGCCGCCGGCGGCACCAGCCACCGGTTGAAGCCGGGTCCGGCAACGATACGCTCCCGGGACAATAAGCCAGCACCGGCGTTGCCACTGACGGCTGCGGACATCGACCATTCCCCAAACGATGCGGCGCCACGTTCACGCACGGCGCGCGTTGCG
>DAIDIQ010000104.1 GCA_027459285.1 Acetobacteraceae bacterium
TTTATCCAGGCCCGCCATCGCCATGGCCTCCCGTCCGGAAACCACGGTCAATTGGCTTACCCTGTCCAAAAACACGCTTTGACGCGGCGTGAAATGATCAGCCTCCCGGTAAGCGTCAATTTGTGAGGCGATCTGGGCTGCGAGCCGATTGGTCGGGATGCCGTGCAGCGGGCCGATGGTGCAGCGACCAGCCTCGATTCCGGCCCACATCGTCTCGGTGTTCATTCCCAGCCCGGAAACCGCGCCGATCCCGGTCACCACGACGCGACGACGGGAGTTCATGCGGCGCTGGTCGCGACTGTGGAGACGCATAAAGCCTTCAGGTCTGCCGCGCTGCGGATATTTTGCGCCGGCAGATTGTCGTTCAGCGGCACATCCACCCCATGCGCGGCTTCGATCAGCCAGATGGCTTCCAGCACAGCCAACCAATGCGATTCCAGATAGTCAGCGGATACGCCTCCCAGCGCCACATCCGGCCCGAGAGTCAGGGATCTGCGTATGGTCTCATCAATGGAAGAAACGTAATCAGGTTGAATCCGATGCATGAAAAATCAACTCCAGCGATGAATGCGTGCGCTGGGACGGATTAGGCCTCAAGCCATTCGACAATCAAGTTACCGTTTTCCGATATTTCAGTCGGTTACAGTAGCAATAATGTGTCGCGCCTCAGCTCATTTCCGCCAGGCGCGCAAGTAAGAAATCCCGGAACACCGCGACGCGTTTCGAGTTTCTCAATTCTTCAGGATAAACGAAATAAACATCTATCTTCGGCGATTTTACGTCTGGCAAGATCCGCACCAGATTACCGGCCTCGCGCGCCATATAATCTGGCAAGGCACCTATGCCGATACCGGATTGAATCGCCGCCGCCATTGCGGAAAGTGAGTTCACCTCCAGCAGCGGTCGGCGTGGACTGCCCACCTTGCGCCCGGCCTCCGCCAGCCAGTTCATATCCGACACCGGCGGATGATACTCGCCGAACAGCACCAAACGGTGATCATCCAGCGCCTCTGGCGTCGCTGGCGTGCCATGCTTGTCCAGATAGGCGCGAGACGCCACGACCTGCCAATGGATCGCCAGAAGATGGCGCTGCACCAAGTCCGGCTGCTTTGGCGGATGCATGCGTATCGCCACATCGGCCTCGCGCATAGCCAGGTCGAGGTCGCCATCATCTAGCAACAGGGTCACTGAAACGTCCGGATAGGAATCGAGAAACCCGTGCAGCCTCGGTGCCAGCCACGAGGCACCGAACCCCACTGTGGTGGTGATTTTCAGCCGCCCTGCCGGCTTTTCCTTGCTTTCGGTCAGTAGCGCCTCGGTCATCGCCAGCTTGGCAAATACCTCGCGCACCGTTCGGTTCAGGCTTTCTCCCTGCTCGGTCAAAATCAGGCCCCGCGCATGCCGGTGGAACAACGGCACCTGTAATGCCTCTTCCAACGCCGAGATCTGTCGAGACACAGCAGACTGGCTGAGATTTAACGTGTCGCCTGCGTGGGTGAAGCTACCCGCCTCGGCAACCGCATGGAAAACGCGCAGCTTGTCCCAATCCATCAGTCCACCTCCGGCAGGCAACCTTAGCACCTTGTTACCGATTCGGCAGGTGTGTCATGCGGTTTTATTCTGTCAATACGATCCGGGGCCCCAGCAGGCCGCCAACGTCGAAATTGAACAAAAAGACATCGCGAAACGTCCCTTTTTTGAAAAGGAGACCCAAAAAGCTCTCATCATTTCTGTCAGTGAGCCGCTGCTTCGGTTGCGTTCCGGCCGCCGGCATACCATGGCCATTTGGCTGCAAAGCGCGCAAGGATATGCCTTCCTGACTATCGGACAAAGTCCGCCTTTTCGCGTCCATCTCCGGCGACGAAACGATGCGCTTGCCACACCCTCCGTCCTTAAGGCGTCACCTCCTTGCCAAAGTGCCCTGGTCAGCGGGTCGGCGTCGCATCGTCGAAGACAGGTGTGAAACGCGCCGCTGCAAAAAAAATCCGACGATCCTGATCGTCTACTGGCGAAGCATTTCCATGAGCGCCTTGGCCGCACCCTTCGAGGAAGCCGGGTTTTGTCCCGTGATCAGCCTATCGTCCACGACCACGTGCGGCGCCCAATCGTCACCCTTTTCATACAGGCCGCCGTTCGCCACCAGCATGTCCTCAACGAGAAACGGGACGACCTCAGTCAGCCCTACCGCCGCCTCCTCGGTGTTGGCAAACCCGGTCACATGCCGTCCCGCCACCAGAAATTTCCCGCTCTTATCATGAACATGCCGAAAAATCCCGGGCGCATGGCATACCGCCGCAACCGGTCGCCCGGCCTTCTCGAAAGCCTCGATCAATTGAATACTGTGCCGGTCTTCGGCCAAATCCCATAAGGGTCCATGCCCACCCGGAAAAAACACCGCGTCAAACGTTTCGGCATTTAAATCCGCCAACTTCACCGTATTGGCCAGAGCCGCCTGCGCCTCGAGATCGCCCTTGAACCGGCGAGTGTCGGCGGTCTGCGCATCATCCGCGTCGCTCTTGGGATCCAGCGGCGGTTGGCCGCCCTTGGGTGAGGCAAGGGTTATTCTTGCTCCTGCATCGTGCAACACATAATACGGCGCGGCAAATTCCTCCAACCAGAAGCCAGTCTTCTTGCCGGTATTTCCCAACGCGTCATGTGACGTCAGCACCATCAAAACATCCATCGGTCCGCCTCCCGCATCGGCTCTTAGCTGGGAGACTTTGCGGCCTGGTTCAAGCCATGACGGGATAACCCCCGCGCACGCCGCTTGCTGGTGAACAGTCGCGCTTCGATGCAACAGTTTTCACCGGTGTCGCGGCGTCTCTCTGTCCTTATCCCGTCAGCTCAGCGGCAAACCGGACGGCGCCAGCCAAAGCTGCCGCCGCGTCGCGGTGCGGGCGGCAAGCAGAATGGCGGCAAGGCCGGCCAGGGCCTGATCGAGATCGTCGTTCACCACCACATGGTCGAAATCCCGCCAATGCGCCATGTCGGCCAGCGCGCCGGCCAGCCGGCTGCTCACCTGCGCGGGCGTATCGCCCCGCCCCTCCAGCCGGGCACGCAGCACATCGAGCGAGGGCGGCAGAATGAACACCCCCAGCGTATCATCCGGCAGGGCGGCGCGCAGGGCGGCAAACCCCTGCCAGTCGATATCGAACAGAATGTCGCGTCCCGCCGCCAGGGCTTCCCGCACCGGCGCGCGCGGGGTGCCATAGGCATGGCCGAAAATGGTGGCCCATTCCAGCAGATCGCCGGCGGCCACCATGGCGGCGAATTCCGCCTCGGTGCGGAAAAAATAATGCACGCCGTCTATTTCCCCGGGGCGCGGCGCCCGCGTCGTCGCACTGACCGACAGGGAAAGCCCGGCATCACCCGCCAGCAGCCGGCGCGACAAGGTGGTTTTGCCAGCGCCCGATGGCGCGGCAAGCACCAGGCACAGCCCGCGCCGGCGGGGCTGCGCGGCGGGCGCGTCAGGCAAGGTTTTGCACCTGTTCCTTGACCTGATCGATCACCGATTTCAGGCGCAGCCCGAGCGACGTGAGCGGCAGGCTGGCCGATTTGCTGCACAGTGTATTCGCCTCGCGCAGAAATTCCTGCGCGAGAAAATCGAACCGCCGGCCCACATTGCCGGTCTCGGCCAGCAGGGCGCGGGCGGCGGCCACATGGCTGTCCAGCCGGTCCAACTCCTCGGTCACGTCGGCGCGGCTGGCAAGCAGCGCCACCTCCTGGGCAAGCCGCGCCGGATCGACCGGGCTTTGCTCGCCCAGCAGCGCGGCCAGCGTCTCGTGCAACCGTTGTTGCTGCCGGCCCGGCTGCGCCGCCGCCTCGCCTCTCGCCTCGGCCGTGATGGCGGCAATCTGGTCGAACTGCGCGGCAAGCAGGCTGCCCAGTCTTGCCCCCTCGGCGGCGCGGGCGGCAAGCAGGCCGCGCATCGCCTGATCGAGCGTGGCGGTGGCGGTGGCGATTTCCGCCGTGTCGGGCAGGCTCACCTCGGCACCGGCCGCAATCACGCCCGGCAGCGCCAGCAGCGCCTCGGCCCTCGGCGGGGGCGCGCCGGGAATCCGCGCCGCGAGGTCGATCGCATAGCGCAGCATCGCCTCAAGCCGGTCAGCGCGAACCGGCGGGGCGGCCGCCTGCTGGTCGACGCGGGTCAGTTGCGCCTGAATGGTCCCGCGTGAGACCTGGGCCGAAAGACGGGCACGAAACCCGGCCTCCTCGGCCTCATAGCCCTGCGGCAGCCGAAGCCGGATATCCAGCCCGCGGGCATTGACGCTGCGCAACTCCCACGCCAGCGCAATGCCATTATGCTGGCACGCGGCACGGCCAAAGCCGGTCATCGAGGCAAGTGAACACGCCATGCCGCGCTTGTAGAGCGGTTCCAGCCGGACTGGAACCGTTCCAGTCGCTGCCGCCACGTGACGAAACTGGGCGGTCGTGTCTCGGTTTGAGATGGAAAGTCCGGCACCGGCCAGACCCCACCCAGCCACTCACGAGCGTACACTGTCATGGGTGGCCGGGTGGGGGTGCGGGCCGGTGCCGGATTTCGAACTGAGACACAACCAACTGGACGGTACGCCTTGCTGCCGCCTGCCAACGCCGCTATCCGTGCGCGGCACTTGTGCGGGGACGTAGCGAATGACTTGGTTGAGGCGGGCCACGCGTGCCGCCGTTTCGGCCCTTGTTTCAGCCTCGGTCGCCGGTTGCGGCACGGCCAGTTCCCTGACCGGCGGCCTGCTGGCCCCGCCGGCGCCGACGCTCGGCACCGCCACACCGGTCACCGGCTTTCCCGGCGCCGTGGTGGCCGACGATCCCGCCGTCGCCCGGGTCGGCCAGCACATCCTGCTGAACAATGGCAGCGCCGCGGACGCGGCGGTGGCCATGGCGTTTGCCACCGCCGTCGCCCTGCCGTCACGCGCGGGGCTCGCCGGCGGCGGCGCTTGCCTCGCCTATAAGCCCGGTGCCGGCCCCAATCGCGGCGCGCCGCGCGCCTTCCTGTTTGCCCCGGTGGCGCCGGCAACCCCGGCCGGCAGCCGTCCCGCGGCGGTGCCCATGCTGGCCCTTGGCCTGTTCGCCCTGCACGACGCGTATGGCGCGCTGCCCATCGCCCAGGACATCGTGCCGGCGGAACAGTTGGCGCGCTTCGGCGTCCCGGTGTCCGCGCAACTGGCGCTCGACCTGCGGCTGGTCGGTCCGGCCCTGCTGGCCGACAAGGCGGCGGCACAGATTTTCGCGCCCGACGGCACCCCGCTCGGCCAGGGTGACCTGCTGATCGATACGGACCTGGCGGCAAGCCTGGCCCGGCTGCGCGTGGCCGGCGCGCCGGATATGTACACCGGCGCCCTGGCCAAAACCTTCATCGCCGGCGCGGCGGCGGCGGGCGGCCCGGTCAGCGCGGCTGATCTGGCCCATGCCAAGGTGGTGCTGGCCGACCCGTTGGTCGTCAACACGCGGCATTACGCGATCGGCTTCACCCCGAATGACGCAGGCGTGGCGGCGGCGGCCACCTTTGCCCAGGCGCACCGCACCCCCGATAACCTGGAAGGGCTGGTGGCGCGGTCGCTCGGTGCCTATCAGGCGGCCCGGCACGGCATGAGCACCGATAAAATCCTGGCCGGTGGCGGCGGCACGGCCGACACCATCGGCGGTATTCCCGCCTCCAGCAGCCTGATCGCCATGGACCGCGGCGGGGATGTGGTGGCGTGCGACCTGACGCTGGATAATCTGTTCGGAACCGGCCGGGTGGCGCCGGGCACGGGCATGGTCCTGGCGGCCTCCCCGGCCGCGAAGCCGCTGCCCCTGCTGGCCGCCGCCCTGGCCTGGAGCCCGGATGCGCATGCGTTTCGCGCCGCCGTTTCCGCAAGCGGCCAGGAAGCCGCGGCGGCGGCGGCGGGCTATGGCATATTCCGCGCCCTGAACGCGAAGGTGGCCATGCCCGGCACGGTGCCAAGCCCCGGGCGGATCAATGCCGTCGCCTGCGCCGGGCTGCTGCCGGGCGACCAGAAAAGCTGCACCTGGGCCACCGACCCGCGTGGCGACGGCTTGGCCCTCAGCGGCGACTGAGGCGCGGACCCCGGCGATGAAACATGGGCGCGGCGCGGACACGCCGCCCTTCCGGGTGATGGACGTGATCGCGGCGGCGAATGCCGCCGAGCGTGCCCGCCCGCCGGGCGCGCCGCGTGTGCTGCGCCTCGAGGTGGGGCAGCCAGGGCAGGGCGCGCCGGCAAGCGCGCGGGCGGCGGCGGCGGCGGCGCTGACGCGCGGCGATACCATGGGCTATACCGAGGCGCTGGGCATCAGCAGCCTGCGCGCGCGCATCGCCCGTCATTACGCCGACTGGTACGGGCTCGATATTCCCGCCTCACGTATCGCGGTCACCAACGGCGCCTCGGGCGCGTTTTCGCTGGCGTTTCTGGCCTGCTTCGACCAGGGCGACCGCATCGCCATGGCCGCGCCCTATTATCCGCCTTACGTGAATACCCTCACCGCCCTCGGCATGCGCCCGGTGGTGGTGCCCTGCGGCCCCGAGACCCGGTTTCAGCTGACAGCCGCGAAACTGGACAGCCTGTCACCCCGACCGGACGGCGTCATCGTGGCAAGCCCGGCCAACCCCGCCGGCACCATGCTGCATGCCGATGAATTGACCGGGCTCGCGGAATTCTGCGCCGCGCGCGGCATCCGCCTCATCAGCGACGAGATCTATCACGGCCTGACCTACGACCAGCCACCGTCCAGCGCCGCACGCTTCGCCGGCGCCGTGGTGGTCAACAGCTTCTCCAAATATTTCTGCATGACCGGCTGGCGGGTGGGCTGGATGGTGCTGCCGGACGATCTGGTCCGCCCCGTCGAACGCCTCGCGCAGAACCTCACCATCAGCGCATCGCACATCGCGCAGGTGGCGGCGGAAGCAGCCTTCGCCGACGCGCCGGAACTGGACGCGCGGGTGGCAAGCTACCGCCGGTCGCGCGACCGGCTGTTGGCCGCGTTGCCGGCAGGCTGGCAAGCGGCGGCGCCCGAGGGCGCGTTCTATTTGTATATCGATCTCGGCGCCGGCGCCGACAGCGAGGCCACGGCCCGCATCCTGCTCGACCGGCACGGCATCGCCGCCGCCCCCGGCATCGATTTCGACGCCGCCCGCGGCCAACGCTTCCTGCGGCTGAGCTACGCCGGCGCGGAAGACGCCATGGCCGAGGCCGCCACCCGCCTCGCCGGACTTGGCGAT
>DAIDIQ010000028.1 GCA_027459285.1 Acetobacteraceae bacterium
GCACGGCCCGCGCGAAATCACCCCCAAACCCAACGCCGCCTACTGGACCCGCCGCCTCAAATCCCTGACCCAACAACGCGCCTGGGCCGCGGCCAACAACATAGACCCCGAAACCCTCGGCCCACCCCCACTAATCCCCGCAGCCAAACCAAGGCCCCACCCGCGAAAATGAGCCCAAAACGCACATCGTGAACGTGTGCCCAAATCGTTCCGGTATCGTAACGAAGCCCGCCGGATCGTGCCGGCCAATCAAGAAATTCCCGCGCCAGACCCGCTCCCCCGATCGTTGCGCTGCGCGATAGCCCGTTGCCAGCCTTGGTCGATTGCGCTCTAAGGCCGGGTCCCCGCTTGCTTCGAAAGGTCCGCCATGCGGCACGTTCCCCTGCTCGCCCTGCTCTGCTGCACCCCGGCCTTCGCCCAAACCCCGCCGCAACCCTTGCCAACCCCTCTGCCCCAACCGCCGGCCATCCCTCAGCCGCGTGATGTCAAGTTCCCCGGCACCATCACCCTCGCCGTCAACGCCACCGATACCGATCGGCACATCGTTTCCGTGCATGAGACCATGCCGGTCCCCCATCCCGGTGACCTCATCCTCCTCTATCCGGAATACATCCCCGGCGATCACGGCCCCACCGGCCCCATCCGTATGCTCGCCGGTCTCACCGTCACCGCCAACGGCAAACCACTCGCCTGGAAGCGTGACCCGGTTCAGCCCCGCGCCTTCCATATAAACGTGCCCGCGGGCGTCGCCTCGGTCGATGTCGCCTATCAATATCTCTCGCCGCCCACCAGGAATATGGGCCGCGTCGAAATGACCCCCAACATGCTCGACCTCGAATGGAACGAGGTCACCCTTTATCCCGCCGGCTATTTCTCGCGTGATATCGGCGTCAAGCCCAGCGTCACCCTGCCCGATGGCTGGAAATTCGCCACCGCCCTCGATGGCGCCAATGCCTCCGGCAACACAGTCAGCTTCGCCCCCGTCACCCTCAACGTCCTGCTCGATTCGCCCATGTATGCCGGCCGCTATTTCGAACGGGTCGATCTCAACCCCGGCGGCTCGGTCCCCGTGCATCTCAATGTCGTCGCCGACCGGCCGGAGGATCTCGTCATCTCCGCCAAGGACCTCGCGGCCCATCGCGCCCTCGTGCAGCAGGCCTTCAAGAATTACGGCTCGCACCACTTCAACCATTATGATTTCCTCCTCTCCCTCAGCGACGAAATGGGTGGCGAGGGCCTTGAGCATCACCGCTCAAGCGAGGATGGCACCGGCCGCGACTATTTCACCGATCCGCAAAAATCCCTCGCCGACCGTGATCTGCTGCCGCATGAATTCACCCATTCCTGGAACGGCAAGTTCCGCCGTCCCGCCGACCTCTGGTCGCCCGATTTCGATGTCCTGCCCGAGCGTGACAGCCTGCTCTGGGTCTATGAGGGCCAGACCCAGTATTGGGGCCAGGTGCTCGCCGCCCGCAGCGGCATCGAGACCGCCGCCGACCAGCGCCAGGATCTCGCCCTCGAGGCCGCCAGCATGGAAAACGAGGTCGGCCGCTCCTGGCGCGACCTCGAGGATACCACCAACGACCCGCTGTTCAGCCTGCGCCGCCCCATCCCCTGGTATAACTGGCAGCGCGACGAGGATTATTACGTCGAGGGCCTGCTGATGTGGCTCGACGCCGATACCCTGATCCGGGAAAAAACCGGCGGCAAAAAATCGCTCACCACCTTCGCGCAACATTTCTTCGGCATCGATAATGGCCAGTGGGGCGTCGTCACCTACCAGTTCAACGACATCGTCAAGGCACTGAACGACGTCGTGCCCTATGATTGGGCCGGCTTCCTCAAGCAGCACCTCACCACCCACGATGCCACCCACCTGCTCGACGGCATCACCCGCGGCGGCTGGAAACTCGTCTACACCGACAAGCCGTCAGCCTACGAGAAAAGCGAAATGGCCCGCTTCGGCGGCAGCGAGTTCATCTATTCGCTCGGCATCCTCGTCGGCAAGGGCGCCAGCATCGCCCGCGTCGCCTGGGGCAGCCCCGCCTTCAAGGCCGGGTTAGTCGAAGGCGGCAAAATCATCGCCGTCGATGGCCTCGCCTACGATGATCCCTCATCCATCGCCGATGCCATCAAGCGCGCCCAGCACGACAAATCCCCGGTTTCCCTGCTGGTCCAGGAAGGCGAGCATTTCCGCACCGTCAACATCGACTATCATGGCGGCCTGCGTTACCCGCACCTGCAACGAATCCCCGGCACCCCCGATCGCCTCGACGCCATTCTTGCGCCCTTGCCGTGACACACCCCGGCCGATGACGCGCCCCGCGTCCTCGGCCGGTCATTCACCCCTTGTCCACTCATGCGTGGTTCAGATATCCGTGCCATAACGCCGCCCGGTCGTCCGGAAAGGAACGCAATGTCTGAGTCCGCGCAAGCGCCCAAGCCATTGACCGAGCTTAAGGTCACGGCCCATCTGATGCGCCTGGAACAAGGCCTGTTCTGCATTGTCCAAACCCCCGGCGTCCGCCACGAACCGGACCCAACCGGCCTGCCCGGCGTTCGTCTCTCCATCCCGCCGCAAACCGATGGCGTGAGCATCGTCGGCCTGCGCCCGGATGGCTGGCTCAGCGGCCCCATCGATGCCGCCATCGTCCAGATCACCGCGCCCGCGGCCAGCATCCTCGTCACCATCTACCAGAACACCGCCAGCCAGGACCCCGCGCCCCGTCTGCAAGTCCTCCGCCTCGGAGAGGAAGCAGCGACCGCGCAACGCACCCCTGTCACACCCGTCGTCCCGAAAACCCTGCCCGAAATCGTTGCCCACCAGCAGGTCAAGGGCGATGTCGGCGCCGTCCTCGGCGAATGGATCGGCGATCGTGGCAGCAAACGCTGGATCGAGGGTTTCATGATCCTCCCCAACACACTGGGCCTCACCGCCGCCGACATCGAATACCAGGCCGTGCTCGGTCGCGGTTGGCTGTCGCCCTGGTCCGAGGGCGGCACCTTGTGCGGCAGCCGTGGCATGGCCCTGCCCATCCTCGGCCTGCGCGTCCGCCTCAAGGGTGACGCCGCCCGCAAATTCGATATCGCCTACGAAGCCACCTTCATCGATGGCACCGCCGCCACGGCAAAGGCCGCCGGTGATTCCTGCGAATCGACCAGCCTCTCCCCGCTCGAAGCCTTCAAGGTCACCATCACCGAACGGCAATCCGCCGCCAAGCCCGCCGCCAAGATGCCGGCAAAACCAGCCCCGCAAGCTGCCAAGGCCCCACCCAAGCCAGCCGCCAAGGCGCCCCCCGGCCGCCGTGCCCGATGATGCGGGTACGCACCCGCTGACACGGTCACAGCGGGCGTGAAACTGCTTTTCGTCCACCAGAATTTCCCCGGCCAATATCTGCACATTGCCCGGCACCTGGTGCAAACCGGCGCGCACGAAATTCTGTTCGTCACCGAGCCGAACCAGAATTCCCTGCCCGGCGTGCGCAAGATCACCTATCGCCCGCGCCGGCCCGCCAACCGCGCCACCCACGAAAACGCGCGCGATCTCGATGCCGCCATGATCCGCGCCGAGGCGGTGGCCGCGGCCGCCACCCAGTTCAAAAATCTCGGCTTCACGCCTGACATCATAATCGGCCACCACGGCTGGGGTGAATTACTGAGCCTGCCCGATCTATGGCCAGGTGCGCCCATGCTCGGCTATTTCGAATTTTATTACCGGTCGACCGGACTCGATGTCGGCTTCGACCCGGAATTCCCCACCCCCGCCACCCAGTTCCCGCAGGTCCGCGCGAAAAACGCCGTCAACCTGCTCGCCCTGGCGCTCGATCAGGCCGGCCAGACACCGACCCAGTTTCAGCGCCATACCTATCCGGAATGGGCCCGCCCGCAGATCCGCCTGATCCCCGAGGGGGCCGATCTCACCGTCTGCAAGCCGAACCCCGCCCTCCGCCGCAAAACCTGTCGCATCGCCAATCTCAGCATCGCCCCGCGCGAAACCCTGATCACCTACGTCGCCCGTGGCCTGGAACCGTATCGCGGCTTTCATGTCCTGATGCGCGCCTTGCCGGCCATTCTGGCGTCACGCAAAAATCTCCGCATCGCCATCATCGGCGCCGACGAACCAAGCTACGGCCCAACCCCGCCAGGCGGCTCCTGGCGCAAGCTCCTGCTGGCTGAGCTCGGTGGCGCCATCGATCCGGACCGGGTCCATTTTCTCGGCCGGGTCGAGTATGATATTTTCCGCACCCTGCTGCAGCGATCTGACCTGCATTTATATCTGACCTATCCGTTCGTCGCCTCATGGTCCCTGCGTGAATCCCTTGCCATGGGTTGCGCCGTTCTCGGCAGCGATACGGGGCCGGTGCGCGAATTCATCGTCCATGGCCGCAACGGCCTGCTGTGCCGCTTCCCCGATCCCGCGGCTTTGGCCGAAGCCGTCCTGAGCGCACTCGAAAATCGGCCAATGCTCGACCAACTCCGCGCCAATGCCCGGGCCGAGGCCGAGGCGACGCTCGACCTCAACCAGCATATCGAGGCCTTCCTGACCGAAATCACCCGCCTCACCGGCATGGCACCCTGAACCAGCTATTTCTTGCATCGCCCGCCCGGTTGTCGGAAAGCCTAGGCCATGACCACGCCACGTCCTGTCATGCTCGTGATCCTCGACGGCTGGGGCTGGCGCGAGGAATCGGCCGATAACGCGGTCAGGCTCGCGCGGCCGGCGGTTTTCAACCATCTCTGGTCCACCGCCCCGCACGCTTTCCTGCGTGCCTCGGGGCCTGATGTCGGGCTGCCGGAAGGCCAGATGGGCAATTCCGAGGTCGGCCACCTGAACATCGGCGCCGGCCGTGTGGTCATGCAGGAACTGCCCCGCATCGATCAGGCGATCACCGATGGTGAACTCGCCAACAACCCTGCCTTGGCCGATTTCATCGCGGCTCTCCGCAACTCGGGCGGCACCTGCCATTTGTTCGGCCTGGTTTCCGATGGCGGGGTGCACGCTCACAGCCGGCACGCGATCGCCCTTGCCCGCATCCTGACCGATGCCGGTCTTTCCGTCCTCGTCCATGTGGCGACCGATGGCCGTGATACCCCGCCGCGCTCTGGTGAGACCCATGTCGCCAACCTGGTCGCGGCCCTGCCACCCCGGGCGCGGGTTGCGACCGTCACCGGCCGCTACTTCGCCATGGACCGTGATAAGCGCTGGGACCGGGTGGCCCGAGCCTATGCCGCCATTGCCGAGGGCCAGGGTGACCGGTTCCCCGATCCCGCGACCGCGATCCACGCCGCCTACGGCGCCGATATCACTGATGAATTCATCAACCCATCGATCATCGGTGCCTATGGCGGCATGTGCGACGGCGATGGGCTGCTATGTTTCAATTTCCGCGCCGACCGTGTGCGGGAACTGCTCGGTGCGCTGGTGTTACCGGCGTTTGACGGGTTTCCCAGGCGGCGCCGCATCCAGTTCGCCGCCAAGGCGGGCATGACACGCTATAGCGATGTGCTGGCACCCCATCTCGGGACCCTGTTTCCCCCACAAAGCATGCATCACCTGCTCGGCGACGTGGTGGCCGAAGCGGGGTTGCGTCAGCTTCGGATGGCGGAGACCGAAAAATACCCGCACGTCACCTATTTCCTGAATGGCGGCAAGGAAGCCACCTTGCCCGGTGAGGACCGGATATTGGTGCCGTCGCCCAAGGTCGCCACTTACGATCTGCAGCCGGAAATGTCGGCGCCCGAACTGACAGAAAAGGCCGTCAGCGCCATCCGCGGCGGCACCTATGACCTTATCGTGTTGAACTACGCGAACCCGGACATGGTTGGGCATACCGGTAGTCTGGAAGCGGCCATCAAGGCCGTTCAGACAGTGGACCAGTGTCTCGGCCAGTTGGTCGATGCCGTCACGGCAAGACGTGGCGCCATGCTGATCATTGCCGATCACGGCAACTGCGAATTGATGCGCGACCCGGAAACCGGTGGCCCGCACACGGCCCACACCAGCAACAAGGTGCCGGTCATTCTGGTTGGCGCCGGGTCACAGGCTTTGCATGACGGAAGGCTGGCCGATGTGGCACCGACGCTGCTGGCTCTGATGGGTCTGGCACAGCCCGCCGAAATGACCGGGCAGACGCTACAGGTTCAGACCTGAGCTTGCCGGGCCGGCCCGCGGGGTGGCTGATGCGTGGCTTTATTGGGCTGACGCTGATGGGGGCCGCACCCTCCCCAGGGCAGCCCCCCCAGGAGACGCTTCGCGCGGTCGAGGGAGAGCGCCGCGCCGGTCTGGCTGCGGAACGAAAGGCCAAGCAGGACGAAGCAGCGGCGCGGGCAAAGCTTGCCACCCTGGCCGCCGCCCGAACCGAGGCCACGATGCGACTGCAACAGGCGGAAGCCACCGAAGCAATTGCCGCCGACCACATGGCGGCGCTTGCCGCCCAACACCGAGAGGCTGAGCAGCAATTACGCCAGCAGGAAGATAATATCGGCCCCTTGCTGCCGGTGATCGAGCGGCTGGCGCTTTACCCGGACGCGACCCTGTTGGCGCTTCCCGGTAATCCGGCCGCGGCGGCGCAAGGTCTTGCCGTGCTGCATGGCATTACCCGGCAGATGGCGCGGGAAGCGGAGGCGTTGCGGGTCCGGCAGACTGAACTGGAGAGGCTGAGCCGGGCGATGCGGGCGGAAGCGCCGATCCTTGCCGCCGCCGAAAAGTCCGCCGCGGCGCGAGCGGCATCGCTCGATGATCAAATGGCCAGCACCCGCAAGACCCTGACCGAGGCGCAGGCGGATGAGGAACGGGCAGCGCGGACGGCGGCGGCAGCAGCGGCCCGAGAGACGAGCTTGCGGGCGGCGATCGCGGCGATCGAGGCTGCGCGGGCGAGAGAAGCCAGGGCAGCCGCAAGGCGGTTGGCCAGGGCAGCACGCGCGCACAAGCCCCATGAGGAAGCCGAGGCGCGGGCGGCGGCGCGGGCGGTGGCGCCGGGACCAGGCCTGGCTGGCCGACCTCGGCACGCCCCGGTTGCCGGGCGGGTTGTGCGCGCTTTTGGCGCGGCGACCGAGGCGGGGCCGGCGCAAGGGATCAGCTATGCGCCGCCACCAGAGGCGCGGGTGGTTTCACCATGCACCGGGGCGGTGCTGTTCGCGGGCCCGTTTCGCAGCTATGGCCGGGTGATGATCATTGATTGCGGGCACGGCTATGTGTTCGTGCTGGCCGGACTGGCGCGGCTCGAGGCAGCGGTAGGTACGTCGGTCGATTCGGGGGCGCCGATCGGCGCCATGCCGGGCTGGGACCCGGCCAAGGGCGGGCCGCGCCCGGCCTTGTATGTGGAACTTCGCCACGACGGCGCGGTGGTCAATCCCGCACCCTTCCTGAGTGCGAGCCAGTAGCGCATGATGCCGGGTAGCCGGATGAACCGATGCCGGCTGAATTGAGGATGACGCAATGAATCGACGTACCCGCCTGCTGTTTGGAGCCGCCTTCATCTGCGGGGTCGCGGCCGGGCCGACGCTTGGGTTGATCGGCCGGGTGAGTGGCGTGCATTGGAGCTCGGCCTATGCCGAGGATTCCGGCGGAAGCGGCAACACGTTTCAACTGCTGGACCTGTTCGCCAATGTGTTTCAGCGTGTGCGGGCGGATTATGTGGATCCGGTCAAGGATCAGGAGCTGATCAACAACGCGCTGAACGGCATGCTGTCAGGGCTCGATCCGCACAGCAGCTATATGGATCCGAAGCAATATCAGGACATGCAGGTCACCACGACCGGCGAATTCGGTGGATTGGGACTGGAGGTCACCGAGGCGGACGGGTTCCTGAAGGTGATTGCGCCGATCAAGGGGACACCGGCTTACAAGGCCGGGGTGAAATCGGGCGACCTGATATTGGACATAGATGGGCGCACGGTGGTGGGGCTGACGCTGAACCAGGCGGTTGGGAAGATGCGCGGGCCGACCGGCAGCAAGATCACGCTAACCATTAAGCGCGACAAGGTGGATGTGCCGCTGAAGATCAGCATGACCCGCGAGGTCATTCATGTGCAGGTGGTGAGCTCGAAGCTGCTGGGTGACGTGGGCTATGTGCGGCTGGATGAATTCAACGAGGAAACGGCGCCGGGAATGGAGAAGGCGATTGCCAAGTTGAAGGATGAGACGCACGGCAAGCTGGCTGGGCTGGTGTTGGATTTGCGCGGCAACCCCGGGGGGTTGCTGGAGCAGGCGATTGCGGTCTCGGACGATTTTATCCCACGTGGCGAAATTGTCAGCACGCGGGGCCGGCATGCCGAGGATGACCAGCGCTGGGATGCCAAGGGCAAGGATTTGCTGGATGGCAAGCCGCTGGTGGTGCTGATCGACAATGGGTCGGCGTCGGCCAGTGAGATCGTTTCCGGCGCGTTGCAGGATGATCGGCGGGCGGTGCTGCTGGGTGAACGTAGCTTTGGCAAGGGGTCGGTGCAGACGGTGCTGCCGTTGAACAATGGTGGGGCGATCAGGCTGACCACGGCGCGGTATTATACGCCGTCCGGCCGGTCGATTCAGGGGCTGGGCATTACGCCCGATGTGCGGGTGGCCGAGGAGCGTCATCCGCCGCCGCATTTCGGGCCGGAGCATGAGAGCGACCTGAACAATATCATCACCAACAAGGGTGGCGCGCCGAACGAGCCGGGGCCGCCGGACCGGCCGGACCTGCCGCCGTCATTGAAGACGATACCGCATGAGCCGCCGAAGAATTGGCCGGCATTCGACCCTGAGAAGCCGTCCACCGATTTTCAACTGCAACAGGCGCTGGTGGCGGTGCATGATCTGGCGGCGACGAAGAAGGTATCGAAGGACTGAGCGAGGCAGGCCAGGATAGCGGCGGCGGGGCGAGGTTGGCCGCGGGGCGGCGGGGCTGGCGGGCGCTTGGGCTGTTCTGGCTTGCTGTGATGTTGGTGGCGGCCGGCATTGCCGGATGGCTGGCCTGGCTTGGGCCGCCGCGCCGGCAGGCGGCGAGGGCGCCGCATAAGGCGGTCGCGGTGGCGGCGGGGGTCGGAGCGAAAGTGACGGCGCATCCGGCGCCGCCGATGGCAGCGCTGCTGACGCCGGCACCGGATTTTCCCGGGGCATTTCTGCCGCGTGTTGGCGCGAATGGGCTGACGCCACGGGTGGCTTATGCCGGGCGACCCGTGGCCGGGACTGGGCCGCGGCTTGGGCTGGTGCTGGCCGGGATCGGGCTTTCGGCGGAGGTGAGCCAGGCCGCGATGACGGAATTGCCCGGGGCGGTGGACATGGCGCTGTCGGCCTATGCGGCCGACCCACAGGGCACGCTGCGGGCGGCGCGTGAGGCGGGGCATGAAACCCTGCAAAGCCTGCCGATGGAGCCGGCGAATTTTCCCGCTGATGAGGAAGGCAGCCGGGCGCTGCTGACCGGAGCGAGCCCGGCGGAGAATGCACGTAATCTGGAATGGGTGCTTTCACGGGCGCAGGGGTATGCCGGGGTGACCGGCGCCTCGGACGGGCAGGTGGGGGCTGGGTATGCGGCGTTTCCGGGCCTGATGGCGATGTTGCTGCATGAGGTGACGGGACGGGGGCTGTTTTATCTGGACCCCCGACCGGGGGCGGTGGCGGCGACGGCGGTTGGGGAGCGGTCTGCGGATGTGGTGATCGACCCGACGGTTGATGACGCGGCGGTGGTGGCGGGGAAACTGGCGCGGCTGCGCGGGCTGGCGTTGAAGGATGGCTCGGCGATCGGGATTGTGTTGCGGCCGGACCCGATCGTGCTGGCGGCGCTGCGGGATTTTATCGCCGGGTTGAAAAAGGACGGGATTGTATTGACGCCGGTGAGCAGCCTGGTGGCGGGTTGAGGGAGGCGAGGATGCTGCCATATCGGGACAATGTGGGGGCGGTGCTGTTCAATGCGGAAGGGCGGGTTTTTATTGGCCGGCGAGCGAATTTGCCGGCGGGCGCGCCTAATCTCGGTTCGTGGCAGTTTCCGCAAGGTGGCATCGATACCGGCGAGACGCCGCGGGCGGCGGTGATGCGGGAGCTGGCCGAGGAAATTGGCACGGCACGGGCGGAGGTGCTGGCGGAGCATGCGGACTGGCTGACCTATGATTTGCCGCCGGAATTGCTGGGCCGGGTGTGGGGCGGGAAATATCGGGGGCAGCGGCAACGTTGGTTTGCGCTGCGCTTTACCGGAGCGGACGCGGATATTCGGCTGGACGCGCATGGGGAACCGGAATTTGATGCCTGGCGATGGGCCGATTTGGCGGAGGTGACCGGCCTGGTGGTGGACTTCAAGCGGCCGGTGTACGCGGTGCTGGCGCGAGACTTCGCGCGGTTTGCCGGCGGCTGAGGCTTCGTTACGATACCGGAACGATTTGGGCGTGCGTTTATGATGTGCGTCGGAGGCTCATTTTCGCGGATGGGGTCTTGGCTTGCGGGCGGGGATTAGTGGGGGTGGGCCGAGGGTTTCGGGGTCTATGTTGTTGGCCGCGGCCCAGGCGCGTTGTTGGGTCAGGGATTTGAGGCGGCGGGTCCAGTAGGCGGCGTTGGGTTTGGGGGTGATTTCGCGCGGGCCGTGC
>DAIDIQ010000040.1 GCA_027459285.1 Acetobacteraceae bacterium
CCGCATTGCAAGCCCGGCCACCGCCACCATGTGCGCCTGCGTGACGGCGCGCCAGCCGCGCGGGCATTCAGCAAAGGGGCAGGAGGCATGGGCAGCGTGAAGGCACGGCAGGAAAGACCGGCTTTGGTCTGGTTCACCCGCGACCTGCGCCTGGCCGACCAGCCCGCCCTGGCCGAGGCGGTGGCAACCGGCCGGCCCGTGCTGGCCTGCTATGTGCATGACCCGGACCAGGGGGGCGACTGGGCCCAGGGTGCCGCCAGCCTGTGGTGGCTGCACCAGTCGCTGAGCGCTCTCGGCGCACAGCTCCGGGCGCTCGGGGTGCCGCTGGTGCTGCGCCGCGGCGAGACCGTGGCCACGCTGGAAGCCATTGCGCGTGAGGCGAATGCCGCCTCGGTGCATGCGGGCCACGCGGTCGAGCCTGCTTCCCGGGCCGCGCAGGCGGCGTTGGCGCCGCGGCTGGCGGCACTTGGCTGCGCGCTCAGCCTGCATTGGACCAGCCTGCTGGCCGACCCGGAGTCGCTGCGCACCAAAACCGGCACGCCGTTTTTTGTTTTCACGCCGTTTTCCCGCGCCTGCGCCGAGATGGCGGACGATGCCCCACCCCAGCCCGCGCCCACCGCGATTCGTCCGGCTGCCGCCCTGACATCGGAGCCGCTGGATGCCTGGCGCCTTTTGCCCACGGCGCCTGACTGGGCGGGCGGGCTGCGCGAAACCTGGACCGTGGGCGAGGCGGCGGCGCAGACGGCCCTGGCCCGCTTCACGGAGCAGGCGCTGGATGCCTATGCCGATACGCGCAACCTGCCCGGGGTGGACGGCGTCAGCCGCCTGTCGCCGCATTTGCATTTCGGTGAGATCTCGGCCCGCGCCTGTCGGCACGCCGCGGCCGCGCGCCCGGGCAAGGGCAGCGTTTCCTTCATCAATGAACTCTATTGGCGGGAATTTTCGGCGCATCTGCTGTGGCACAACCCGCACATGCCCGATGCGCCGCTGCGCGAAAGCTTCGCCGCCATGCGCTGGCGGCGCGACCAGCGGGCCCTTGCCGCCTGGCAGCGCGGCCAGACCGGGATTCCGATCGTCGATGCCGGCATGCGCCAGCTTTGGCATACTGGCTGGCAGCACAACCGGGTGCGCATGATAACCGCCAGCTTCCTGATCAAGCATCTCCTGATCGACTGGCGCGAGGGGGAAGCCTGGTTCTGGGATACGCTCGTCGATGCCGACCTCGGCTCCAACAGCGCAAGCTGGCAGTGGGTGGCTGGGTGCGGCGCCGACGCGGCCCCGTATTTCCGCATTTTCAATCCCGAACTGCAGGGCAGGAAATTCGATCCCGATGGGGATTATGTGCGGCGCTGGGTGCCGGAACTGGCGCTGCTGCCGGCCAATGTCATTCATGCGCCCTGGGAAGCCCCGGGGCTCGTGCTGCGCGAAGCCGGTGTGAGCCTGGGCAAGACCTATCCCGAGCCGATTGTTGATCTGGGTGAGGCGCGGACCCGGGCGCTCGATGCGTTCCGGCTGGTCACCGCCAAGGTCGATCATGCAGCACCCGAGAAGCAGCGGCGTGCCAGGCGTGCCTGAGCTTGCCGCCGCCATTCGCCGCCACGGCCTGCGCGTGGTGGGCGATGTGCACGCGGACGCCACCGGCTTTGCCCATGCCTGCGCAACCTCGCGTTTCGTGCTGCAACTGGGTGACCTGGTCGATGAAGGGCCGGACCCCGCCGCGACCCTCGACCTGATGCTCGACAGGCTGGCCGCCGGCACCGGCGCCTTCGTCATCGGCAATCATGATCTGAAATTGTTGCGCGCGCTGCGCGATGGGCTGACCCCGCCCAGGCCCACCCAAGCCACCCTGAAAGCGCTGCCGGGGGCGCTGCGCCACCGTGTGCTGGCAGCCCTGCTCGATGCGCCAGCCTGGCTTGCCGCCGGCAACGCCGTGTTCGTGCATGCCGGCTATCATGCCGCGATGGCCAGGCTGCCGGCGCCGCGCGCCGCCGAATTTCCGCCCCACCCGCGCGGGGCGTTGGCGCTGGCGCTGTTTGGCCAGCCCACCGGCCGCACCCGGCCGGACGGCTATCCGGAACGCAGCCTGGCCTGGGCCGATACGGTGCCCGAGGGCATGACGCTCTATTGCGGTCACGACCGGCGCAGCCGCGATGGCCGGCCTTATGTGCGGCCCAGCGCCGCCGGCGGCAGCGCGGTTTTTCTTGATACCGGCGCCGGCAAGGGCGGCCATTTATCCTGGATCGACCTGGACGCCCCGGCGCTGGGTTTGGCCTGATCCTCGGGGCGGATTGCCGCCGGAACCGCTCCGGCGCTCAGCCGCCCGGCTTGCCGAACACCACCTGCAGGGTCGGCAAATCCTGCCCGAAGGCCCCGGTCGAATGCACATAGGTGATGTATTCGGTCTTGCCGCCATCGGGCGAGAATTCGGGGTGCGCGCGCCCGGCATAGTCGGCGTTGTTGTTGTAGCCTGTCTCACCCACCGCCAGCAGCGCCGGCTTGGACCATGGGCCCTCGGGGTGATGGGCCACCGCGTAATAGATATCGTTTGAGAAATTACCCGAATAGATCAGCATCCAGCAATTCAGATAGGCATCATAGAAAACCGAGCTGCCGCTGGCGGAGCCATCGAACACCGGTACCGCCGCGGACGGATCGGTGCTCCAGACCTCGTTGCCGGCATAATAGGTCCAGGCCGAGAGATCGAGTATGTTCGCGACCGGTACCCTGGCCAGCAAATCCTCGGTGGTGACGAACACGTTATGCCCGGTATAGGCGTAATAATACCCGTTATAAATAAATGCCTCGTCGGCATAGCCCTGCTGATTTTTCTGCCACAGCAGATTGATGTCGCGCCCCTTGCCTTCCACCGGGCGCGTCACGTTCATGGTGCCGTCGGCGTTCAGCGTCGCTACCGCTATGCCGGTGCCGGCCCCCTGAAAGCCTTGCACCGGCCCGCCCCGATAAATCAAACCGAACGGAATATAAATCTTGCCGGTGGCCGCGTCCGGCACGAGTGGGCCTGGCCAGATGGCAAGCGAAACATTGCACGGCTTGATCGCGCATTTGTTTCCGGCATGGTTGGCATTGAACGCCGCCTCGACCGGGCTGAAGGGAATGAATTGCGCCGGCAGGCCAGAGCTGTCGACCTGGTCCTTGTTCAGCACGATGCCGCCCGAGGCGTCGAGCGAGGTGGCCCAGGACAGGGAATTGCTGAAGAAATTCTGCCCGGATGCGTTCGGCGCCGACAGCGCCGTGTCATTGAATGCCCAATAGGAGGCGCCATTGATCAAGGCGCTGTAGGTGCCATCACGCTCGAGCACGGCGGGGTTCTGCACCACGTTCGGCATCTGCGTCACTGAAAGCACGGGCGGGAGCACTGGCGGCGGGGGGGCCGCAGCCATGCAGGCAAGCCCGGCGAGCGCGGTGGCGACATAAAGAACAGGGCGCATGAGACAACCTTCGGATGGAGCGACACCCAGCATTACGCGAAACCGCCTCGGCATGACAACGGTGTTTTCGCGTGCCGCCCTTCGGCACCCCATCTGGCCGCGGCAAGCCGGGCGGAGGCGCTCAGCCCTCGGCTTTTTCCCAGCCTTTTTCCGTCTGTCGCCAATAGGTCAAGACATGACCCGCCGCCTTGCGCTGGCGCCAGCGGTCTCGTGCCGCGGTCACCTGGGCGGTGTCGCGGCCATCGAACAAATCAAAGATCCGCGCGCAACCGGCTATGTCCGCGGTATCGGTGCCGTCGAGCAGGAACAGGAAATCGGCGCCGTTCGGCCGCGTATCCTCGAGGGTGAGAAAAATCGGCTGAAAGCGCGCATCGGTTGTGCCGTGTGGCAGCCACTTATGGTGCGGGTTGAGCCAGAGCGCCCGGTCCAGCGCCGCCAGGCGCGCGGCGCTGCCGCACCGCACGGTGGCGCGTTTGGCCAGAGTGAGGGTACGCGCGAGCAACGGCGCCAGCGCGTCCGCAACCTCGGTCCGGGTCAGATGATAAAACCCGATCTCGGCCATCAGCCCTCGAAATGGCGTGCCACCAGCCGGTCCAGCAGGCGCACACCGAAGGCGGTGGCGCCTTTCGGGGCCAGGGCAGCGTCCTTGCTGGCCCAGGCGACACCGGCAATATCGAGATGTGCCCACGGCACCCCGTTGACGAAGCGCTGCAAAAAGCAGGCGGCGGTGTTGGCGCTGCCCGGGCGGCCGGTCACGTGCTTCATGTCGGCAATATCGGACTTCAATTGCCGGTCATAGGAATCGCCGAGCGGCATGCGCCACAGTTTTTCCTCGGTGGCGGCGCCGGCATCGATCAACTGTGTGGCCAGCGCCTCGTCATTGCTGAACATGCCCGCCATTTCATGGCCCAGCGCCACCACCATGGCCCCGGTCAGGGTCGCGAGGTCGATCATGGCGCGCGGCTTGAAGCGGTCCTGGCAATACCAGAGAATATCGGCCAGCACCATCCGTCCCTCGGCGTCGGTGTTGATGATCTCGACCGTCTGGCCGGAGGCGGTCGTCACCACGTCCGACGGGCGCTGCGCGCTGCCCGAGGGCATGTTTTCCACCAGCCCGACGATGCCGACCGCATTCACCGCCGCCCGCCGCCCGGCCAGCGCCGCCATCGCCCCGGTCACGGCGCCGGCGCCGGCCATGTCCCATTTCATGTCCTCCATGCCGCCGGCGGGCTTGATGCTGATGCCACCGGAATCGAACGTAACCCCCTTGCCGACCAGCGCGATCGGCGCCGCCTCGGGGTTGGCCGCACCCTGCCAGCGCATGATGGCCACGCGCGGCTCGTTCACGCTGCCTTGCGCGACACCCAACAGCGCGCCGAAGCCAAGGGCGCGCAATTGGTCTGGCCCCAGCACCTCTATCGCCAGGCCCAGCCGGCTCAGCCCCTCGATCCGGCGGGCGAATTCCGCGGGGCTCAGCACGTTCGGCGGCTCGCTCACGAGGTCGCGGGCGAAGTGCACCGCCTCGGCCACCGGCTTTTGCGCGGCAAAGGCTTCCGCGGCGGCGGCGGGGTCCTCGGTCAGCACGGTGAGGTGGGCAAGCTTCGGCTTATCCTCGGCCTTCTCACGGGTTTTGTAGCGATCGAACCGATAGCCGCGGAGCGCCGCCCCGAGGGCGATTTCGGCCGCCTGCGCGGCGCTGAAGCCGCCCGCGTCGATGGCGGCGGCGCTTTCCTGCATCAGGCCGGCGGCGGCGCGGCCACCGGCCTCGGTCAGGACATTCGGGGTGCGCTTGTCGGCCGGACCCAGTCCCAGCACCACCACCCGGCTCAGCCCCGCGGTTGGCGCCAGCACCATGGCCTGGTCGCGCACCCCGGCCTTGAAGCCGGCGACGGTCAGCGCCCGGCCGATCAGCCCGCCGGAAATCTCATCGGCGGCCCGCCACAGGCCGGAGGCTGGCTGACCCTCGGTCGCCAATACCGCCAGCGCGCCCGTCTCCGGCAGGTTAACCGGGGCGAAGGAAATCTCGATCATGAAGGTAGGAAACTCCGCGACTGCGTTCGTCGCATTAAATAACGTTTGCCAAGCGCATGACCAGTGCCTGCCCCATTTCCGTCCCGCCTGCATCGGGTCTAGAAGCCAGCCGCATGACCGACAATGACGCGCTCGATCTCGCCCTCGGCCTGGTGAAACGGGCCGCCGGGGTCATCATGGCCATTCGCGCCCGCGGCTTCGCGGTGCGCGCCAAGGCCGATGATTCCCCCGTTACCGAGGCCGACAAGACAGCCGAGGCGCTGATAACCGAGGCGTTGCGGGCCGCGACCCCTGATGTGCCGGTGGTGGCCGAGGAAGACGTGGCCGGGCGTGAGGGGCCGGCGCCGGATGGCACTTTCTGGCTGGTCGATCCGCTGGACGGCACGCGTGAGTTCGCCGCTGGACGCGATGATTTCACGGTCAATATCGGCCTTGTGCGGGATGGCCGGCCGGTGCTGGGCGCGGTCGCCCTGCCGGCGCACCATGAAGTGTTTTTCGGCATCGTCGGCAAGGGCGCCTGGAAGGAAACGGAGGCCAATGGCCGCGTCAGCATCGCCGCCCGCACCCCTCCGCAGGAGGGGCTGACCGTGATTGCCAGCCGCCATTACGCGGACGATCCCAAATTGGCCAATCTGCTGCGCACGGTGCCGGTCGCGAAGCTCACGAATGTCGGATCGGCGGTGAAGTTCGTCCGCGTGGCGGAAGGGGCGGCGGATTTCTATCCGCGGATGGGCCGCACCATGGAATGGGACACCGCGGCCCCGCAGGCGGTGCTGGAAGCCGCTGGCGGCTCTGTCACGCTCATGGATGGCGGCTTGCTGCGCTATGGCAAGCCGGATTGGGTCAACCCGCCGTTTTTGTGCCGGGGCAGGTAGGTGGCGCGTCTGCTGGCGGCGGACCGCGCCGGCATCACGGCCGCCGCCAGGCTGCTGGGCCAGGGCAGCCTGGTCGCGTTCGGCACCGAGACCGTTTATGGCCTTGGCGGCCGCGCCGACGCGGACGCGACCATTGCCGCCATCTATGCCGCCAAAAGCCGGCCCGCGCATAATCCGTTGATCTGCCATTACCCGGACGCGGAGGCTGCCGGGCGGGACGCCGTGTTCGGGCCGGTGGCGCGGGCGCTGGCCGCCGCCTTCTGGCCTGGGCCGCTGACGCTGGTGCTGCCGCGAGCGCCCGGCTGTCGCATCGGCCGCCGCGCCGGCCCGCCGGACACGGTGGCGGTGCGGGTGCCCGGCCATGCCATTGCCCGGGCCGTGCTGGCCGAGGTGGCGCTGCCCATCGCGGCGCCCTCGGCCAATCGCTCGGGCGGCATCAGCCCCACCACCGCCCAGCATGTGCTGGCCGGCCTTGGGGATAAAATAGCCGCGGTGCTGGATTGCGGCGCCTGTCCGGTTGGCATCGAATCCACGGTCGTCGATCTGTGCGGGCCGCGGCCGGCATTGCTGCGGCCGGGTTTCGTCACGGCGGCGGATATCGAGGCCGTGATCGGCCCGATGGGGCAGGAGGATGGGGGGCGGGGGGATGGCAGGATTTTGCGCGCGCCGGGCCAGTTGGCGCGGCATTACGCGCCGAACGCCAGGCTCAGGCTGAATGCCACAGGGTGCGACGCGAACGAGGCGCTGCTGGCGTTCGGGCCGCCACCGGCCGGGGCGTTTCCGGTTTTTCAGCTCAGCGCCACGGGCGATTTGGCGGAGGCGGCGGCCAATCTGTTCGCGGGCTTGCGCACGCTCGATGCCCTGGTGGCGCGGGCGGGGCTGGCCGGCATTGCCGCCATGCCCATTCCCGCCCAGGGGCTTGGTGTCGCACTCAATGACCGGCTGACCCGTGCCGCCCATCCGGGTCAACCGGAAACGATCAGGCTCTAGCCGCGGCCGCGACGTTATAATATAACGTCCAGCATGCGCCGCCTCGCCGCCCTGTTGCTGTTGCTGGCCAGCCCCGCCGTGGCGCGTGCCGCGCCGCCGGCGCCGCGCATTGTCGCGGCCGAAACCGTCTATGCCGACATCGCCCGCGCCATCGCCCCG
>DAIDIQ010000047.1 GCA_027459285.1 Acetobacteraceae bacterium
TCAGTCATGAACGGCCGCCTTCCTTCGGTGGGCGAAGCCCCCCATAAATCCCAATCACCCGCCAAAACTCCCCCCACGGCGCCACCCTCCACCCCCAAGTCCCAAACGTTTTTTGCGCGACTTTTTTTCAAAAAAGTCGCTGCTTACCAGCACCGGCTGAAGTCACCAGTGCTTACATTGTGATTTGGTAATTTCCCCGGCTTTTTGTTTACCGGTTTCGACTGGCTCGACTATCAGTCGGCGCCGGCCATGCAACAAGCTGCATCCGGCTTGTACTCAGGGGGCCGGGCATGCGTTGGCGATGGGGCTTAGGGCTGGCAATTCTGGGAATTGGGGCCGTGCTCAGCGGCCGGGCGCGCGCCGCGGTGGTGTGCGGCGGGGCCGACTCCACCGGCACCGAAGGCTGCAAGATCGATCACACGATCGACCCGCAGGCGCTCTGCAATGACGGATCACGGCCGGTATTCTCCTATCGGCCCGGCGTGGGGCATGCGGCGAAAACCTGGATAATCTGGCTGGAAGGCGGTGGGTCGTGCTTCAACGATACGTCCTGCCAACAGCGTTGGTTCGATCCCACCGCTCGGGCGAACACGACGTCGATCGGCTGGGTACCGGTGGACGGCAGCGGCATCGGGTCACCCAACCCGCTGGTCAGCCCGCTCTCCGGCGCAACCACGATCGTACTGCATTACTGCACGAGCGATTATTGGAATGGCACCAAGACCCTACCGGGTCGGACATTCTTCGATCCGCTGAAGGCGAAAAGCTGGCGCTTCGACGGGCTGCGGGTGGCGCGGGCCGACATGAAATCGCTCGCCGAATTGCCAGGGTTTTCCGCCGCCCGCCGGATCATACTCGGCGGCTCCTCCGCCGGCGGGGTCGGCGTCACCCTGGATGCCAACATTTTGCTGCCGTTACTGCCAAGCCAGGCCCAAACTGTCCTGCTCAACGATGCCGGGTTTGCGCTGGATATCGGCCAGTTCGATCGGAATGCACCATCGCCCTACATTTTCCCAGGCACGCCGAACGGCTTCTCGCTGGTGTTGGAATCCGAGATGGCAGCGTGGCATGCCCATGGCAACACTTTCTGCGCCAAGAACGCCAAAACGCAGGCGCAGCAGGTGAATTGTGATAATTCTTCCTACCTGATTCAGAACAGATTTATCCCCGTACCGGTATTCGTAGCCGAATCACAATTAGACAACGTCCAACTGCGCTACCAATTATGCCCGCTCACGTATGGTGAATGCGCTTTGCCCACCGACCCGGCCTCGCCAGAGGGCATTTACGCGGCCGCCTTCGGCGCTGCGATGGCCGGCACTCTGGTCGATAGCCCTGCGCTGGAAACATATGGCGTGGTCTCGCCTGATCTTTATGCGCACGTCATCCTGTTCGACACCCAGCAATTCCTGAGCCCGTTTCCCGTGTCGGGCGGCACCACAAACGCCAGGACAGCACTCATGAAATGGCTGGCCAACCCAACCGGTCCCCGGCAGTTGACATTAGGTAACGGACCGGGTATTTAATCCTTGCGCGCGCCGTCTCGCGCTTGGCCTATTGCCCCGCCAGCGCGAGGGAGAGCAGGCTGAGACCGGTGAGGATGAACAGGAACGAGAACAGCGACAGCACGGCGAGCGCCGCCATGCGCACAAGCGTGCCGAACACCGATAGCCGATAAAGACCGCGCATGTGAACGAAAAGATGGATGGGCAGCGCGAGCGTCAGCAGGCTGACCCAATTCTTGACCACCGGCACCGCGCCGAACACCATGACCAGCGCCACCACCAACCCCGCGAAGCTGAGCGAATGGAGCGTGAAAATGAGGTGGTCATAGAGCGTGACGTCGCGGCGGAAGGGAAACAGCAGCTTGAGGCTGATGGCCGAGAGCGGCAGCAGCAGGAAGGCGAAACGCTCCGCCCATTCCCGCATGGTGCGCAACACCTCGGCCGGATCATCGACCGCGTAGCCGGCATGGACGCGCAGCCAGTGCGACAGGCCGGGTTCACCCTTGATGTTGATGCCGTTTATGGCCTGGTGAATTTCCGGGCTGTCGTGGCGGAGGTTGGTGAACGAGGCATGGTGGTGGCCGCCGATGGCACCGACCGCGAACACCACGACCAGGGTCACCACGAACAGCCGCAAGGGAGGAATTTCCGCGACGCGATGGCCGGCGAGATAATCCCGCGTCAGGCGGGCGGGATGCGCCACGAGGCGGATCAGCGTGCGCCATAGCCGGCTGTCGGTTTCGGTCAGGTTTTCGAGAAATTCCGTCATCAGATGGCGGAGCGAACGGTGATGCGCCTCCCGGTGCTGGCCGCAGGCGAAGCAATAGGGGCCGCACAGGCGGGTGGCGCAATTGGCGCAGAGCGGGCCTTCTGGCGCTTCCGGCGCCGTGTCAGGCATGGCGGGCCTTCGCGTCACGGCGGCGGGCGGTGAGGATGAATTCGGTGTAGCCGTTGGGCTGGGCGCGGCCCTGGAAAATCAGATCATGCGCGGCCGCGAAGGCCGGGCCGTCGTAACCCGGGGCCATGGGCAGATAGGCGGGGTCGGACGCGTTCTGACGATCGACCAGCAGGGCCATGCGGCGCAAGGTAGCCTCGACCTGTTCCGCGGTGACGATAGCGTGATGCAGCCAGTTGGCAATATGCTGGCTGGAGATGCGCAGCGTGGCGCGGTCTTCCATCAACCCGACCTCGTGAATATCGGGCACTTTCGAGCAGCCTATGCCGTGGTCTATCCAGCGCACCACGTAGCCGAGAATACCTTGGATGTTGTTGTCGAGTTCGGCCTGGATATCAGCGGCGGTCCAGGTCTGGCCGGACGGTTGCCGCGGCGGGGCGAGCAGCGCATCGAGCCCGGGTGCGGGCTGGCCGGCCAGTTCCGCCTGGCGGGCGGCGACATCGATGCGCAGATAATGCAGCGCATGCAGGGTGGCGGCGGTGGGGGATGGCACCCAGGCGGTGCTGGCGCCGGCGCGCGGGTGGGCGATTTTGGCCGCCAGCATGTCGTGCATGCGGTCGGGCATCGCCCACATGCCCTTGCCGATCTGGGCGCGCCCGGCAAAGCCGCAGGCGAGCCCGATAGCGACGTTGCGATCCTCGTAGGCCGACAACCAGGGCAGGAATTTGAAATCCGCCTTGCGAGGCACCGGACCCGCTTCCATGCTGGTAT
>DAIDIQ010000067.1 GCA_027459285.1 Acetobacteraceae bacterium
CATGCTTTGTTTCAAGTCCGGCACCGGCCCGCCCCCCCACCCGGCCACCCATGGCAGTGTACGCTCGTGGGTGGCCGGGTGGGGGTGCGGGCCGGTGCCGGACTTGAAACAAAGCATGCCGGTGCCGGACTTAAATCAAAGCGTACAGCGTGTTTCTCGTGGGAAGGCGGGGCTTCAGCTGTTCGGGCCGCGCATTTTCTGGAACAGGAAGGTGTGCGAAACGCACCAGCCGTCGATCACGCGGTCCTGCTCCACCTCGAGCGGCATCAGGCCGTGCTGACGCGCCAGCCGGAAAATCTGCGCTTGCGGCAGCACGTGCATCTCGATGCCCGATGGTGGCGCGGCCAGGTAGGAATCGATGGAGAACGCGTAGCCGCGGGCATAGGTGGGCACCTGGAACAGGGCAAAGCCGCCAGGATTGAGGTGGCTGAAGGCACGATCGAGAATATGCGCGATCACTGGCGGCGGATTATGTTGCAGCACCAGGAACGAGACGAACAGGTCGGTGCCGGCCAGGGCGTCGAGATCGTCCGGGCGGCGGACCAGATGTTCCGTGACATTATAGATCCCGTTGCGGTCGAGCCAGGCGCGGGCGCGGGCCATGTGCGGCGGCGAGATATCGAAGCCGCGCAATTCGGCGCATGCGGGCGCGAGCCAGCGCGTCAGCCGTCCGAGCCCGATGCCATATTCCGCCACCACCATGCCGGGCGCGAGGCTGCGATGATTGCGGCTGAACCAGGCCTCGATCCGCGCCAGATCATGCTTGCCGGACGCGTAGAACCGTTCCAACACGGCGGCATCGGGCTGGTTGGCGAGGCGGAATTCCGGATTGGACAGCACCGACCAATACGGATCGATATCGCCGAGCGCCGCCCAGTTGGCGCCGATATGCGCCCAAAGCCTCGCGATCGACGCCGGCGGCGCATCGAGGGTGATGCGCAATGGCGGGTCGAAATCGATCGGGCCGAAGCCATCGCCACGGGTGCGATTTTTATATTCATCGGACTGAAGAAAGGTCCGAATGACCTCGGCCAGGGTTCGGCCCTCCACCAGGCGTGCCGCATGACCGGCGAGCCCGTTCTCGTCCGGCTCGCGGCCGAGAATGCCGCGGTAGAGATCGCTCACCAGCGCGCGCGCCGTCGCGTGATCCGTGCTCATGCCTCATTCCTGGCCAGGTCGAGCCAGGCCTCCTCGGAGAGAATGGCAACGCCGAGTTCGGCGGCGCGCCGGGCCTTCGAGCCGGCATCGGCGCCCACCACCACGAAATCGGTCTTGCCGGTGACACTTTCGGTCACGCGCGCGCCCAGCGCCTCGGCGCGTGCCTTGGCCTCCGGCCGGGTCATGTGCGTGAGCGTGCCGGTGAATACCAGGGTCTTGCCGGCCAGCCTGGAGGCGCTGGCGACGAAATCGTCCGGGCTTACCCGCACCTCGCGCAAAAGATCATCGAGCAGGGCGATATTGCGCGGCTCGATGAAAAAATCGGCCAGCTCGGTCGCGATCGCCGGGCCGATGCCGAGAATATTGCCGAGCGCCAGCCGCGCGTCGCTGCCGATGATGGTCGCCTCGCGCATGGCCGCGCGCCAGGCATCGATGGTGCGGTAATGCCGTGCCAGCAGCTTCGCGGTGTTGGCGCCGACCCGGCGAATGCCGAGCGCGTAAATGAAGCGCGCCAACGGCAGGGTCCGTCGCGCCTCGATGCCGTGGACCAGGTTGCGCGCCGATACCGTCCCCCAGCCCTCGCGCGCGGCGATATCGGCCTCGTGCGCGTGCAGCCGGAAAATATCGGCCGGGCTTTTGATCAGGCCACAGGCCTGCAATTCGGCCAGGCTGCGTTCGCCGAGGCCATCGATATCGAAGGCCCCGCGTGACACGAAATGCACCAGCCTTTCCTGGCGCTGCGCCGGGCAGATCAGCCCGCCGGTGCAGCGGCGCACCACCTCGTTCGGGGGGCGCATGGCGGCGCTGCCGCAGGCCGGGCAATGGTCGGGCAGATGGAACGGCGCGGTGCCGGGCGGACGCAGATCAGGTATCATGCCGAGCACGCGCGGAATAACGTCCCCGGCCCGTTCGATCCGCACCGTATCGCCCTCCCGCAGGTCGAGCCGGGCGATCTCGTCCTCATTGTGGAGCGTCGCGCGGGTCACCAGCACGCCGCCGACATTGACCGGCGCCAGAATGGCGACCGGCGTCAAGGCGCCGGTGCGGCCCACCTGCACGTCGATCTGCCGCAGCACGGTCATTGCCTGCTCGGCCGGGAATTTCCAGGCGATCGCCCAGCGCGGTTCACGCCCGGCAAAGCCGAGGCGCCGTTGCAGCGCCAGATCGTCGATCTTGTAGACGACACCGTCGATATCATAGGCAAGCCCGCCCCGGCGCTCGGCGATGCCGGCCTGAAAGGCGGCGGCCTCGGCCTCGTCGGTCAGGCGTTCGGAATACGGGTTCACGCTGAAACCCCAGTCACGCAGCCGTTGCAGATACTGCCAGTGCGAGTCCGCGACCGGCTGCGAGACATCGCCCAGCGCGTAGGCGAACAGGCCAAGCCGGCGCCCGGCGGTGACGCGCGGGTCGAGTTGGCGCAGGCTGCCGGCGGCGGCGTTGCGCGGGTTGGCGAAGCCGCGCCTTCCCGCCGCCGTCTCGGCGTCGTTCAGCGCCAGGAAATCGGCCTTGGCCATGAAAATCTCACCGCGAATTTCTATGCGCGCCGGAAAAGGCGGGCGCAGGCTTTGCGGCACGGCGTCGATGACCCGGGCATTGTCGGTCACGTCCTCGCCGACCGCGCCATCGCCGCGCGTGGTCGCGGCGACCAGCGCGCCCGCCTCATAGGTCAAGGAAAGGGACAGCCCGTCTATCTTCGGCTCGGCCACCAGGGAAAATGGCGCGTCGCGCCCGAGAAAGCGCCTGGCGGTATCGAAAAATCGGCTGAATTCCTCGGCGCTGAACGCATTGGCCAGCGAGAGCATGGGCGCGCCGTGGGCGCGTTTGGCAAAACCCTGCGCGGCCGGCGCCCCCACGCGCAGGCTGGGGGAATCGGCGCGGCGCAGCGCCGGAAAGCGTGCCTCGATGGCGGCATTGCGGGCGCGCAAGGCGTCATATTCGGCATCCGTGATCTCCGGCGCGTCCTCCTGGTTGTACAGCCGGTCGTGATGCGCGATCACCCGCGCCAGCCGCGCGAGTTCGGCCTTCGCCTCGTCCTCGGTCAGGGTATCGATATCGGGCTCGCTCATGCGCGGGCAAGCAGGCTGTCGGCGGCGGCGCGGGCGGCGTCGGTGATGGTTTCGCCGGCCAGCATCCGGGCAATTTCCTCTCGCCGGGTCGCCGCGTCCAGGGCGGCGATATCGGTCAGGGTGCGGCCGCGCGTGCTGGCCTTGGCCACGCGGAAATGCGCGGCGGCGCGGGCCGCCACCTGTGGGCTGTGGGTGACCACCAGCACCTGCACCGCGCGCGCGAGCCGCGCCAGACGCTCGCCGACCGCGGCGGCGGTGGCGCCGCCGATGCCGGCATCGACCTCGTCGAAAATCAGCGTCGGCAGCGGCGCGGTGCTGGCCAGCACCACTTTCAGCGCCAGCATCAGCCGCGACAATTCCCCACCCGAGGCGATCTTGCCGAGCGGGCCCGGCTTCTGGCCAGGGTTGGCGGCGATCAGAAACCGCACCGCGTCCCGGCCGTGGCGCCCGCTTTGCGCGGGCGGCAGGGTTTCGATCTCGGTCACGAAACGCGCGCGCTCAAGCTTGAGCGGGGGCAATTCCCGTTGCATCGCGGCGTCGAGCCGGCGCGCGGCATCGGCGCGGGCGGCACTCAGCGCCGCGGCAGCACTGGTCCAGGCCGCCTCGGCCCTGGCGGCCTGTTGACGCAGCGCGCCGCATTCCGTGTCGGCATCGCCGAGCAAGGCAAGGCGCGCGCGCATCCGGTCACGCAAGGCCGGCAGATCGGCCACCGGCACGGCGTGTTTGCGGGCAGCCGCGCGGAGCGCGAACAGCCGCTCCTCCATATGTTCGAGCCGGCGCGGGTCGGCATCGATCCCGGTTATCATGCGGGTGAGCGCCGTCTCCGCCTCGGCCAGCGTGTCGGCGGCGCGTTCGAGCAGGGCAATGACGGCGTCAGCCGGGTTGTGTTCGGTGCCGCGCGGGGCAAGCCGGCCGAGCGCCCGCAGCGCCGCGCGGATGGCGGCGGCGGGGCCGGTGGCCCGCCGGTCGCGCGGCGCCAGTTCCTCGGCCGCGGCGGCCAGCGCCTCGGCCTGGCGTTCGGCCGCCTGCATGGCCTGGCGCGCCTCGGCCAGCCGGGTTTCCTCCTCGGGCTCGGGGGCCAACCGATCCAGCTCCTCGACCTGGTGGACCAGCCATTCCTGGTCGGCGCGGGCAGCCTCGATCTCCGCCTCGGCCTCGGCGAGGCGGGTGGCGGCGGCCTGCCAGGCGGCAAACGCATCCGCCGCCGCCTGCCGCGCCGAGGGGGCAACGCCGAACGCATCCAACACATCGCGGTGGGTGCCGGCATCGGCCAGGCCCTGTTGGTCGTGCTGGCCCTGCACCTCGACCAGGCAGGCGCCGACGCGGCGCAACATGGCGACGCCGACCGGCTGATCATTGATGAAGGCGCGGGACTTGCCGTCGGCGGCGACGACCCGGCGCAGCACCAGCGCGTCATCGGCATCGAGCCCGTGCTCGGCCAGCAGGCTCATCACCGGGTGGCCGCGCGGCGGCACGAAACTCGCCGAGGCCACCGCCTGCTCGGCGCCGGCGCGCACGAGGCTCGCATCGGCCCGGCTGCCGAGCGCGAGGCCCAGCCCGTCGAGCAGGATGGATTTGCCTGCCCCGGTCTCGCCGGTCAGCACCGTGAGGCCGGGGCCGAAGCCAAGGTCGAGCCGCTCGATCAATACCACGTCGCGGAGCGTGAGCCCGGTCAGCACGGCGGTTTCGCGGGCCGGCGCGGGTTTAGAAAAGCCAGCCGAAATTGCGGTGCAGGAAGCCGCCATTATCGGCGCGGCCGACGATTCTGCCCTTGACCAGCTTGTCATCGACCAACTGGTTCCAGGTGTCCTGGTACCAGATGCTGCCCGGGTAATTATGCGCGAGCACGCTGGCGGTGCGCTTCGCTTCCGCCGGCATGTCGAGCGCCAGATAGATTTCGGTCAGGCGGGCCAGTGCCTCGGGCACGTGATTGGTGGTCTGGAAATCGTCGACCACGCGCTGATAACGGCCGATGGCGGCGGCATAGAGATGCTGTTTCTGATAGAAGCGGCCGATCTCCATCTCCTTGCCGGCCAGATGGTCGCGGCACAGATCGATCTTCAGGCTGGCATCCCGGGCATAGGCGCTGTCGGGGAAGCGGTTGACCACTTCCTGCAGGGCATTCATCGCGTCCACCGTGTTTTTCTGGTCGCGTTGAATATCCGAGATCTGCTCGTAATAGCACAAAGCGCGCAGATAGTAGACATAGGCGATGTCGGGGCTTTGCGGGTGCAACTGAATGTAGCGGTCCAGGCTGCCGATCGCGTCGGTGTATTTTTCCTGCAGATATTCGGCATAGCCCTCCATCAGTTGTGACTGGGTGGCCCAGGACGAATAGGGGTAATATTGCTGCACATTGTCGAAATCGACCTGCGCGATGTGATAATAGCGCGCGTTCATCGCATCGATGCCGCGGCTGTACAGCGTGCCGGGGTCGACCGTGGTCGGGTTCAGTTTCGACAGCGCCAGCATGGACCCTTCCTGGTCGCCGCAGGCGGCAACCAGGAGCACGATCGGCAACACGGCGAAGGCGGCTTTCTGCATCGGGGCGTCCGGGGCTTTGGATCGGGCAGCAGGCTTACACCGGCGGCCGCGCCAAGGCCAGAACCTCAGCCGATCAGGGTCCAGACCACGAACAGGGTGCTTTCGAGCCAGGTCTGGCGGCGCAACCGGTGGCGTCGCACCGCGCTGAGCCGGCCCGGCCATGGCCCGCGCATCGCCTGGTCGAGGTCGGCCACCATGAGGGCGGCGCGGGGGCTGAGCAGGTCGGGCCGCGCCGCCAAGGCCGCGAGATGGCTGCGAAACACCGCCATGAAGGCGCCGGGCCCCCGTCGCAGGGCGGCGCGGGCGCGGCGCCAGCGTGTCTGCGGCGCGCCGATCAGGTTGCCGCCATGCTGGCGATACAACAAAGTCGGTTCGGCATCGGCGATGACGGCGCCGCCGGCACCGGTGACCAGCAGATAGCTCCACCAATCATGCAGCGCGCCCGCGGGCGGGGGGGCTGTGCGCAACAGCGCGCCGGCGGCCGGGTTGAGGACGATGGTGCAACCGGTCGCGAGATTACCGGTCAATGCCCGCGCGAAATCCTCCGCCATGCCGGGCCGCGTGGGCAGGTCGATCGAGGTGCCCAACCTGTCCAGCCGGGCATTGACCAGAAACTGGCGCGAACAATAGAGCGCCGGGCGCGTGGCCGGCACGGCGCGCAGCGCCGCCAGCGCCCGCGCCATTTTATGTGGCAGCCAGACATCGTCCTGGTCGCAGAAGGCGAGATAGGTGTCGGGCGGCGCCGCCTGGGCAAGCGCGTGATAGGACGCCGCCACGCCGACCCGGCCGGATGGGGTGGCAAGCCGCCGGACCCGCCCCGGATGGGCGGCGGCAAACTGTTCCAGAATGGAAACGGAATTGTCGGTCGATCCGTCATCGCGCCACAACAGGCGCCAATCCGGCACGGATTGCGCGGCAAGGCTTGCCAATTGCTCGGCGAGGAAGGTTCCGCCATCGAAGGTTGCCAGCAGAATGGTCACCGCGGCGGCGTCCGGGCGGGCGGCGTCCGGGCGGGCGGCGGGCGCGCGGGCAGGGCGCGGGGCTTCGAGCAGATCAGACACGCCGCCAGCATAGGCCCGGAAAGCCGTCGGGCGGTAGCCTTGATGCCGGTCGCTTACACTTCGTTGAAACGATCGCTGATAGGGGCCGTCCGACAGGCCTCGGCGGTCATCACCGAATCCACGGTCCGGATGAGACTCTCGGTCCATGCGGGAAGTCTTAAACCGAAGGTTGAGTGTAATAAAGAACAATCCAACCTTGAATTCGCCGGTCGTTTGGCGGGCGTGGGCCAGTCCGCGGTGCTGATGGGCAGGAGTTCGGGTGGTGTCAGGCCATGCGCGGCGGCGCGATCGAAAATCGCCTTGGCGAAGCCGTGCCAACTGGTCTGGCCGGTGCCGGCGGCGTGGTACAGCCCGCCTTGCCAGCCCGGCCGGGTGACGATGCCGAGTATGGTGGCGGCAAGGTCGGCCGCGAGGGTCGGGCAACCATGCTGGTCGGCCACCACGCGCAGCGTGATGCCGCGCCTGGCGGCGTTCAGCATCGTCAGCAGAAAGTTCCGGCCGGTCGCGGCGTAAACCCAGGCGGTGCGCAGAATGACCGCGTCCGGGCAGGCGTCACGCACCGCCTGTTCGCCGTCGCGCTTGCTTTGTCCGTAGACGCCGGTCGGGTTGGTGGCGTCGTGCTCGTTATACGGCTCCGGCCTGGTGCCATCGAACACGTAGTCGGTTGAGATATGCAGGAATTTGCTGCCGTGGCGCCGGCACAGCGCGGCGAGCCGGGCGGGCCCGGCGGCATTGGCGCGAAACGCCGCCGCCGGCTCGGACTCGGCCTTGTCGACCGCGGTATAGGCGGCGGCATTGACCAGTATGGCGGGCGGCGCGGCGAACACCGCATCGAGCGTTTCCGGGCGGTCGAAGTCGAAATCGGGCCGGCCGAGCAGGCGGATCGGCAGGCCCTGAATGCGGGCCAACGCGGCGAGGGCACCCGCCACCTGGCCGCCGCCGCCGGTTATCACCAGATCGGGCATGTCAGGCGAACCAGGATGCGGCCTGGTCGAACCCGGGTGCGACCTTGTCCTTGTCGGACAGATGCACCTCGGCGGGGTCGATCGGCCAGGGCAGCGCGAGCGTCGGGTCGTTCCAGATCACCGCGCGCTCGGCGGCGCGATCGTACGGCGCGGTGACCTTGTAGAGCACTTCGGTATTCGGCTCGAGCGTGCAGAAGCCGTGCAGAAACCCCGGCGGCACCCAGAGCTGGGCGAAATTCCCGGCCGACAGCTCGGCCGCGACGTGCTGGCCATAGGTGGCCGAGCCGGCCCGGATGTCGACCGCGACATCCCAGATGGCGCCGCGCAGCACCCGCACCAGCTTGCCCTGCACGTTCGGCGCGACCTGGCAGTGCAACCCGCGCAGCGTGCCGCGCGCGGCCGAGACGCTTTGATTATCCTGTATGAACGGGCCGATGCCGAGCGCGGTGAAACGATCCTCGCGGTAGGTTTCCGAGAAGAAGCCGCGGCTGTCGCCGAAACGGTCCGGCACGATCAGCTTGACCGGGGCGATGGCGAGTTCCTGGATCTGCATCGAGGCTTTCCTGTGTGACGACCGGGCGGGCTTGCCTTGGGCTAGGTGTGATCGACGACGTCCAGCAGCATGCGGCCGAGTTCGGTCTTGATCAGCCGGTTCGCCTCGGCCCGCAGCGCCTCGCGGTCGATGAAGCCCATGCGGAACGCGACCTCCTCGGGGCTGCCCACCAGCAGACCCTGCCGTTCCTGCAAGGTCTGCACGAAGGTCGCGGCGTGCAGCAGGCTGTCCGGCTTGCCGGCGTCGAGCCAGGCGCAGCCGCGGCCCAGCCGGTCCACCTGCAAGGTGCCTTCCTCGAGATAGAGCCGGTTCAGATCGGTGATTTCCAACTCACCACGCGGCGATGGCCGGATGCTGGCGGCGAGATCGCAGACACGCTCGTCATAGAAGTAGAGCCCGGTCACCGCCCAGTTCGAGGTCGGGTTATGCGGCTTCTCGACGATGTCGGTCGCCATGCCGTCGGCGCCGAAGCTGACGACACCATAGCGCTCGGGGTCTCGGACCCGATACGCGAACACGGTCGCGCCGCGCGGGCGGGCCGCCGCTTCCTGGAGCAGGGCGGAGAGATGGTCGGCGAAAATCAGATTATCGCCCAGCGCCAGGGCGCACGCCTCGCCGCCGATCCAGTCCCGCGCGATCAGAAAGGCCTGGGCGATGCCATCCGGGGTGGGCTGCTCGGCATAGGCGAATCTCAGGCCGAGCCGTGCCCCGTCGCCCAGCAGGCGGCGGAATTGCGGCAGGTCGGACGGGGTCGAGATGATCATGATGTCGCGGATGCCGGCGAGCATCAGTGTGGTCAGCGGGTAATAGACCATCGGCTTGTCGTAGACCGGCAGTAATTGCTTGGACGCCGCGATGGTCATGGGATGCAGGCGCGTGCCGGAGCCGCCCGCCAGCAGAATGCCTTTCATGCCGCTGTCCCGAGCCGTGTGCCGTCATAGCGCCCGGCCCTGATCCGTTCCCACCAGGCGCGGTTGTCCAGATACCAGGCGATGGTCTGGCGTAGCCCGGTATCGAAATCGTGGGTCGCGCGCCAGCCGAGCCGGTCACAGGCGGCGCTGGGGTCGATCTCGTAGCGGAAATCATGCCCGGGCCGGTCGCGCACGAAGCGGATCAGCCGATCGGCGCGCGGTCCGAGCGGGCTTGGCGCCAGATCGTCGAGAATGCCGCAAATGGCGCGCACGACCGCCAGATTGCTGCGCGGCTGGCGGGCACCGATCGCGTAGGTCTGGCCTGGCACGCCGCGCGCCACCACGGCCAGCAGGGCCTCGGCATGGTCATCGACCAGCAGCCAGTCACGCTGGTTCGCGCCATCGCCGTAAACGGGCAGGGGCTTATCCTCGAGGGCGTTCAGCACCATCAGCGGAATGAGCTTCTCGGGAAACTGCCACTTGCCGTAATTATTGGTGGTGTTGGAGACGATGGTGGGCAGCCCGTATGTGTGGTGCCAGGCCCGCACCAGATGGTCCGACCCGGCCTTGGAGGCCGAATAGGGGCTGCGGGGGTCATAGGGGGTGGTTTCGGTGAAGGGCGGGTCATTGGGCCCAAGCGCGCCGAACACCTCGTCGGTCGAGATATGATGAAAGCGGAAGCGGGCCCGCGCCTCGGCATCGAGCCCCGCGACGTAATGCCGCGCGACATCGAGCAGCACGAAGGTGCCGACGATGTTGGTGGTGATGAAGGCATCCGGCCCGTCGATCGAGCGGTCGACATGCGATTCGGCGGCGAGGTGCATCACCGCATCCGGCCGGTGGGTCGCGAATATCTGTTCCATGGCGGCGCGGTCGGCGATATCGGCGCGCACCAGCACGTGCCTGGCATCACCGCGTGCCGCCTCCAGCGCATCCTCGGAGGCGGCGTAGGTCATTTTATCGACATTGACCACGCTGTGCCCGCCATGCCGCAGCGCGTGGCGGATGACCGCCGAGCCTATGAAGCCGCAGCCGCCGGTTATCAGCAAATGCATCGCACCCGTTCCGTTACCGTCGCCTCAGACACCGCGTCGGGCGCCATGTTGCTCGCGGCCAAGCCGGGCCGACAAGCCGGCGCACCCTAACATGCGGGGGCGGGCGGCACGCCAGGGGGGGTATGCAAAAAACTGGCGGCTTGGGCGTAATGCGCGGCCTGGGCCGCGTCCCGCGCCGGGTCGGGGCCGAGCACGGCCCGGATATGCGCCTGCATGCGGGCAATTTCGGCCAGATGATGCGTGGCCGATACCCGGGCGCTGGCCGTGTGCGCGGCGCGGCGATGCTGGTTCAACGGCGCCGCGACATGCGCGACCCGACCGCCGGCGCCGAGCACCTCGAAGGCAACCCGCCAGTCTCCGGCGACCTGCCAGGTGGTCAGTTCCCGCCCCAACCGGTCCAGCGCCGCCGAGAGCGCCGCCCGACGCCAGACAATGGCGCTGACATTGAACAGGATATTGCCAACAGCCAGGGCCCGCGCGGCGAAGCCGGGCGCGTCGAACACGGCATCGGCGGCCATGGCCTCGGCCATCCCGGCCTCGGCCATGGCGGCGGCGTAATCGACCGGCGCCGGGGTGCCGTCGTCATTGATCGGCACGCTGTCCGCGAACGCCATGACCATGGCGGGGTCGGCGAAGGCAGGCACCAGACGGGCCAGAAAATCCGGTGCCGCCACGTCGTCGGCCTCGGCCAGCCAGATCAGCTCGGCGTTGGTGGCGGCGACGGCGGCGCGCCAGCGGCCAAACGGGCTGCCGGAATTGCGGCGGGCGCGGTGCAGGTCGAGGCGCCGGCCGGCCGCGCGCGCGGCGGCGCGGGCATGGCGCGGGGTTTCATCCGGCGAGGCATCATCGTGCAGGGCGATGCCGGCCACCGGATGGGTCTGGGCAAACACCTGGCGCAACCGGCTTTCGACATAGCGTGCCTGGCCGAAGCACAGCACGGCCACCGCCACATCCGGCAGATCGGTCGCGAGGCGCAGCAGGCGCGCGGCATAGGCCGCGAAATCATGCCCGGGTGGCAGCAGGCTGTGGTCCGCGCGCCCTGGCAGGCCCGGCAGTGCGGCCACCATGGCGGCGGTATCGGCCATCGGCACGAGCCGACCAGCCGGGCCGTGCAACAGGCTGGCCGCGCCGCCGCTGTCGGCGAAACCGAGCACCGGCAGCCCGAGGCTGAGCGCCTCGAGCACCACGGACGGGTAGGGATCCTCACGCGAGCAGAGCAGCAGCCCATCAGCCGCGTTCAGCGCGGCGGAGGGGTCCGGCTGGAAGGGAAGGCGATGCAGCCGGCCGGTGGCCTGCGCGGCGCCGAGCGTGACGGCGCAGGCCGCCATGAAGGACGGATCCTCGGTGCCGCACCAGAGAAAATGCGTCTCGGGCCCGGCACGCTGGCAGATTTCGAGGAAGAGGTCGAAGCCCTTGCGCCGATCGGCGTGGCCAAGGCCGAGCATCAGCCGGTGCGACGGCGGAATGCCGAGGCGCTGGCGGAGCGCGAGCCCGCCCGCATGGTCGCGCCTTGGCGGCTGATACAGACCTTGTGGCAACAGGATCGCGGCCGACAAATCCATGCCAAGCAAGCGGGCCACCGCGTCGCGCGGGGCTGCGGCGGGAAACACCACGGCATTTGCCCGATCGAGCGCCGCGCGTAATGGCGTGGTGAGGTCGCGCGCCTCGAGCAGGGCGGGCATTTCGTGCACCAACAGCACGACCCGCAGGCCGGAGGCGGCCAATGCCGGCACCACGGCGGCGGCCGCGGCGGAGCCAACCAGGCAGGCGCGGCAACCCGCGGTCGCGAGTGCGGCCGCGAGCGAGGCCGCCGCGTCGAGCGTGCCGACCCGGTGCACGCGACCGACGCGCGCGAATTCCGCGGCCAGGGCGCCTTCATCGAGCAGCAGGATATCGGCCACCACGCCATGCGTGTGTCGCAGCGCGCGCGCCAGGTGGAGCATCAGTAATTGCGCGCCGGCGGGAAATGCGTCGTGCAGCACCAGCAGCAGGCGGGCGGCTTTCGTGGCGTCGGCCGGGCGGTCGGCCTCGGGTTCGCGCAGCACGCGGGCGGCCGCGTTGAGGAAGGCGGCGCCGTAATGCAGATCCGGTTCGAGATAGGCGCCCTCCGCCCATTCGTTCCAGGCATTGAGGCAGACAATCGGCGTGTCGAACACGGGGTGTGCCTCGGCCGCGGCGCAGGCGGCACGCAGCCAGGCCGCGAAGCGCGCCGGGGTTGCGCCATGCAGGGCGAGGCCCCGTCCCGGGCGGCGCGCATCATTGTCCCAGCCGGGAACGACGCAGGGAATTTGGCGGTATGCGGGCGCGGGCGCGCCTTCCGCGAGGGTGGCGATTTCGGCATAATCATAGACGTGCCCGGCGAATTCCGGGTCGAGCAGGGTGAGGCGATGGTTGATCGGGCTTGCCTGGTTGACCAGGCCGTGTGGTGGAAACGCAACCGCGGCATCGAAGCCGAACGGGCGCGGGTCCTGCGCGCCAAAGCTTTGCGCCATGATAAAAATGGGGTTCTGCGCGTGGCGGCTCTGAAACAGCAGGCGCAGCCGGGCGATGGTCGATGGTGTTAAATTACCCGGCCGATAGACCATGATCAGCGGCCGGTCATGGAGGCGGATATAGGCGGGGGCGCGGCAATAGCGCGCCAGATCATCGACCAGCCCGATCTCGTCCGCCGGGTCGCTGGTCTGGGCAATCAGCACGTCTTGGTCCGCGCCATCCCAGGCGCGGGTCCAGTTTTCGTTGGCCCACATCAGGCAAAAGGGAAAATCTGGTCCGCCGGGGCCCGCGAACAGGTCGAGCGGACGATCGAGCAGACGCCTGTCACCGAACCGGTAATAATAGAAAATGAACCCGCCAAGCCCGGCGGTGCGGGCCATGGCGGCCTGGGCCTGCAGCGTGGCCAGGTCATCGGCGCGGTAATGGCCGAGATCGCGTGGCACGCGCGGCTGGTAATGCCCGGCAAAGCGCGGCTGGCCGCGCGGCAGGTTGGTCCATTCCGTGAAGCCCTCGCCCCACCAGTCGTTATTTTCCGCGATCGGATGAAATTGTGGCAGATAGAACGCCAACGCCAGCACGCGCGGCGGTCCGGGCGGGGGTTTGGCCAGAGCCTCGAACGCGGGGCCGGCTCGCGTGAAGCGGGCGACCTCACGCGCACTGGTCACCTCATCCGCCGGCATGCGCGTCCGCAACTGGCCTGCATTCCGGTTGTGCAGAAAATGCAACAGCGGCACGGCATCGGGCGCGTCGCGCAGATAGCGCCACCGATAATACCGCGTATCGAAATCGGCCGAGGGATCACGCCCCTCGCGAAAGCCGCGGACCAGGTAATGCTCCATCGGGTCCATGCCCGCTTCCGCGACATCCGGGTATGTTGCCAGATACCAGGCGGCATCGAATTCCGGAATCGGGCTGACGCCCTTGGTTCTGTTGCGCAGGAAATGCCGCAAGGCGTGTTCGCCGCTCGGCACGGCGTGGTGGGCCCGATACCAGGCAGGGTCGAACCACCCGACCGGGCGGCGCCCCTCAAGCTCGCCATAGCTCACGTAATGCAACAGCGGGTCGGTGCCGGCGGCCGCCACGTCCTCGTTTTGGACCCTATACCAATCGGGGTCGAAATATGGGTTGGGCCAGCAGCCCAGACGCCACCCGACATCATGCCAATCCGCGACCGGATCGACGCCCGGTGCGAGCACGCCGCGCCTCGCGGTGTAGCTGGGCACATCGAGCAGCCCGGACTCGCGCAACGCCGCGAGGCAGGCAAGCCGATACGCCGCGGCATGGTCGTGTGCCATGCCGGCGCGGAAAGCCGCGAACGGGTCGGCCTGCCTCATTGCCGACGCACGCTAACGCGGCGCGCGCGTCGTTGGAATAGAGTAGAACGACAAATGATGACATTCTTCTTTTTGGCGAAACGCGACGCAACCTGGCGTTGCGCGCTTGCCACCCGCGCCGGGCCGGTTATACGAGGCGGACGAACTGCTACCCCCGCGAAGGACGCCGCCGCACCGCCATGGACCTGAAGCAGCATATTCGCGGCATTCCCGATTTTCCGAAGCCGGGCATCCTGTTCTATGACATATCGACGCTGCTGCGGCACCCGGATGCCTGGCAGGTGGCGATGGGACGGCTGGCGCGGATCGTCAGTGGCTACTCGCCGCAAATGCTGGCCGGCATTGAAAGCCGTGGTTTTCTGTTGGCGGCGCCGTTGGCACTGAAACTGGGCCTCGGCTTCATCATGTTGCGCAAGCGGGGCAAGCTGCCGGGCGAGACGGTCGGGCTGGATTATGCGCTGGAATACGGCACCGACCGGATCGAGATGCAGGCTGACGCGGTGGAGGAAGGTTGCCGCGTCGTGGTGGTGGATGACCTGTTGGCCACCGGCGGCACCATGATGGCGGGCATCGGGTTGCTGCGCCGCCAGGGGGCGGTGGTGCCGGGCGCCGCCGCCATGATCGAGCTTGCCTTCCTGAACGGCCGGGACCGTCTGGATGTTCCGTTTTCGGCCTTGGTTTCCTATAACGAATGACCGACCCCGGGTGCACACGACGCCGGTTGCTCGGCGGACTTGCGCTGCTCGGGGGTGTGTTCGCCTGGCCTCGTGGCCTGCTGGCGGCGGATGCCTTTCCTCATGACGTGACGATTATGGTGGCCGGCCCGGTTGGCGGCGTGTTGGACCAGGCGGCGCATGCCATGTTGCCGGGGCTTGTGGCCGGGTTGCCGCCCAACACCGCCATTCTGCGCCGCCCGGTTGGCGGGCTGGACGGGGTGACCGGCGCGAATGCCTTCATGGCGCAGGCGACGCTGGACGGCGGCACGGCGTTGCTTGTGCCCGGTGCGGCCTCGCTCGCCTGGCTTGCCGGCGACAATCGGGTGCATTTCGACCCATCGCGGTGGCTGGCGGTGCTGGCTTCGACCATGCCTGGCTTCCTCGTGGTGCGTGATGGCGCCCGGATCGAGCCAGGCAAGCCGGTGCGGGTGGCAAGCCAGGGCGCGGTCAGCCCAAGCCTGGCGGCTTTGCTTGGGCTTGATCTGCTTGGCGCGCATGTGCACCCGGTGGTCGGCATAACGGATGCCGAAGCGGCGCTTGCGGCGCTCGGCCACGGCACCGTGGACGCGGTATTGCTGCGCGGCGACGGCACGATCGCGCGGCTGGCCAGCCTTCAGGGCAAATTCAGGCCGCTGTGCACGCTCGGCACGCCACAACCCGGCGGCGACCTCACGCGGGACAGGCTGGCGCCGACGGTGCCAACCCTGGCGGAATACGCCGCATCGATAGGCAACCCCTTGCCGCGCGGACCGAAATACGATGCCTGGCTGTGCGCGGCGAGCGCCGCGCAGTTGCGTGATACGCTGGTATTGCCCAGCCTGATTCCCGCCGCCGCCGTGGCCATCTGGCGCAACGCCGCGTCAACCGCGGTCAGTGACAGCCTGAGCAGTTCGGTCAATATCATGCTGGCATCGGCGGCTTCCGCGCTGTTGCGCGCCTTGTCACCCGGCGGCGCCGCCTTGCTGGAATTGCGCACATGGCTCGCCGAACAACTGGGCTGGCGCCCGGGCGGCCCGTAGCCGCCAGGGTCAGGGCAGATGCCCGGTCTTTCGATACATCAAGGCACCGGCGTCGCTGCTGATGGCGAGGTGGCTGCCCGCGGGAAACCGCGCCCAGCCATGTTTTGCCAGGGATGCAGAGCCGATCACGGCGTTCCCATCGATGACGAAGAATTCCGCGCCGCGTGGCCAGGTTTCGGGCGGGCCCTGATAGCCGGCGGCAAGGCGGAGCAGGCTGACCTGCTCCCACGGCGCATCGAACAGGCTGGCCTGTTCGATGCCAGGCCCGGTCTGGCGCCAGATGGCCGGGTCATGGGTATCGAGTCTCAGCCTGGCGGTTTCCTCGGCCGGCATTTGCCGCAGCTTGACCAGAATGACGGCACCGGGCCGGCTTGCCGGGCTATGGTGCGACCCGGGTGGGTTTCGGACATACCAGCCGGCCGGAAAATCTCCGGTTTCGTCGGAAAAAACCCCATCGAGCACCAGGAATTCCTCGCCGGCGCCATGGGTGTGCGCCGGAAAGCGCGAGCCTTGCGCGTAGCGCACCAGCGAGGTGGCGCGCGCCACCTCGTCGCCATCGCGTTCGAGCATGCGGCGGTCTATGCCGGGGGTGGGCGATGCGACCCAGGCAATGTCATTGCCGTGCATGATGGCAGGCCGCGAGAGATCGGCATTATGTTGCATGCAGGCGAATTGGGTCGCGCCCTGGCATGGGTCAACCCGCGATGCGCGCGACCGCGCTTCGTGGCGCGGCCAGTGTGGCGGAGAGGGCCAGAATATCGGCCGCGGCATGGCTTTGCGGCGACCGGGTGAGCAGGGGTGTCTGGTGGCGGATGGCATCACGCACCCGCGGGTCACGCCGTACGATGCCGGCAAGCCGGGGCGAAAAGCCAAGGAAAGTCTCCGATGCGCGCGCCAGCGTGGCAAAGCCGCGCCTGCCCTCGGCCGGGGTTTGCACCTGGTTCATGACGACCGCGCGGTCGGTGCCGCCGCCATCCGCCGCGTGCAGCTTCAAGACCGCGTAGGCATCGGTCAGGCTGGTCGGGTCGTCGGTCGCGACCAGCAGGAGCGTATCGGCCGCGGCGGCCAAGCGGCGGGCCGGCGGCTCGATGCCGGCGGCCAGATCCGCGATGATGGTGTCGTAGCGCGATGTGGCTGAACGCAGCGCGCCGAGCAATTGCGCGAGGGCAGGCTCAGGCAGCGCGGCCAGCCCGACCGCGCCGGAGCGGCCCGGCAACCAGTCGAACCCGCAGGAGGGGCAGGGCTGGATGGCGCCGAGAATGCCGCCCGGCTGGTCGAATTGCGCGGCGAGATCGCGCCGGGGCACCAGACCGAGTTGGATATCGATATTGGCGAGCCCGAGATCGCCATCGAACAGCAGCACACGCTGGCCGGCCCGCGCCAGCGCCTGGGCCAGGGTGATGGCCAGGAAGGTTTTGCCGACCCCGCCCTTGCCGGAGGCGACAGCGACCAGCTTGCCGGCCTTGGGTTGATCGGCTGGCATGCGCGTCATGCGCCTGGCTCCCTGTTTCCGGCGGGCACGGCGAGGCCCGCGCGCAGCCTTTCCGCCAGCAATGAGGCTGACATGGGGCGTAAGCCGTTGGCCGCGTTGGCTGACAGTCCGGCCTCGGTCAGGCCAAGCCCGGCTGCGTGCACGGCATGCAGCAGGCTGCCCAGCCGGCGCGTGAGATCGAGCCGGGTGGCGACGAGAAGCTCGGCGCCGGCCTCGGCAAAGCTGACCGAGATCTCGGTTGCCTCCATCGCATCGAGGCCGGCGGGGAGCACGAGCGCCAGCCGCGCACCCGTGGCCGCGGCCAGTGCCGCCACCTCGTCACGCTCATCGGCGTTGCGACAATCGGCACCGGCCATGTCGATCAGTACCGGGGTGCCATCCGGCCGCCTGGCCAGCGCGCGCGCGAGCGAAACCGGCTGCGCCGCCGCCACCAGATCAAGCTTGAGCAGGCGGGTATAGGCAGCCAGTTGTTCGGCGGCGCCGGCGCGTTTGCCATCAGCGGTGATGACCATGGGGCGTAGGCCGGCGAGCACGAGCCGTGTGGCGATGCGGGCCACGGTGCAGGTTTTGCCGGCGCCGGGTGGGCCCACGAACAATAACGGCCCGGATTCCGGCGCGATCGGGGGAAAGCGGAACAGCGCGGCCAGGGCTTGTTCCAGCGGCGATTCCCGCAGGCGGTGGGCCAGCAGGCCGGAAAGGCCGTGAAACGCGGCAAGCCCGTCCGGCACGGAGGACGGGACGGGTTGGGTTGGGGATGCAAAGGCCGCCGCGGGGGCGGGTGTTTCTGGTGGCTCGACCGCGGCGGTGAGTTCGATGATGCCGCGCACGGTGCGCGCGCCAAGGATGAGCGCGTCGGGTCCGAGTTCGGCCCGCGCCTGGCGCATCGCCTCGGCCATGCTGGGGCCGCGAAACAGTTTGAGCCGCATGCCGGCTTACACCGTGGCCACGGTTCTGATACGCGCGCGGGGATGAATTTCCGCTTGCGCCAGCACGGCGGTGGTGGGCCGGATACGCTCGACAATGGCGCGCACATGCGGGCGGATGGCGCCGCTGGTGAGCAGGACGGGCTGGTCGGCGTCGGCCGGCAGGGAATCGAACACCTGGCGCAACCGGGTGAAGAATTCCTGGAGGCGCGAGGGCGCCATGGCAAGCTGACGGTCATCGGGCGGGCCGACCAGGCTTTCCGCGAAGCTCGCTTCCCAGTCAGGCGAGAGCACGATCAGCGGCAGCACCCCACCCGCGCCGACATGCGCGTCACTGAGCTGGCGTGCCAGTCGGGTGCGCACATGCGCCATGATGACCGCCGCCGGGCGCGCGCTGCCGCCACAGGCTTCCTGGATGCCCTCGAGTATGGTCGGCAGGTCACGGATGGAGACGCGTTCGGCCAGCAGCCCTTGCAGCACACGCTGCACCAGACCGAGCGACACCACGCCGGGAATGAGATCATTGACCAGGCGGGCATGATCTCGCGGCAGATCATCGAGCAGCTTCTGGGTATCGGCGTAGGTGAGCAACTCCGCCATGTTCTCGCGCACGATCTCGGTCAGGTGCGTGGTCAGCACGCTGGACGGATCGACCACGGTACAGCCGCGAAAGACCGCCTCCTCGCGCAGATTGGGGGTGATCCAGAGGGCGGGCAGCCGGAAGGCCGGCTCCTCGGTGCGTTCGCCTTCCATGCTGGGTAATTTGCCCGACGGGTCCATGGCGAGCAGCGCGGTCGGCCGCAACTCACCGCGCCCGGCCTCGATTTCCTTGATGCGCACCACATAGGTTTCGGCCGGCAACTGCATATTGTCCTGAATGCGGACCGGCGGCAGCACGAAGCCGAGTTCGGCCGCGATCGAGCGGCGCAGCCCCTTGATTTGCTCGGTCAGGCGTGGCGCGTCACCGCCAGCCAGTGACAGCAGGGCGTAGCCGAGCTCCAGCCGAATGGCATCGATGCGCAAGGCATCGCTGATCGGCGATTCGGCGCTGGGGGGCGCGGCAACCTGGATGACATCCTCGGTTGCAGCGTGCGGGTGCTTGTGGCGCAGCCAGGCGGCGCCCCCGGCAAGCCCCGCCAGCGCAAGGAACGGGAACGCCGGCAGACCCGGCAGCAAGGCCAGCACCAATGCCGCGCCGGCGGCAAGCGCCAATGGCTTCGGGTTGCCGCCAAGCTGGCGCACCAGGGCCGCGTCCGCCGTGCCTTCGGTGCCGCCCTTGGTGACGACGATGCCGGCCGCGGTGGATACCAGCAGGGCGGGAATTTGCGACACCAGGCCATCACCCACCGTCAGCGTGGTGTATGTGCTGGCGGCATCGGCGAACGCCATGCCGTGCTGCACGAGGCCGATGGTCAGGCCGCCGATGATATTGATGGAGGTGATCATCAAGGCGGCGATCGCGTCGCCCCGCACGAATTTTGCCGCGCCGTCCATGGCGCCATAGAAGGCGCTTTCCTCCTCAAGCTCGCGGCGCCGCTTGCGCGCGGTTTTTTCGTCGCACATGCCCGATGAGAGTTCGGCGTCGATCGCCATCTGCTTGCCGGGCATGGCATCGAGGCTGAAGCGCGCCGCGACCTCGGCGATGCGGCCCGAACCCTTGGTGATGACCATGAAATTCACCACCAGAAGGATGGAGAAGACGATCAATCCGATCACCACGTCTCCACCCATCAGGAAGCCGCCAAAGGCTGCGACGACATGGCCCGCCGCGGTCGGCCCCTCGTTGCCGCGGGAAAGAATGAGCCGGGTGGTGGCGACATCGAGCGACAGGCGCAACAGCGTGGTCAACAGCAGCAGGGTCGGAAAACTGGTGAAATCCAGCGGGCGGCGCAGAAACAGGGCCACCATCAGCACCAGCACCGAGGCGGTGATGGATAAGGCCAGGCCGAGATCCAGCAGCAGGGTGGGCAGCGGCAGAATGAGCACCGAGAGCAGGCAGACGACGCCGATGGCCAACCCGATATCGCTGCCCGGCCGGATACGGTCGAGACGGCTGAGCCAGGGCGGCACGCGCAGCATGCCTTGCAGGCGCAGGCCGGAAAGCACCGATTCCATGCCTTAACGTCCGCGTCGGGGTGACATCACGCCGCCTCGGTCGCAAGGCCGCTGGGCGGCTTCGGCACGGCGGCACCCTGCTCGGAATAGTCACGCAGCTTGTTGCGCAGGGCACGGATGGATATGCCGAGAATTTCCGCGGCATGGGTGCGGTTACCGAGCGTGTGCTGCAAGGTGCGGAGTATGGCCTCCTGTTCGATGGCACGCATGGTGCGGCCGACGAAGCTGGCCGCGTCATCGGGGTTGGGTGTCGGGGCGGCGGCAAGGTCCGTGGCGTTCGGCCCGAGCTCGATCGCCTCGACCCCTATCGTGTCGGCCTCTGTCAGCAGGACCGCGCGGTGCACCACATTTTCCAGCTCGCGGACATTGCCGCGCCAGCCGTGCCCAACCAGGCGGCGCACCGCGCCCTCGGTCAGCGGTCGGGGGGGTAGGCCGTTCACCTCGGCGAAGCGGCTCGCGAAATGCGCGGCGAGCGCGGGAATATCGGCGGGTCTTTCCCGCAGGCTGGGTACACGCAGGGTGATGACATTGAGCCGGAAATACAGATCCTCGCGGAAGCGGCCGGCTGCTACCTCGGCCGGCAGATCGCGATTGCTGGTGGCGAGAATTCGTACATCGATTTTGACCGGACCGCTGCCGCCGACCCGGTCTATTTCGCGTTCCTGCACGGCGCGCAGCAATTTTGCCTGGAGGCGTAAATCCATCTCGCTTATTTCATCCAGCAGCAGCGTGCCGCCGCCGGCTGCCTCGAACTTGCCGATGCGGCGCGCGAGGGCACCGCTGAAGGCGCCGCGCTCGTGGCCGAACAATTCCGATTCGAGCAAGGCCTCGGGGATGGCGGCGCAGTTCACCGCCACGAACGGGCCATCGGCACGGCGCGAGGCGCGGTGAATGATGCGCGCCATGACTTCCTTGCCGGTGCCGGATTCGCCGCAGATGAGGACCGAGGCGTCGGCCCGGGCCACCATTTCGGCCCGGCGCAGCGTGGCCAGCATGACCGGATCACGCGCGATGAAATCGGCCGAATCGCGTGAGACGGCCTGCAGCATCGCGGCGATCAATTCCGGGTCTGGCGGCAGGGGCAGAAAGTCCCGCGCGCCGGCAATGATGGCGGATTCCACCAAGGCAGGGTCTGGATCGACGCCGGTTGCGACCACGGGTATGCGCATGCGTTCCCGCCGCAGATCGGCTAGCAGGGCCGCGACATCCTGGGTGAGATCACACAGCACGAGGTCGATGCCGGCATCGTTGCGCAGCATGCGCAGCGCCGCCGCGACATCATCGGCCTGGTTGAGCCGGATGCCGCGCGCCATGGCCATGCGCGCCGCCGTGCCGAGATCAGCGGAGAGCGCGCCGATGACGAGCAGGCGCATTACACGAATTCCCTTGCCTTCGGGGTCATGAGGATCGCTCCGCCTTGACGATTTCGGTCATGGTAACGCCCAGTCGGTTGTCATCGACCATGACCACCTCGCCGCGGGCGACGAGACGGTTATTGACGAAGATGTCGATCGGCTCGCCGAGTTTACGGTCAAGCTCGACGACCGCGCCACGGCCGAGACGAAGCAGCTGATTGACCTGAATGGTCGCCTTGCCCAGAACCGCGCTGACCGTGACGGGAATTTCGTACATCGCCTCGAGGTCGCGCGCGCCGCGGCCGCCTTGGTCGGTGGGCTGGGGAGTTTCCAGCTCGGTGAGGGCCATTTCATCAGACATAATCGGCTTCTCTTTCGTTACGGCGGCTTGGCACATGGCCACGCCGGATCGTGGGTTCGGGACCGAGTGCGATGCCGAGTGGCTGCATGGCCTCGGTCAGGCCGGCGAGCAAGGCGCGCGTATCGCGGCAGGCCGAACCGCCTTCCCAGCTTATGCGCAAATCCCCGATGCAAAGCGTTGCATCGGCAATGAGCGTGTGGGCGGGGCCGGCGGTTCCTGGCTCGCCCAGCAAGACTTGCAGGCAGGCAATATCGGCGGGGTGGCAATGCAACGTGGCGCTGAGGGTGGGGGTGAGGAGCGGCAAGATTATCGCTGCCAATGCGCGCGCCTCGTTCGGCCCATGTTGGTCACATAAATCGGGCAGGCATGCGGCGAGGAGGCGCAACATGGCGTGCGCGGTGGACTCGGCGGTCGCGCGCGCCGCCGCGCTCGCCCCGGCCGTGGTGGTGGCGGCGATTTCGGCCAGGCGCAGGGCGAGCAGGCCGCGCGCCTCGGTTTCACGAAGCGCCGCGTCGGCCTGGGCGGCGGCGAAGCCATCGTTCCAGCCAGACTGACGCGCCGCCGCGAGGTCGGCATCGGTCAGTGGCGGCGGTGGCATGGCGGGCTCGGGCGGCGGTGGCGGGGGGACGTCGAAATCATCGACGAACAGCACGCCCCCGCAGTCCGGGGCAACGGAAAAATCCTCCATCAGGAAGGGCGCGTCCGTATCAATAGACAAGTTGCTCATCCTTGCCCTGCGCCAACTCGATTTCGCCTTGCGCGGCCAATTCCTTGGCTTGCGCCACGATCATGGCCTGAGCGTCATCCACGTCGCGCAGGCGAACCGGGCCAAGCTGATCGATTTCCTCCTGCAATATGGCTCTGGCACGCTCGGACATGTTGCCAAGAAACAACTGCCTGAGTTGCGGCGATGCGCCCTTCAGCGCCACCGGCAGCCGGTCGCGCGGAATGTTGCGCATCAGCTTTTGCACTGCCTGGCCATCGAGCCGCTGCAGGTCATCGAAGGTGAACATCAGCGATTTGATACGCTCCGCCGCCTCGCGGTTGCGTTCCTCGAGCGCGCCGGTGAAACGCTGTTCGGTGGCGCGATCAAGGTTGTTGAAAATATCCGCCATCATCTCGTGCGCGTCACGTCGCGTGCCACGATCGAGGTTCGACATGAATTCGCTGCGTAACGTGCGCTCCACCCCGTCGAGCACGTCCTTCTGGACGCTTTCCATGCGCAGCATGCGCATGACGACATCGATCGCGAAGCTGTCTGGCAACAGGGAAAGCACGCGGGCCGCATGGTCCGAGCGCACCTTCGAGAGCACCACCGCGACGGTCTGCGGGTATTCGTTTTTCAGGTAGTTGGCCAGCAGGGCTTCATTGACGTTGCCGAGCTTGTCCCACATGGTGCGGCCGGCCGGGCCGCGAATTTCCTCCATGATCTGATCGGCGCGTTCAGGCGGCAGGGTGCGGCGCAGCAATTGTTCGGTCGTGTAGAAGGTGCCGACCAGATTGCCGTGGCCATGTATGCCGCTGACGAATTCACCGCAGAGTTTTTCGATGGCGGCGGCGGGCAGACGGCCGAGCTGCGCCATGGTGAGCGAGATTTCCTTGATTTCGTCCTCGGCCATCAGGGCGAATACCCGACCGCAGGTTTCCTCGCCCAGGGCAAGCAGCAGCGCTGCCGCTTTCTGTCGCCCATCCATTTGTTCGGGCGTCTTCATTGGCTTTCCTGCGCCATCCAGCCGCGAATGACAGCGAGCGATTCCTCCGGCTGTTTTTCAATCAGGCCGGCAATCCGGCGGATGGAGGAGGCGCGAATCTGGCCGTCGATATTTTCGACATCCATCATCGTTTCATCTCCGTCGGCCGGGTCACGCGGGGCTTCGAGCAGGGCTTGCGTACCCGGCAGCAGCGCTTGCGCGGGCGATGGCGCCGAGGCGGCCGCGAGCTTCAGGGCTGCCGGGCGCAGCACCGCGAGCAGGGCGACCAGGGCCACGCCGCCGAAAAGCACTATCTGCAGGATGTGACTGATATCGAGCCCGCTCAGTAGCCGCGATGCCAGCGATGGCGGCCGCACGACCGGGCTGTCGGCATCATCGAAGCGCATGCTGGCGATGCTGAGCGTGTCGCCGCGCTTGGCATCGAACCCGACCGCGCTTTTGACCAGGGCGGTGATACGGGCAATGTCCTCGGCCGAGCGTGGGTGCCAGACCGGCTTGCCGCCCGGCCCGGGTTGCATGACGCCATCGACCAATACCGCGAGCGAGAGGCGGCTGAGCTGAGGCGCGTTATGCACCGTGTCGCGGGTGGTGCGGCTGATCTCGTAGTTGGTCGTCTCCTCGTTGCGTTTGTCGGACGAGCCGGCACCGCCGGTGGCTTGCCCCGGGTTGGGCAAATTGTTCTGAACCGATACCGTGTCGTTACGCTCGGTGCTCTGGCTGCTGTCGGTTATGGTCTGGGTGCTGCGCGCAACCTGACCATCGGGGTCGTATTTCTCGTCGGTTTCGTGGGAATGGTCGAAATCGAGATCGACGGTGGCTTCGGCGCGGACATGACCGGCACCCAGGCTGGGTTCCAGAATCGATTCGACGGCATGGTCGATCCGCGCCTCCATGGCCTGGCGAATTTCCTCGGGCGTGCCACCGGCGCCGTCCACGCCATTGGGCTGGCCGGCGCTGGCCAGCAGATTGCCATGGCTGTCGATGATGGCGATGTTCTGCGGCTTCAGGCCGGGCACGGCGGCGGCGACCAGATTGAGGATGGCGCGCACGCCTTCAGGGTCCATGGGCGCGGGGCCGGCCATGGTCAGCAACACGCTCGCCTGAGCCTGTTGTTGTTCCTGGGCGAAAGGTTCGTGGCGGGGCAACACAAGGTGCACGCGCACGCCGCGCACCCCCTCGATCAGCAGGATGCTGCGGGCAAGCTCACCCTCCATGGCGCGGGTTTCGTTGATGTCCTGCTCGAACTGGGTCATGGCGAAGCCGCTGCCATGGTCGAAAATCTCGTAGCCGACAGTGCCGTCATTCGGCAGGCCGGCCCGGGCCAGCAGCAGGCGCGCGGCGGCGAGACGGTCGCGCGGAACTTGGATGCTGGAGCCGTCAGTACTTTCCTGGTGGGGGATGTGCGCCTTGTCCAATGCCTCGGTCATGGCGCTGGCGTCGCGTAGATCGAGCCCGGCATAAAGCGGCGCCATCGGCGCGGGCGCGGCGGCGCGCCAGACCAGGGCGCCGATCAATAGCAGGGTGACCGCGCCCACCCCGCCCAACGCCGCCAATTGCCGCGGCGGCAACGCCTTCAGCCCTTGCAGCAGCCCTGCCATGCCACCCCGTGCCCCGTTCTGCCATTTTGGCATCGGGCCCCAGAGTGTCGGGGGAGTCTTGCAAGACCGTTAAAGCACGGCGGGGCGGCTGATCAGGTGCCGATGGTGGCGAGATCGGACAATGGCAGGGTGACGCCGCCGAATTGCATATCGACGGTTCCGGCATTGTTGACCACACCCGTGACCGTGCCGCCAGTGGTGAAGCTGAGCGGGGAGGTGGCACCGTTGCCGGCGACGGCGTTGACCGAAACCGTGTAGGCGCCGTCCGGCATGGTGGCGCCGCCACTGCTTTGGCCGTTCCAGGTCCAGCTATTGGCGCCGGCATTGGCGGTGCCGGTGTCGGTGGCCACCACATTGCCCGCCGCGTCCTGCACCGTGATCGTGACCGGCCCCGCGGTCGGCGCGGTGAATTGCACCGAGGCACTGCCGTTTTGCAGCGGCAGGGTGGTCGCATTCAGCTCGACCGGCTTGCCGATCAGGCTGGTGCCCTGCAGCACGGCCTGGCCCTGGGAAAGCTGGATGAGCGAGGAGAGGTTGGTGTTGGTATCGACCTGCTGTTGCACGCCCGCGAACTGGGCAAGCTCGCTGGTGAACTGCGCGGTGTCCATCGGGCTGCTGGGGTCCTGGTTTTGCAATTGCGTCGTCAGCAGTGACAGAAAATCGTTGAAATTCGAGGAAATCGCATTGAGCGCCGTATTCGTGGTGGCGGCGGCGGCGCTGTTATTGCTGGCTGCGGAAATGCTCATGGGCGTTGGTTCCTGGGTGGGACGAGGGGGGTCAGGCGGTGAGATCGACGCCGCCGAGCCGATATGGCCGGGTGGTGGCCGGCCGCGGGGTTGGCGGGGCGGGCATGACCATTGGCGTGGCCGCGGGCGCGGCGCGCGCGGCGCCGCCCTGCTGGGCAGAACGGCCGGGATCACCGCCGGGGGAAAAACCGGACATCGTGCCAGCGCCGCCGCCGTCGAGCGTGAGGTGTAGCACCCGCCCCTCGGTGCCGAGGCCGGCACGGTCCATGGCGGCGTGCAGATGCCGCGTATCGGCTTGGAGCAGGGCCAGGGTTTCGTGCCGCTGCGCGGTGACAGTGATGACCGGGCCGGCGCCGGAGGTGTCGATGCGAATGTTCAGGTGGCCGAGTTCCGCCGGATGCAGGCTGACCGTGAGCAGGGTTGGCGCGGCCTGCAACCGCACGCCGCCCAAGGCCGCGGCGGCGGCCAACACCGCGCTGTGCGGGGCGGCGGTGGGCGGCGGCGCCGCGGCCATGCCGGCCGGCGCGGCGGGCTGGGCAGCCTGGCCTGGCAGCATGGCGGGCAAGGCGGCGGGCAGCGCCGCATTCCCCCCGACAGGCAATGCGGCGGGCGCGGCGCTGCCAGGGGCGGGGATCGACGGGGCGCCGGTCGCCGGAGCGGAGGCTGGCGGGGCGGAGGCTGGCGGGGTTTGGGCGGTGCTGACCGACGGGCCGGCGCCTTGATTGCCTGATGCGAGCGCGGCCGAAGCCTGGCCGGACAGAAAGCGCGGCGGCAACAGGGTGATATGGCTGCCCGGATCGCCGGCATGGCCGGTATCGGGCTGCGCGGCGGCGCCGGACGCGGCCATTTGCGGTTGCGATGAATTGGCGGCAGCCGGCGTCGCCATGCCTGTGACGCCGGCTGGTTGTGTTGGGGGGGCGGACGACGGGGATTGTGGACCGGTAACGCCGGCAATCGCGGCCGCCTGGCCTTTTGCGTCGGGGGTGCTGCCGGCCAAGGTGCGCGCGGGCAACTGCGTAACGCTGGCGACCAGCACCGTGGCACCCGTGCCAGGGCTGGCCGGGTTGGTGGCTTGCGGCGGCTGAGGTGATGGCACCGGTGCCGGGGCTGGCAGGGGCGCCGGCGCGGTCCGGCTGTTCCTGCCGTCCGGTTTGGGGGGGGCGGCGCCTTTATCCGCCTGGCTGGGCTGCGTTTGAACGAGCCTTGCCGGCGTGGCTTGCGCCTCGGCTTGGGCGGGTGGGGTTTGGCCGGGCACGGCTGTGGCGGGCATTGCATCAGTAACGGTCGGCGCGGCGGAATCGGCCGGACCCGGCGCGTCCGGCTTGGGCGGCGCGGACGTGGCGGAATTCGCCTGTTTGGAGGATTTGGTGGCGAGCGTGTGCGCCGCATGCTTGCCAATGACGGCGCGCGCCGGCTTGCGCGCGTCCGCCGCCTGCATGGCGTGGGCGAACTTGCCGTTGCTCAGCGCCGATCTTGGCGCCGCGGGCACGGGCTGGCCGACCAGGGGGGGAATGCGTGCTTGAGCCGCCACGAGCCTTCCTGACACATGTTCGGGCGGCGCGCGGGGCGCGACCCGGGGATACGGATGGGGTGTCCTGCAAAAGTCTTGCCAGTTGCGAGAAGCCCGGAATTGCCGAGTGCGGCGGGCAAGCCGGGCAGTATTTGCCGGGCCAAGCCTGCCGGGCGGCAGCAAAGCCCGCCGGCCGATGATCGGGGAATGCGGCGCCACCGGCAGGCGGCGCGCTGGCACGAAATGTGCAGACCCTCATTGGCCTGGACGGGCCATGGCGCGGGCGCCACCCGCCCTGGCGCGGCGTGCATGAACTTTTTTGGCCTGGAGCAAGAGATGTCGATATTCGGTGCGCTGTTCACCGCCGTGAGCGGTTTGACCTCACAGTCGGTTGCGTTCAACAACATCAGTAACAACGTGGCCAACAGCCAGACGGTCGGGTTCAAGCAGACCAATACCAGCTTCGATAATTACCTGACCACCGGCAACCAGCAGATGGACGAATCGGGGTCGGTCATCGCGCATACGAATGCCACGAACAATGTCCAGGGTAATATCACCGCCAGCTCGGATCCGACGGCGATGGCGATTTCCGGCAACGGCTTCTTTGCCGTGCAGGAGGCCACCAATGTGGCGCCGGGGGGCGCCACCAGTTTTTCGCCGACACAATATTATACGCGCGAAGGTGATTTCGCGCTGAACGCGCAAGGCTATCTGGCCAACGCATCGGGCGAATATCTGCAAGGTTGGCCGGTTGACCCGACCACGGGTGTGGTGAACCAGTCCCAGTTGCAGACCGTGCAGATCACCAACACCCAATACAACCCGGTGCCGACGTCTGATGTGACATTGTCGGCCAATCTGCCGGCAACGCCGAATGGCACCACCACGACCGCAAGCCAGATACAGGTTTATGACGCGCTCGGCACCGAACATACGCTGACCATCAACTGGACCCAGAACAGTTCCGGCAACTGGACCGCGACGGTGAGCTCACCGGACAATGTTGGCGGCAGCACGATCGGGTCCGCCCAGGTTCTGTTCGGCCCCGGTAGCGGCAACGCCGTGGCACAGGGCACGATTGGTTCCATCGGCGGCGCGACCGGTAACGTGACCGGCAGCACATACAGCGCCGGCGGCGAGGCGACATTGACAGCGGTGGCGAATTTCGGCCAGGGCAACCAGCCCATCACGATCGATCTCGGCCCGTATGGCGGTTCGAGCGGCGTGACGCAATTCGCGGGCACGACCTATCAGCTCAATAATGTCACGCAGAACGGCGTTGGGCCCGGCAGCTATTCTGGCGTCTCGATCAATCCCGATGGCAGCGTGGTGGTGAATTACAATAATGGTCAATCCCGCACCATCGCGCAAATTCCACTGATGGTGTTCGCCGATCCGAATGGTCTGTCCAGCCAGTCAGGTCAGGCCTATACGGCCACGCAGCAATCCGGCCTTGCAACCCCGCAATCAGTGAATACCGGCGCCGCCGGGTCATTGGCGATTGGCTCGGTCGAGGAGTCGAACGTGGACATCGCTTCCCAGTTCAGCCAGTTGATCGTGGCGCAACAGGCCTATGGCGCCAATTCCAAGGTCGTGACAACGGCAAACCAGATGCTTACCACCGCGTTGAATATGGTGCAGTGACAGGATAGCCGGCCATGAGCCTGAATGCCAGCCTTGACATCGCAACCTCCGGCATCGATGCGGTCAATGCGCAATTATCGGTGGTGTCGCAGAACCTGTCGAACGCGGCGACGCCGGGTTATGCGACCGAGAGCCTGTCACAGCAGAACCTGGTCTTTGGCGGCATGCCGGGCGGTGTGCAGACCGGTGTTGCCACGATTTCCATCAATACCGAATTGCAGCAGCAGGTGTTCAGCCAGAACGGCCAGGTGGCGGGATTCGGCGTGACACAATCGGCCCTGCAGCCGATCGATGCCGTACAGGGCAGCGTTGCCGCCGGCAACGATCTGGGCAGCCTTACGGCCAATCTGGATGCCGCCTTCACCACCTTGCAGGCGAACCCCGCCAGCAGCGCGCAACAGGCACAGGTGGTGAATGCCGCCGGGCAATTGACGCAGCAGATCAACGCGCTCGGCCAATCCTACCAATCGGCCCGGCAGGCCGCGCAGAATTCACTCGTGAGCGAGGTTTCGTCACTGAATGCCGACCTGGCGCAGATCGGCACCCTGAGCGACCAGATCATGACCGCCAAGCAATACGGACAAAGCACGGCCGATCTGGAAAATCAGCGCAATGCGGTGCTGCAATCGGCGTCCGCCCTGGTGGGGCTGACTTATGTGACGCAGCCGAATGGTGACCTGATCGTATCGACCACCAGCGGGGTCAATCTGCCCATTCATGGCGGGCCCGCCTTGTCGCTGGCCAACGCGAATATCGGGCCGGACAGCGCGATCGAGCAGGGCACCGTGCCGCAGATCATGCTGGGTAACCAGCCGGTCACCAACGCGCTCACCGGTGGCAGTATCGGCGCGAACGTGACGCTGCGTGACCAGACACTGCCCACCTATCAGGCCGAGCTGGACGAATATGCCATGACGCTGACCACCCGCTTCGCGGACCAGGGGCTGACCTTGTTCACCAACCAGGCCGGCGCGGTGCCAAGCAGCGGCGGCACGCCAGTACAGACCGGCTATGTCGGCTATGCGCAACAGATTACCGTCAACCCGGCGGTGGTGGCGGACCCGGCCTTGGTGCGTGATGGCACCAATGCCATCGCCGGGTCCGCCACCGGCGCCAGTGCGTTCACGCCCAACACCGACCCGAGCCAGACAGGCTTCGATGTTCTTATTCAACGCGTTCTGAATTACAGCTTCGGAGCCGATGTGCAGGCGGGCGTGGCCCAGGCGCCGCCGAACCAGACCGGATTGGGCCCGGCCGGTGATTTGAGCGCACCCTATGGCGGGGTGGTCACCCTGGGTGACACCGCCGCCGCCTTGGTTGGCGCGCAATCGAGCGATGTGGCGAACGCAACCGCGCAACTCGGCGCCGCCAGCGCCGTGCAGGCAACGCTGCAGGCGCAATACACGGCGGGCACCGCGGTGAATACGGACACGCAGCTTTCGACCATGGTGGCGTTGCAAAATTCCTATGGGGCGAACGCGCGCGTGATCAGCACGGTGCAGACGCTGTTCAACGACTTGCTGACGGCCGTGGGTGGTGCATGAGCGGAGTGGGGGCGGTGAGCGCGGGGTCGGTTTCAGCGACATATGAATTACTGGTGGCGCAGTCCAGCCAGTTGCAGACGACGATGACGAGCTTGACCGAACAGGCCTCGACCGGGCTGGTTGCAACCACGTTCGGCGGGTTGGGTGCCAGCGCGGGCACGAGCATCGGGCTGAACGCCGAGGTGACGCAGCAACAGGCGTTGATCAATGGCATTGCGCAGGCCGATGGCCAGGCGAGCATGACGCAGACCGCGCTTTCGCAGATCGGCGCGATCGCGCAGAATTTTGTCAGCCAGGTTGGCGAGATCACGAACGCCAACCCATCATCGGTGACCGCGGTGGCGGCGGCGGCGCAGGCGGCGCTGCAGCAACTGACCGGCATTCTCGACACACAGAGCGGTGGCACCTACATATTCGGCGGCGCGGAAACCACCACGGCGCCGGTGCCGAACCCGGACCAGATTCTCGCCTCCGGGTTCTACACACAGATTCAAGCCGCGGTGCAAGGCTTGAGCACGAACGGCGCCAGCGCCACCATTGCCGCGACGCAAGCCATCGCGGCATCCAATGCCGCCGGCACATCACCCTTCTCGGCCTATCTGTCGCAGCCGGCCAGCCAGTTGCAGGGCGGGCTGACGCAGGTGGCCATTGGCAACGGCCAGTATGTGACGATCGGGGTGGCGGCGAGCGCGAACACGGCTGCCCCCTCATCCGGGCCATCGACCACCGGGTCCTATACGCGGGATTTGATGCGGGCGCTGGCAACGCTTGGGTCATTGAGCAGCAGCCAGGTCAATGATAGCGGGTTCAACAGCCTGATTCAGGATACGCTGGGCACGTTGCAGGGCGTGGTGGGCGCGGTGGCGGATGAGCAGGGTATTCTGGGTGGGCGGCAGAATGCGATCGATCAGGCGGGCACGCTGATGACGAGTTTGACCACGTCGCTGCAAAGTCAGATCGGCTCCATCCAGGATGTGAACGTGGCGGCCGTCTCCACACGATTGAGCCAGACCCAGGCAAGCCTGCAGGCGTCGTACAAGATGATCGCGAATCTCGGCGCGGAGTCGCTTCTGACCTATCTGCCGGTTGGGTAGCCGCCGGCTCGGCCCCGCCTTCAGGGAACACGCCGCGTCGGCTCTCCGGATGGACCCGACCCGATCGGGCTTCGGCGACCAGGCGCCGGCCGGTTTGTTCGATCAGCCATGTGCCCATCCGCGCTCGGTCGAACCGTGCCGGGGACAGGCTGAAACCCCAGGCTGGGAAGAATTCCGCCCCGGTCCATCGCCCCATGCCCTGGACATTCGCGCCGCGCGGCGGCATTGCCATTGCATGCGCGCCTCATTCGGTCTTGCCCCCGCCCTGCTGGTTCCCGCCCTGCTCGTCCTCGCCCCGCCGCGCATCGCCCGCGCGGCCGATAAGCCGGTGCATGAATATCTGTCCCTCGCCTTGTCGCCCGACGGCAAAACCCTCGCCTCGATCGAGGGGGATCCCACCCCGTCCGGTGAGGTCGCCGTGCGGGACATTGTGTTGCGCCCCACCGCCGGCGGCGCCGCGCACAGTGTCGTGCTGCCCTGCGGCGCCGTGCCGGAATGCACGCCCTCCTTCCTCACCTGGTCGCCAGACGGTAAAAATCTTGCCTTCGTGCTGCGCCGCCCTGGCACGCACGACCACGAGATTTATGCCACAGACGCCGATGCCGCGACGCCGCGGCAATTGCTTTCCTTCAACGGCACGCTGGTCGATCTGCGGTATCTGGCCAACGGCAAGCTCGCCGTGCTGGCGACGCCGGATGCCAACAAGGAGGTCGGCGCGGTCGAGGCCGGCGCCGCCGAGGTCGGCGTGCTCGGCACCGATGTGCACGAACAGCGCATCGCCGTGCTCGATAACGGCACCCTTACCTATGCCTCGCCGCCGGATCTGTTCGTCTATGAATATGCCGCGCTGCCCGGCGGCGGCTTCGTCGGCACCGCGGCACCCGGCGATGGCGACGATAATTGGTGGGTCGCCAAGCTCATGCGGTTCGATGCCGCCGGCAAGGCCAGCGTGCTGTATACCCCGGCCAGCGCCTCTCAGCAGATCGGTGACCCGCAGGTTTCACCGGACGGTAGATCGGTGGCCTTCATCGCCGGCATCATGAGCGATTTCGGCCCCATGGGCGGTGATGCGTTCCTGCTCGATCTCGCCACCGGCAAGGCCCGCAACCTGACCGAGGGCAATCACAGCACGGTGCGCGCGCTCAGCTTCAGTTGTGATGGCAGTTCGCTGATGCTCACCCTGCTCGCGCAGCAGCACGCGCAAATCGCGGCCCTGCCGGTCACCGGCGGCGCGCCGAACGTGATGTACAGCACCGATGAGCGTCTCGGCGCCGGCTGGTCCGGCCCCGCCTATGTCAGCGCCTGCGGCAGCAACGAAACCGCCACCGTGCATCAATTCTTCTCCCGCCCGCCGGAAATCGAGGTCGGGCAGATCGGCGCCTGGCACGATCTGACCACCGATAATCAGGGCGTCACCGAAGCCGTGACGGCAAAATCCCTGACCTGGAACAGCGACCAGTTCTCGGTGCAGGGCTGGCTGCTGCTGCCGCACACCCCGCCGCAAAAGCGCCCCAACCTGCTGCAACGCATGTTGCCGCGCCTGTTTCCGCCGCCGCGCCCGCATCTCATTCCCATGATCACCATGGTGCATGGCGGCCCGGCCTGGGCCAACATGCCCGCCTTCATCGGCCCGGGCCTGACCCGCAAATTTCTCGATGCCGGCTATGCCGTGCTGCTGCCCAACCCGCGTGGCAGCTATGGCCAGGGGGAAGCCTTCACCCGCGCCAATATCCGCGATTTCGGCTATGGCGACCTGCGGGATATTCTGCACGGCATCGACGCCGCCGAACGCGCCGCCCCCATCGACGAGCATCGGCTCGGCCTTACCGGCTGGAGCTATGGTGGCTTCATGACCATGTGGGCGGTGACGCAAACCAACCGCTTCGCCGCCGCCGTCGCCGGCGCCGGCATATCGGACTGGCAGAGCTATTATGGTGAAAACGGCATCTCGGACTGGATGATTCCGTATTTCGGCGCCTCGGTTTACAAGGACCCCGCGGTCTATGCCAAATCCTCGCCCATCACCTTCATCACCCACGTCCACACACCCACCCTCGAAGTGGTCGGCGAACGCGACATCGAATGTCCCGCCCCGCAGACGCTCGAATTCTGGCATGCGCTGACCGATCTCGGCGTGCCGACCCAGGGCGTCATCTATCCCGGCGAAGGCCACGGCATGCACGACCCCAAGCATATCGAGGATTTCGAAACCCGCAGCCTCGCCTGGTTCCAACGTTGGTTCGCCGACCGCGGCCAGAGCGGATCGCCGTAGGGGGCGCCGCCCGGAGGCGTGACTCCGCTCTGCAAGCGTTCGTCAGAGCGGATCGCCGTAGGGGTTGCTGCCCGGAGGCGTGACCCCTCTCTGTAAGCGATAGCGAGAGCGGATTGGCGCAGGGTGGCCCTGCGGGGAGGTTTTGGCGCATGCGTGTGCCGGGGCGGTTCTGGCATCCGTGCGAACAGCCCCGCATTGCCCCCGCACCCCACCCTGCCGTAAACCAGGGCGCATGACCCAGCGCCCCATCCTCATCGCCCCCAGTCTCCTCGCGGCTGATTTCTCGCGGCTTGGCCAGGAAGCCTCGGCCGTTGCCGCCGCCGGCGCCGACTGGCTGCACCTGGATGTGATGGACGGGCATTTCGTGCCGAATATCAGCTTCGGCCCCGCCATCATCAAAGCCATCCGCAAGCACTGCGCGCTGCCGTTCGATGTGCATCTGATGATCGAGCCGGCCGACCCCTACCTCGCCGCCTTCGCCGATGCCGGGGCCGACCACATCTCGGTTCATGTCGAGGCCGGGCCGCATCTGCATCGGTCGCTGCAGACCATCAACGGCCTTGGCAAGGTGGCGGGCGTTGCCATCAACCCCGCGACGCCGGTCGATAGCATCGCCTCGGTGCTCGACATGATCGGCTGTGTCATCGTCATGACCGTGAACCCCGGCTTTGGCGGGCAGAGCTTCATTGCCAGCCAACTGCCCCGCATTGCCGCCATCCGGCAGATGATCAACCAGTCCGGCCGCGATATTCGCATCACGATCGACGGCGGCATCACGCCGGAAACCGCGCCGCGCGCCATTGAGGCGGGGGCCGATGTGTTGGTCGCCGGCACATCGGTTTACGCCAAGCAGAACTATGCCGCCGCCATCGAGGCGCTGCGTCCCGCCACCGACGCATGACCCAGGGGGCGCGGTTCGGCCTCAAACAGGTTCGCCGCGCCCTTGCCCGCCTGCCCCCGCTTGGCCGCTTACCGGATGCGCCGCAGGTAACGGTGCGCGAACCCTGGCCCGGGGCACCGGAACGGGGGGCCAGGCTGCTGAAGAATGAACTGGAGGTGGCCGGGCAGATCATTGCCATCACCCGTGCCACGTTCGCGGATCGCAGCCTTCCCGCACCGATCCGTGAAGCGACCCTGGGCTTCACCTGGCTGCGTGACCTGCGGGCGCTTGGCACGGACCCGGCGCGGCTGCGCGCCCGCACCCTGGTTGCGGACGGCATGGCCGCGGCGACGGACGATCTCTCGCTCCGGCCCGATATCGTTGGCACCCGGCTGGCCGCCTGGCTGGCCAATTACGAGTTCTATGCCGCCAGCGCCGAGGATAATTTCCGCCAGGCGCTCATGGTCCGTATCATTCATGATGCGCGGGCGCTCGCCGCCGCCCTGCCGGCCGAAACGCTTGACCGTCGTGGCCTCGCGGCGCTGAAGGGCCTGGTGGCCGCCGCCGTGGCCGTGCCGGACATGCCGGCCCTGATGACGCGCGTGCAGCGGTTTCTGCCGCAGGAACTGGCCAGGCAGATTGCCGCCGACGGCACCCAGAATGAACGCAGCCCCGCCGCCCAGTTGGCGGTTCTGGCCGACATGCTGGAAATCCGCGCCCTGCTTGCCGCCGCCCGCGTGGCCCCACCGCTCGCGCTTGCCGCCGCCATCGAGCGCGCTTCGCTGGCGCTCCGCGTTTTGCGGCATGGGGATGGCGCGCTGGCCCTGTTCAACGGCACGCGGGAGCATTTGCCGATTCAGGTGGAACGGGTGTTGGCGCAGGTGGGGCGCGGCGGCCGCCCGGCCAACGCCCTGCCCGAAGGTCGCTTTCAGCGGTTGCAAGCCGGCAAGACACTGGTGCTGGTCGATGCCGGCGCGCCACCCCCGCCCGGGCTGGACCGGACGGCCCATGCCGGCACGCTTTCATTCGAATTGTCGATCGGCCGGGAACGGCTGATCGTCAATTGCGGCGCGGTGCCGCCCGCCCCCGGCCCGTGGCGAGACGCGCTGCGCGCCACCGCCGCCCATTCCACCCTCACCATCGCCGATATTTCCTCGTCCGAACTCCGCCCCGAGGGGCTTGGCCGCCGTCCGGAAAAAGTCCAGGCCGACCGGCACGAGGCGAATGGCGCGCATTGGCTGGAACTCAGCCACGATGGCTGGCAGCGCCCGTTCCGCGCCATTCATCGTCGCAAGCTGTATCTCTCGGCCGAGGGAGATACGGTGGCCGGTGAAGACACGATCGAGGCGCCGGAGCCACTGAGCTATACGCTGCGCTTTCATCTGCACCCGGGCGTTACCGCGAGCTTGCAGCAGGATGGCGCGGCGCTGCTGCGCCTGCCGAGCGGCGGCTTCTGGCGGCTGCGGGCCGAGGGACTGCCGCTTGCCATTGAGGAGAGTATTTATTTTGGCGCCGATACGCCGCGCCGCACCGAGCAGATTGTGCTGACCGGCTTGCGCGACGCGCCCCAAAGGATCGAATGGGCGATATCGCGGGTCAGTCAGTAAGGAAGCGGTTCTTTTTTGAAAAAAAGAACCAAAAAACTTTCATGACTTCGCCCTTGCCAACGCTCCAGCCTAAAGTTGCAAAGTCTTTTTGCTTCTTTTTCTTCAGAAAAAGAAGGAACTTGTCTTGAAAATCGTCTTCATCGCCAACGTCGATTTCGCGTTATATCACTTCATCGCCCCCCTCATGCGCGCCGCCCGCGCCCGTGGCCATGAGGTCGTCGGCATCTGCGCCGATGGTCCCTTGCTCGCGCCGCTTCGTGCCGAGGGGCTGCGCATCATCCCCGCGCCGCTGGTCCGCAGCCTTGACCCTGTCGCGCACGCGCGCGGGCTTGCCGCGCTTATCCGCCAACTCCGTGCCGAGGCGCCGGATCTCGTGCACGCCCACATGCCCATTTCCGGCTTTCTCGGCCGTCTTGCCGCGCGCCTCGCTGGCGTGCCTTGCATCGCCTATACCTGCCATGGTTTTCTTTTCAACCAGCCCGGGCCAGCATGGCGCCGCGCGCTTTCCCTAATTATGGAATTCATCGCCGGCCGCGTGACCCACATATTCCTCACGGTCAGCACCGAGGAAGCGACCGACGCAAAGCGCCTGCATATCACGCCCGGCCCCATCGCCATTGGCAACGGCCGCAACCCGGAGATTTTCCGCCCCAACCCTGAGGCCCGCGCCCGTATCCGCGCCGCCCTCGGCACGCCGGATGAACGCCCCGTCATCATCGCCGTCTCTCGCCTGGTGCGCCACAAGGGCTACCCGGAACTTGCCGCGGCCATGCGCGATGTCGATGCCGAACTCTGGGTCGTCGGCGCCCGCTTGCCGGGCGATCGCGGGGCGGATATGGAAGCTCTGCTGCGTAACGCCGGCCTCGGCCCGCGCCTGCGCCTGCTCGGCTACCGCACCGATGTGCCCGATCTCCTCGCCGCCGCCGATATCTTCACCCTCCCCAGCCATTTCGAGGGCCTGCCGATGTCCATCATCGAGGCCATGCTCACCGGCCTCCCCGTCGTCGCCACCAATATCCGCGGCCCGCGCGAACAAATCATCGATGGGGAAACCGGACTCCTCGTCCCGCCCGCCAACGCCCAAGCCCTCGCCGCCGCCCTCAGCCGCCTGGTGTCAAACTCCTCGCTGCG
>DAIDIQ010000111.1 GCA_027459285.1 Acetobacteraceae bacterium
GCCGGAACCGGTGGGCGGCGCCCAACGCAACCCGGCCGAGACGATCGACGCCGTCGGCGCGGCCATTCAGGACAGCCTGGTGCTGCTGCTTGGCCTGGACACCGCCACCCTGAAGGCGCGGCGGCGACAAAAATTCCTGGACATGGGACGGGATATCTCGGCGTAACGCAGCAGCGCCGCGGGTCGGCTCAACCTTGCGGTTCGTCCGCATGCCTGAACCAGTCGCCACCGATCGCCTGACTGAACGGCTTTCCCGCATTCGACAGCTAACCGGCGGGGAGTAATTCCCAGGGTGTGGCAGGACGGCAGAATGTGGGCATGGCGTTGGCCAGGCGGAGGTTGGGCGCAAGACCCATGGCCGCCCGCAGCCCGCGGAAAAAGCCACCATGGCCGATGATGAGCGGCAGCCCCGGCATTTCCAGAATACCGTTCACGGCGGCAGCGGCGCGGACGACGAGCTCCGAAAACGTTTCCGCGCCTTCGGGGGTGTGGGCGCCGACGATCCAGTCGGTGAACCAGGGGGCGAGCATTGGCTGGCCCTCACGGATGCCGAAAGCGACTTCCTGAAGTTCGGGCACGATTTCGACCGGCAGGCCGAGGGCCGCGCCGACGATCTCGGCGGTGACGCGGGCCCGCGCGAGGGGCGAGGTGACGATGCGGGTGATGGCGCGGTCGCGGAGCTGTTCGGCGGCGGCGCGGGCCTGGGCAAGGCCGTGCGGGTTGAGCGGAATATCGGTGCGGCCCTGAGCGAGGCTGTCGATGTTCCAATCGGTCTGGCCGTGGCGGAGGAACCAGAAGGGCCGGGGCGTGAGCGGCGCGGACATCAATCGAACAGGGAGCTGACCGAGCTTTCGTCGGAAATGCGTTTCATCGCCTCGGCGAGCAGCGGCGCGATGGAAAGCTGGCGGATATTGCTGGCGTTCTGCACCGCCTCGGTCGCCTGGATGCTGTCGGTGATGGTCATCATCGCGATCGGGCTGTCCGCAACGCGGGCAACCGCGCCGCCCGAGAGCACGCCGTGGGTGATATAGGTGGAGACCGAGGTGGCGCCGCTCTCCGACAGGGCGGTGGCGGCGTTGCACAGGGTACCGCCGGAATCGCAGATATCGTCGATCAGGATGCAATCCCGGCCCTCGACCTCGCCGATGACGTTCATGACCTCGGAGATGCCGGCGCGCTCGCGGCGTTTGTCGATGATCGCGAGGTCGGTGTTGAGGCGGGTGGCAAGGCTGCGGGCGCGGATGACGCCGCCGACATCGGGCGAGACGATCATGATGTCGCGGCCGGCGAAACGCTCCTGAATGTCGCGCGCGAAAAGGGGAGCGGCGTAGAGATTATCGACCGGAATATCGAAGAAGCCCTGGATCTGGCCGGCATGCAGATCGAGCGTGAGGACGCGGTTGGCGCCGGCCTCGGTGATGAGGTTGGCGACGAGTTTGGCGCTGATCGGGGTGCGCGGGCCGGATTTGCGGTCCTGGCGGGCATAGCCGAAATAAGGCACGACGGCGGTGACGCGGCGCGCGGAACCGCGGCGCAGCGCATCGAGCGTGATCAGCAATTCCATCAGATTGTCGTTGGCGGGATACGAGGTGGACTGGATCACGAACACGTCCTCGCCGCGGACATTTTCCTGAATTTCGACGAACACTTCCATGTCGGCGAAACGCCGGATCATGGCCTTGGTGAGGCGCAGGCCGAGGATGGTGGCGACTTCCTCGGCCAGGGGGCGGTTGCTGTTGCAGGCGACGATTTTCATGCGCGGTCTGATGTTGTGGCGGCCTGGCTGGCCGGCCGGCACTGAACGCGTGGGGGGCAAAGGTCAAGCCCGGCGGGGCCGGTGGTGTGGCGAGGTGACATCATGCTGCCTCAGTCATGCGCGGCGACTCGCTTCGGGGCGGTTTTGCCCTGGCGGGCGGCGATTTGGTTGGTGATGGCTTCCTTGACGCCACCGGCGGCCTGCTGCGCCACCGCCTCGGCGGTCCGGCCCCAATCCTGGTCGAGGGAGCCGGCGGGCACGTCGTTCATCTGCACGAGGTGACCGACTTCGCGGCCATAAAGGTCGGCGACGATCCAGGTGATTTCGACGCGCTGTTGGCCCTTTGGGCCAGGGTGCAGGACGACGCGGCCCTTGAGGGCGAAATCCGCCCCGGCCTCGGTATCCTGCACAACGATGCCCTGGCCACCGAGATTCGTGACCATCGCCTGATCGAGGCTCTGATCGCCATCGCCGGGCGCGCCGCTGACGCCGATGAAATCAACCTTGGGCTCGCGATTCGCAAGGCTGTCAGGGTCTGTGTGTTGAACGGCGGCCTGGATGCTGGACATGAGGGCGGCAATGCGGGGGGCATCACGCTCCGCCACGATGTTGAGGGCGACAGGCGCGGCCTCTTCCCAGGTATCGGCGGAGATGAGCGCGGCCCTGGTGCTGCCCTGGGCGATGCCGCGCGGGTTATAGACCGTGTAGGTGACGGCGATCATACGCTGCTTGGGGTCGGCGGCTTCCGGGGCGCCGGGGGCGAGGTCGGCGGTCACCGCGAGCCGCCAATCGCCTTTTTTGACAGGACCGGCGATGGCCGGCACGTCATGCTGCGCGAGCGCCTGAGCGAGCGCCTGGGCGAAGGCGGTGGCGTCTTCCTGCGGCAGAAGCGCGGTGGCGGGGGCTGGCACGTCGAGCCGTGGCGGGGGCGGCACGACCAGGTGGGCGCCGAGGCGGCCGGGATCGCCGATGAATGGCTGCGGATAGGTGCCGCAACCAGCGAGAAACAGGGGAAATACCAGGAGAAGGCGCCGCTTCATGCGACGATGGCCGAGAGTTGGTGGCCGATCGGGCCGCCGCCGGCCAGGGTGCGGCGGCGATGGCTGAAGAAACGCTCCGGCTCGGCGCAGGTATCGGGGCCGAGAATGTGGGCGGTGGCGCCGGCGCGGACGAGACGCCGCGCGCAATAGGCGGCGAGGTCGAAGCGGGCATGGGCGGGGCGCGGGTCCGGCGCGAAGCAGGATGCGGCCCAGGGGCTGGCCGCCAGCACGGTTGCCTGCATGTCGTCTCCTACCTGGTAGCTGACCTGGCCGATGCAGGGACCGATGACGGCCAGGATGTCGGTGGCGCCGAGGCCGCGCATCGCGGCAAGGGTAGCCTCCAATACACCAGCGACGGCGCCACGCCAGCCGGCATGGGCGGCGCCGACGATGTTTGTGTGCGCATCGGCGAACAGAACGGGCGCGCAATCAGCGGTGATGATGCCGAGCGCGATGCCTGACACCGCGGTTACCATGGCATCGGCAGCGGGGCCGGCACCGGCTGGCCAGGGATGGGTCAGCGTAATGACGCGCGCGCCGTGCACCTGGCTGAGGCCGAGCAGATGGGTGGCGGGCACGCCGAGGCTCGCGGCGATGCGGGCACGATTCCGGCTGACGCGGTCGGGGTCGTCGCCGCCCGAGAGCGAGGCGTTCAGGCTGGCGTAGGGGCCGGTGGATACACCACCCTGGCGCGTGAAAAAGCCGTGCCTGGCCGGCAGGGCGGAATAAATGAGGGGGCTGGGGCCGGTGCCGGGTTCAACCAACGCCATCATGCCTCGAACCCGGGTGGGGTGGGCAGGCTGGGGTGGTGTAGCACGATGGCCTTGAACATGCTGCCCATGCGCTCCGGCGCCGCCAGGCGCTGCGCGGCCTGCATGATGCCGAGCGCCTGCCGGGGGCTCGTTCCGGCGGCGAGGCGGCCGGCGCGCACATAAAGGCCAAGCCGTTCGAGCAGCGCGCCCTGCGGCAGCGGCCCGCGCACCATGGCGCCCGCGGCGCGAGCGGCATCAGCAAGGCGGGCGAAATCGACATGGGCGGTGAGGTCGGCCGCGCCGGGGTTAACAAGCGGGTCGGCCGGGGCGCCGGCATGCAGGGCTTGCAGCGATTCCCCCGCGGCGCTCTGGGCGGGGCCGTAATCGAGCAGCAAGGCGGCGCCGCCCTGTTGCGCGATGCGTTGGGCAAGCGCGGTGGTGAACGCAAGGGCGGCCTCGTTCAGCTCGATGACCGCGCCTTCGGGCACCGTTTCGGGAAGTGGCAAGGGCGGGCTGCCGGCATGCTCGGTGAACTGGCCGGCCTCGACATGACGTTCCGTGAAGCCCTGACCGCGACGGACGAACTGGCGGATGGGCAGGGCGTCCAGAAACTCGTTGGCCAGCAGAATGAGCGGGCCGGGGGGCAGGGTCTCAAGACCCGCGTGCCAGGTCGCGTGTGGCAGGGACCGGGCCTGGAGCGCGCGCAGGCGCGGGGAGGTTTCGACGAGGTGCAGGCGGGCGGCATCGAGAAACGCGGGGGCAACGCGGGTCAGCGCCCTGGTCGCATCGGTCATCAGGGTGCCGCGACCGGGACCGGCCTCGACCCAGAGCATGGGGCTGGGGCCGCCCATCTGCCGCCAGACGGTGGCGGACCAGGCGCCGAGAATTTCGCCGAACATCTGCGCGATTTCGGGCGCGGTGGTGAAATCGGCGAACGGATCGTGGTTCGCATAGTAGAGGGCGTTGGCCCGCGCCATGAAATGATCAAGCCGCATCGTGCTTATTCGGGCATGGCAAGGGCTTGCGGCACATCGAGCGGCGCCGGGTGGTTGCGTGACCAGAGGATCAGCGCGATGCCGGCGACGAACATCGGCAGGCTGAGATACTGGCCCATGGTCAGACCAAGCCAGAGAAAACCAAGCTGGGGGTCCGGCTCGCGGAAGAATTCGGCGGTGAAGCGGGCGATCGCGTAGCCGACCATGAAACTGCCGGTGAGCATGCCGTAATGCAGGCGCACGGTTTCCCGCTTCGCCATGCGGTACAGCACGATGAACAGGATCACGCCCTCCATGATCGATTCGTAAATCTCGCTCGGATAGCGCGGCACGATGAGGCCATCGACCGGAGTGCTGCGCGGGAATATCATGGTCCACGGCACCCAGGCGGGCGCCGGGCGTCCCCATAACTCTCCATTTATGAAATTCGCGATGCGGCCGAGCCCGAGGCCGATCGGGGCGGCGACCGCGATGCGGTCGGCGAAGCCGAGAATGGGGATGCGATGGTGACGGCAGAACAGGAAAATGGCGATGGCGACCCCGATCGCGCCGCCATGAAAGCTCATGCCGCCGTGCCAGACCTCGAATGCGGTGAGCGGATGGGCGGCATAGAGCGGCAGATTATAGAACAGCACATAGCCGATGCGCCCGCCGAGCACGACGCCGAGCACGGCCCAGGTGAGGAAATCATCGACCTGCTCGACGGTGGCGACGATGGGCGCGCGGCGCACGAGGTGGCGCACCAGGCGCCAGCCGATCAACAGGCTGACGATATAGGCGATGGCATACCAGCGGATGCTGATCGGGCCGAGATGCAGCATCACCGGGTCGAATTGCGGGAACATCAGGGGATGGAACATGGGGAATTTCGCTCAACGATACGGGGTGGGGCCGCGCAGATAGGCGTGCACATAGCGCGTGACGCCATCCTCGAGCGAGGTGAAGGGGCGGGTATAGCCGGCGGCGCGCAGCCTGTGCATGCGCGCCTCGGTGAAATTCTGGTACTGGCCGCGCAGCGATTTCGGCATCGGGATGAATTCCACCGCCTCGGGCGCGCCGTTGGCGCGGCAGACGGCGTGGGCGAGATCGAGATAGGAGCGGGCCTGGCCGGTGCCGAGATTATAGAGCCCGCTGGGCGCGCCGTGGGCGCCGAGCAGCCAGAGCATGACATCGACCACGTCATCGACCCAGATGAAATCCCGCTTCTGCTGGCCATCCGCGAGATCGGCGGCGTCGGCGCGGAACAGGCGCGGCGCAAGGCCCTGGGCGACCTCGTCGTGCTTGACCTTGACCACCGAGATCATGGCGCCCTTGTGGTATTCGTTCGGACCATAGACGTTGAAGAATTTGAGGCCGGCCCAGAAGGGCGGCGCCGGCCGGCCGGCGGCGAGCCGGCGCGCGACCCACAGATCGAAGGCGTGCTTGGTGAACCCGTAGAGATTGAGCGGCCGCAGGGTTTCGAGATGGGCGAGGCTGGCGTCGTCGTCGAAGCCGGCCGAACCATCGCCATAGGTCGCGGCCGAGGAGGCATAGAGCAGCGGCACGCGATGCGCGGCGCAGTGGCGCCAGATGCGCTGCGAGAGCGCGACGTTGCTGGCCCAGGTATGGTCGCCGTCGGTGGCGGTGGTGGCGCTCACCGCGCCGAGGTGAATGACGGCACTGAGCGGCGGCGACGTGGCAAGCCAGGCATCGAGCGCGTCGGGCGGGATGATTTCGTCTGGCGGGTGGGCGGCGAGGTTGCGCCACTTGCCGGTATCACGCAGTCGGTCCGCCACGATGGTGGCCTGGCCTTGCCGTGCCAGGGCCGCCTGCAGGACCGAGCCGATGAACCCCGCGCCGCCGGTGATCAGGATCATGGCCGGGCCTATACATCAGGCTTGGACTGAGGCGATAGACAACCCATGTGCCATGCGCCTGGCGGGATCGGCCCGCCTGGCGCGGCGTTGCGCTGACGCGCGGGGGATGATGGCGATGACGGGCGAAAGACCGCGGTTCTTTGACGATCTGGCGGGGGTCGCGGGCGGCGCGATGTCGGCGCTGGTGGGCCTGCGCGACGAGGCGGAAGCCATGATGCGGGCGCGGCTCGACGAGGCGATACGGCGGCTGGAACTGGTTCGGCGCGAGCAATTCGACGCCATGGCGGAAATGGCGGCCAAGGCGCGGGCCGCGCAGGAGGCGGCCGAGGCGCGGCTGGCGGCGCTCGAAGCCCGCGTGGCGGCGCTGGAAGCCGGCGCCATGGGCGCGACAGACGGCGAAGAATGAACCGCCCCCGTGCGTTCCGCGCTTGCGGCGCGGACGCGCGATCCATACGCTGATACCGCGGCCGCCGATTTACCCCTGTCCGTCGCCTGACGCAGACATCGTGTTCGGCAGTTCCGATCGGCGCCGCTTTGGCCGCCCTTTTGTCGGGAGACCCGCCATGACCGCCCTCGCCCTTTCCCAATCGGAAAAGATGCCAAACCCGCTGGATGTGATCGAGCAGATCATCAGCGCCAATGAATGGGCGTTCGATCGCCGCAATGATTGCGAGATGGCGGCGGAGGCGCCGGGCAAATGGTGCGATTACGGGCTGTATTTCAGCTGGTCGCAGGAGATCAGCGCCATGCACTTCACATGCACAGTCGATCTGAAGGTGCCAGAGCGGCGGCGTCCGGCGCTGTATGAGCTGCTGGCGCTGGGCAACGAGAAATTATGGATCGGGCATTTCGGCATGGACAGCGATGACGGCATGCCGGTCTTCCGCCATTCGGTGCTGCTGCGCGGTGCCGCGGGCGCATCGTCCGAAAGCCTCGAGGACATGGTGGACATCGCGATCACGGAGTGCGAACGGTTTTTTCCGGCATTCCAGTTTGTGCTGTGGGGCGGCAAAAGCCCCGGTGACGCGCTGGCGGCGGCGTTGCTGGAGTGCGCGGGCGAAGCCTAGCCCCGACCATGAAACCCTCTTTGTTGCTTCTGGGGTGCGGGCGGATGGGCGCCGCGCTGGCCGCCGGATGGGCCGAGCAAGGCATGGCTCGGTCCTTTGCGGTGGACCCGGCCCTGCCACACGTGCCCGGACTTGAGGTGGTGGCGGCAAGCGCCGCCCTGCCGGAGGATTTCATACCCGATTGCGTGGTGCTGGCGGTGAAGCCGCAACTGGCGACCGAGGCGGTGCCGGCCTTGGCCCGCTACGCGGGTCGCAGCGTCTTCCTGTCGATCATGGCGGGGCAAACCCTGGCCGGCCTGGCGCGGATGCTGGGGCCGGCGGCGGCGATCGTGCGGGCCATGCCGAACACACCGGCCGCGATTGGCCACGGCATGAGCGTTGCCTGTGCCGGGCCGGGTGTCAGCGCCGCGCAACGCGCGCTGTGCGACCGTTTGCTGGGCGCGGTTGGGGTTGTGGCGTGGACCGACCGGGAAGCCGATCTGGACGCCGTGACGGCGATATCCGGCGGCGGACCAGCCTATGTATTCCTGCTGGCCGAATTATTGGAGCAGGCCGGCCTGACTGAGGGGCTGGCGCCAGACCTGGCCCGCACGCTGGCACGCCGCACCATCAGCGGCGCGGGTGCCTTGCTGGACGCAGACCCGGCGGACGCGGCGGCCTTGCGCCGCGCGGTGACGAGCCCGAAAGGCACGACCGAGCGCGCCCTGGCGATACTGCTGGCGGAATGGCCGGACAGTGTGCG
>DAIDIQ010000089.1 GCA_027459285.1 Acetobacteraceae bacterium
AACACCGGCACGATCGAGGGTGGCGCCGGCGCCTACTACAAGCCTGGTGCGTTCTTCACCGCCACGGGCGGTACCGGCCTGTCCAACCTGTCTTTCGTCGGCGGCTATTTCACCAATTATGGGCTGGTGCTCGGCGGCACCGGCGCCTCGGGGCCTGACGCGGCCGAGCGCGGCGGCATCGGGGCTGATACGACTGGCCTTACCGCCAATCACGGTCGGATCACCGGCGGCGCCGGCGGGTCGCTCACTGCCGGCGGCACCGGCCAGGGCGGCACCGGCGGTGACGGCGCCTTGGGCGACAACCTGAATAATACCGGCACCATCACCGGCGGTGCGGGCGGTCAGGGCTATATCGGCGGCCAGGGCGGCACCGGCGTGCAAATCACCGGTATAATGAATAACAGCGGCCGTATCGTCGGCGGCCAGGGCGGCATCGGCACGCACACGCCAGGCGCTGGCGGCGCCGGCGCCGCCATCATCGCCTACGGCACCCTCACCAATACCGGCACCATAACCGGCGGCGCCGCCGCCAGTGGCCAGGGCGGCATAGGCGGCGTGGGCGTTGTTCTCTCCGCCGGCACCTTGCTCGATCAGGGCGGCCTGATCGCCGGCTATGGCGGCGCCGACGCCGTGCAATTCCAAGGCCAGGCTACCCTGGCGCTGTATGCCGGCGCCCATTTCATGGGCCAGGTCGCCGCCGATGCTGGCCAGAGCGACGTACTCGACCTTACCGGCACCAGCGCCGGCACGCTCTCCGGCCTTGGCACCGAATATACCGGCTTTGCCACGCTCGATTTCGCCGCCGGCAGCGCCTGGACTGTCGCCGGCACTTATACCGGGTTTTCCTCCGGCATCGCCATCGACAATCTCACCGCCTCCGACACGCTCGTGCTCGATGGTTTCCTGGCCACCAGCGAAACCTATGTCGCAGGTCAGGGCCTCGAACTGTCCAACGGCAGCAAGACCATCACACTCGATATCACCACCGCTACCCCGCATGGGGAATTCAAGATCACCGATAACGGTAGCAACACCATCGTCACTTTCTACCACCCTGAAATCAGCGTCATCGCCTCCGATTTCACCAGTCCCGTCACCGCCGGCGCCAACTACTACGCCGCCAACCTCACCATCACCGCGACCGGTGCCATCACCCCCACCAGTTTCGCCGCCTATGCCCTCACGCTCGGCATAAACACCTCGGCACTGAATTACGGCAATATTCTCGGCTATAATTCCGCCAGTGAGTTTCAAAACGGGGCCGTTGCTGTTTATCAATCCGGCGGCACCCTGACCAGCCACGGCCAGATCGCTGGCGGCAGTGGCGTCGCGGCCAGCTTCGGTGTCCAGTCATCCTCCGGTGGCGAAGGCGTCAAATCCGAAGCGGGCGTTCTCGTCAACATCGGTACCATCGCCGGCGGCAATGGCGGCAATGGCGGCACCGCGTCTTACCGAAGCGGCAATGGCGGCATCGGCGCCTTCATTGCGGGGGTGGCCCAAAACACCGCAACCGGCACCATTCTTGGCGGCACCGGCGGCGAAAGCAGCTATAACGGGTTTTTCGGCGATTTCGGGTCAGGCGGAAGTGGCGGCGATGGCGCTTATGTCGGCTACGATTTTGCCCAGTTCGCCAGCGGCACGCTCACTAATAGTGGCACCATTCTCGCCGGCGCCGGCGGCTATGGCAGCAGCCGGGGTGGCATCGGCGGCATCGGCGTTTTCGTCTCCGGCGGTAGCCTGATCAATTCCGGCACCATCGCCGGCGGCCAAGGCGGCGCCAGCCCCGGCACCGCGGGCATCGCCGGTGTCGGCCTCGATCTGGTCTACGGCAATGCCGATAATTCCGGCATAATCCGCGGTGGCGCGGGTGCCCCGGGCAGCGCCGGCGCTTACGGTGTCACGCTCCGAAGCGGCACGCTCACCAATGACGGCACCATCCTCGCTGGCGCCGGTGCTGCGCCCAGCGTGGGCGTCTCTGGCTATGGCCTTGGCGAGGCGGCCGTCCTGATCGCGCAGTCCGGCCTCATCGCCGGTTATGGTGGCGGCGACGCTGTCAAACTCGGCAGCGACGCCACCCTCGAACTCTATGCCGGCGCCCATTTCATGGGCATCGTCGCCGCGAATGGTTACAACGACACGCTCGATCTCGGCGGCCCCACCGCCGGCACGCTCGCCGGCCTTGGTACAGAATTCACCGGCTTTGGCACTCTCGAGGTCGCCGCCGGCAGCACCTGGACCCTTGCCGGCAGCAATAGTTTCTCCGGCACTGTCATCGATTCCGGCACCCTCTTTATTGCCAAGACCACGACGCTGGGCGGCCCCATCCAGGGCCATGGCGCCCTTGATATCGCCGCCCACGCCACCCTCGCCCTCACCAATGGCGGCAATTTCGGTCTCACCACCAGCGGTCCTGGAAGGCTTGATTTCGCCGCCGGTAACTGGAGCATCAGCACGCCACAATCCGTCAGCCAGTTGGAAATTTCATCCGGCGCAACCCTTACCACCAGCGCCAGCCTTACCGCTAATCTCGGTAATTTCGGCATGCTCGACGCCACCGGCAGCGCGCTGACCTTCTCCGGCGTGCTGATCGGCTCGGGCACCACCACACTCGGCGCCAACACCACCCTCAGCTTCAAGAAATCCGTCGCCGCCCAGCAGACCGTTCAATTCCTTGCTGTCGGGACCCTCGCCCTTGCCGATCCTTCCCAGTTCGCCGCCCACATCGCCGGTTTTGCCAGCGGCGATGTCATCGACCTGCTCAAGACCACCGTCACCGGCGGCGGCTTCGCCAACAACACCCTGACCCTCACTAATAACGGCACCATTGTTGCCGCGCTCCACTTCACTGGCAATTACACCGCATCCGACTTCGCCGCGTCATCCGACGGCCACGGCGGCACCGACATCACCTTCGTCTGACTGCAACCACAGCCACGGGGCTCCGCTCCGTTGCCGCCCCAGCTCGAACCAGTGGCGCCAGGGCGGCAACCCCCGCCGAGGGCAGCAACCCCGGACCCGTATACCGGGAATACAATCGTGTGACCTCATAATGTCATCGTAATTACCATGGACAGGGACTTGCCCGCCGAAGCGGCAAAGGTTAATATAACGTTATTTCCTCCGTCGCCAAAATAGCCATGCTGCCTCCAAGCACGCCCGAAAACGGAGCCAGACCGGAACAAGGCCCCAGCATGACCGACCGTAGCGGCTCCCCCGACGGTGCGGATTTCGCGCCGGGTCTTTATGCCCTGACCGGCGCGGACGAATTGGCGCCGCACCATGGCGCCGCCACCTCTTCGCCCTCGGGCCAGATCAGCACCATCACCGGCACCATCACCAATTCGGTCACCGCCGGCGCCGGCAATTACGCTCCCTATCTCACCATCACCGATACCGGCACCGTCACGCCCTCCACCGGCGGCGGTGACGCGCTTATCCTCGGCCAGGCCTACCAGGGGTTCAATGGCGACCAGGTGTTCAATCACGGCACGCTCATTGGCGGTGCCGCCAGCAGCACCTACGCGGCCGGAGATGGCGCCTTCCTGTTCGACGGCACCCTCGCCAATTCCGGCACCATCACCGGCGGCCAGGGTGGCGCGGGCTATGGTCCGGGTGGCCAGGGCGCCGCCGGGCTTTATCAGCAACAGGGCAGCGCCAGCAATTCCGGCACCATCGCTGGCGGCGCCGGCGGGTCGAGCACATACGGTCAGCGCGGCGCCGGCGGCGATGGGTTGAAGCTCCGCAATGGCGTCCTCACGAACACCGGCACCATCCTCGCCGGGGCCGGCGGCATCGCCAGCGTCGGCGTCTATCTCACCAACGCCACCCTCCTCGACCAGGGCGGCCTCATCGCCGGCTATGACGGCGGTGATGCGGTGAAATTCGGCTTCAGCCCGGCCACGCTGGAGCTTTATGCCGGCGCCCACTTCATGGGTCAGGTCGCGGCCTATGGTTTCGCCAGCGACACACTCGATCTCGCCGGCCCCACCGCCGGCACACTCTCCGGCCTCGGCACCGAATATACCGGCTTCTCGACGCTCGATTTCGCCACCGGCAGCCACTGGACCGTCTCCGGCACCTACACCGCCTTCTCGTCGGGCATCGCCATCGACAATTTCACCGCGTCCGACACGCTGGTTCTCCAGGGCTTCCTCGCCACCTCCGCAACCTATGTCGCCGGCCAGGGGCTCGAACTCGGCAACGGCACCACCACCATCACCCTCGATATCGGCGCCGCGCCCCCGGGCGATCACTTCACCCAAACAGATAATAACGGCAACACCACGCTGAGCCTTACCGCGGGCCAGGTCAGCGTCATTGCAACCGACCTCACCCACCCCGTCATCGCTGGCGCCGGCAATTACGCCCCCAGCCTCACCATCACATCCACCGGCGCCATCACCCCACCGGAGTGAATTATTGCGGCGTCACCACCCTCGCGCTTGGCGACGGTAACACTGTGTTCAATTACGGCAGCATCAGCGGCGGCGGCGGCTCGGAGACCAGGCCGGGCGGCATTGGCGTGGAACAATTCGGCGGCGCGATGCTCGATGCCGGGCAAATCACCGGCGGCTATGTTGGCGGCACTGGCGTCGCCCTCGGCGATGGCACCCTCACCAATGCCGGCCTCATCACCGGCGGCATCGGTGGCGACATCGGCAGTAACGGCGGTGCCGGACTTGTGCAAAGCGGCGGCACGGCCACCAATACCGGCCTGATCTCGGTCGCCCTGGGCGGTGGCTATCAAAACCCTACCACCGGTGGTTTCGGTGGCGTCGGCGTGTTGCTCGACGACAACGGCATATTTACCAACCAGGGCACCATCCAGGGCGGCGCCGGCTATGGCGCGTACTCCGTCGTCAATGGCGGCGATGGCGGCGTAGGGATGTTCATGGCCGGTGGCACCGCCGATAATGCCGGCCTTATCCAAGGTGGCAATGGCGGAGGTCATCGCCACAGTTTATACGGCGGCACTGGTGGCGCGGGGGGGTTTCTCTCGGGTGGCATCCTCACCAACACTGGCACCATTCAGGGCGGCGCCGGGGGCATCGGCAGCGTAAACACCGGTAGCAACGGCGTCGGCGTCTATCTTGTCGGCGCCACACTGGTCGACCAGGGTGGGCTGATTTCCGGTTATGGGGGGGCCTATGCCATCGAATTCGGCGGCATTGCCGCAACCCTCGAAGTCTACGCCGGCGCCCACTTCATGGGCCGGGTCGTCGCCAATGCCGCGGCCAATGACGTGCTCGATCTCGCCGGCGTCACCGCCGGCACACTCTCCGGCCTCGGCGCCGAATACCTGACTCGACGTCACTTTCGTCAACCAGAGAACCCTCGCCGTCGATACCGGCACCCTCCTCGTCGAATCCCGCTTCCATTCCCCCGCCATCGCCCACCTCGAAATCGCCGCCGGCGCAACGCTCGCCACCTCGGCCTCGCTCACCGCGGGGCTCACCAATCTCGGCGTCCTCAATACCTCCGGTAGCCTCAGCTTCGCCGGCCCACTTTTGGCCCGGGCACCACCAATCTCGGCGCCAACACTTTCCTGACCCTCGGCAACACCGCCGGCCCCGGCCAGACACTGAACTTCCTCGCCGCCGGAACCCTCGCCCTTGCCGACCCGGGCAATTTCCAAGCCACCATCCAGGGCTTCGCCGCTTCCGACATCATCGACCTCGTCAACACCCAGGTCACGTCCGAAACCTACGCCAACAACACCCTTACCCTGTCCGATAACGGCACCCAGGTCGCCGCGCTTCACCTTACCGGCAATTACACCCAAGCCGATTTCACCCTCAGCACCGACAATCACGGCGGCACCGACTTCACGTTCACGTGAACAGAGTAGGGCAACTACCTTTTTCTCGATAAAAGGGAGGCAAGGGAGCTCTTTCGACTTTGGGATCGTGCGTGATGGCGCGGCGGCCACCCGTCCACTGGTAATCCCTGCGCGATGATGCGCACGGCGCTATCGAAATATCAGCAGTTTGCCTTTCAGTCTACGGTCAGCACTGCTTCCGCGACGCTTGCAACCCGCAATCCACGGCAATTTCGGCGCCTGTTCCGGTAGCGGACTATACCTCCGTACTCGTCACTGGCACCGCTGCGTCCAATGCAACTGGCTCTGCCGCGGCTTTTCTCATCGTCAGCGATCATGGCTCCAGCTTCAGCACCAAGACCGGCCGGGCCAGCTATGGAAAATTCAGTCCGGATGGGAACCGGGGCATTTTCCTTGGCAATGACGGCGCCAACCCCGCATAACTGATGGCCGGGGCGCACTTGTGCCATCGGACCAGGTCCCCGTTACCATCGTGCCTCCGACACCGTCTCGCTCGATACGAACGACCCCTCCGGTTCCGATTACGATGCCTCAGTGACGCTTCCGCCTTAACCAGAGCGGATCGCCTCGCGGCGGAATCACGCTCAAGACTTGGATCAGCCCGACTGCCGCGGCCTTTTCCGAATGAAATAGTGACGCTGCGACAAGGTCAGGTGTTGATCGGAACGCCGTTTTGCCAAGTGCGCCGCATCATCGCAGCACGGTTTTTATCGTCTCGACGCGGTAGAAAACGATCCGACACCTGCCCATGTCCACCGGACGGGTGTTTTGCCGCCTGCATCTCCTGAGGGCCAGGTGCATCGTATCTGCCCGCAAAAGCCGGCATGCGTGAGGATCGTCGCATGTCGGGCCGAACTCGGACGCGGGTGTCCGCCCGGCCGACTATATCGATCGCGTTTACAATTGCGTTACAATTGCGTTTGAATCGCCCAGCAACGACGTGGAGCCAACATGGACAATTATTCACCAGACGGAGCAACTCGTCGAGCCGTGAAAACCCCCAATGCGGCTCGCCAGGCTGAGATACGCCGTCCGATGCGCTATGTGCTAACCCTTTCCATCGTCGGTGCCATTGTCGCCCTGGCCCTTGTCTTTCTTTTTGTGCATGGAATCTAGCCCGATGTCAGACACACCAAAGCAATCACCCGCCGAAATACCGAAGGACAGGCCGCCGGAACTTCCGCCCGGCCACCCTCAGGAACTTCCCCCACGCGGGCCGCAAGCGGCCTTACCGCAGTTACCCGGCACGCCAGGCTAGCCGCCCTCAAGCCACTCATCCCAAGGGGGAACGCCGCGCCATAGCCACCCTGTCGGCAAGGTCGGGTCATTCCGTTCTCGTAACGCAATGGCCGTCGGTGGTGGTGTCGCGTCATGCCGCCAGCGTCGACTGAAGCACCTGCCGCGGTGCCGCCGAATTTAGCACTCAAATGAATGTTCGTCGCGCCAAACCATCCGCGCCCGGCCGCCGCTCAGCCTTCCGTGAACAGGCCCCGCTTTTCCAGCCGCCGCAGCCGCTTCCATCCGCGCTTCAACGCCGCCTGCGCCAACGCCGCCTCCGCGTCGGCCCAGCCGGTCATGGCCGCCGTCGCGCCCAGCATCGCCGCCATCCGCCGCGCCTGCGTCACATCATTGCCCCGGCCAAGCGCGCGCTGCACCGCCTTGCCCGCCCGCAACCACGCGCGTGCCCCCCTTCCCGGATAAAGCGCCGCCAAAAAGCGCGCGCCCTCTTGGAATGTCTTCAGCGCCTTGCGCGCTTCGTGCCGCGCCGCCGGTCCCTGCCTTGGCAAATGCCGTGCCCGCCGCCGGAATTTCCGCCATCGCCGCGCCAACAGCGCCGGCGCCACGTCCCGCAACCGGGTCCGCGCCAAACCGGGTGCCTCGGCCCACCGCGCCAGCCCCAGCACCAACCCGGTCACGGCCGTGTCCGCCAAGTGCGCCACCAATGCCTCCCGCGCCTCGGCCCGCAGCGTCGCTGCCTTCGCCGCGCAGGCCGCGCCGGGCATGGCCGCCGCCAGTGTCTCGTCGCAAAACACGTCCCAGTCCCGCACCGCGCCCAACGCGCGCCCCAGCGCGCGCAGCCCCGCCACCTCGGCGGTCACTGCCCGCCCCGCCAACACGGGCGCAAACAAGGCCAACCCCGCCCGCAGCCACCGCGTCGCCACCCGCATCTGGTGCACCCCTTCGGGCACCCCAGCCCGCGCCGCCGCCAAATTCCCCACCAGCCCATCCACGCCCGCCCGCAGCATGCCGGCAAACCCGGCGCGCACCGAGCAATCGCGCCGCAGCCGCGGCAGCCTCGGCGCCATCACCGCGGGCACCCCGCCCAGCGCCAAACGCCAGCCACGTTCCGCCTTCGCCTCCGGCTCAAGCCACAGGCCAAGCCGATCATTCAGCCCCTCGGCCAAACTCAGCAGCGCCTCCCGCGGCCCCGCCAGCAACTCAAGCTCGATCTCGCCCACCGGCAGGCGTCGGTCGCCCGCCTCGATCGCGCCGGTGTCAATCGCCACCGCCACCTCGGTGCCCGGCGCCACCGTCAGCACAAAGGCCCGCCGCGTCACCCGCGTTGCAAACATCGGCATCAGCGCTGCATCGCCCACAATTCGCGCCGCCGGTGTTGCCGCCAGCAGCATCGCCTCGGGTGCCGCGCTCTTTATCGCCCACGTCCACTCGCCGCGCACGGCAAGCCCGCCCACCGGCGGCGCGCGCGTCTTCAGTGTCTGACTATGCCGTCCCGCTTCCTCGCGCACGCGCAGCGTGAACCCCGCCGCCGCCAGCGCCCCGGCTTCCGTGTCATAGTAAATCGCGTGCAGAATTTTCCCCGGGCCGCATTGGCGCAAAACCAGGTCTTGGTCTATCCGGGCCAATGTCTCCGGCGCAAAGCCAAGCTTCAGCTCGGTTTCGCGCGGTGTCATCTCATGCCGCCAGCGGATGGTGTCTCAGTTTGATGTCCGGCACCGGCCCGCACCCCCACATGCTTACGTGAAGTCCGGCACCGGCCACGCCGCCAGCCGCGCCAGCGCCGCCTCCAGCACCTCCGGCTTCTTGCAAAAGGCAAACCGCACATAGCCTTCCGGCGGGTCGGCCGCGTAAAACGCCGAGACCGGAATCGCCGTCACCCCGGCCTGCTCCGTCATCTTCCGGCAAAACGCATCATCCGCCAGCGATGACAGCAGGCCATACCCCGCGGTCAAAAAATACGTGCCATCGCTCGGCAGCACCTCAAAGCCCAACCGGCCCAGCCCCGCCGCCAGCAGGTCCCGCCGCGCCGCCAAATCTCCGGCCAACCCGGCAAAATACGCATCCGGCATTCCCAACCCCACCGCCACCGCCGCCTGCAATGCCGGCGGGCTGGTGAATGTCAGGTTCTGGTGCGCCCGCGCCACCAATGCCGTCAGCCGGGCCGGGCCGGAAACATAGCCGATCTTCCACCCCGTCAGGGCGAATGTCTTGCCGGCGCTGCCAATCCGCAGGCAGCGCTCCCGCATCCCTGGCCGGCTCATCAGCGCCACGTGTCGGGCACCCCCGAACACCAGATGCTCATACACCTCATCGCAGATCGCATAGGCATCGTGCTCGGCCAGCAGCCCCGCAATCCGGTCCAACTCCGCCACGCTGAACACCTTGCCGGTCGGGTTCATCGGCGTGTTCAGCAGAATTGCCTTGGTTCGCGGCCCGAACGCCGTCGCCAGCGCCGTCGCGTCCAGCGTCCAATCCGGCGGGCTCAGCCGCACCAGCCGCGGCACCGCCCCCAGCAGCCGCACCACCGGCAAATACGTGTCGTATAGCGGCTCAATCAGCACCACCTCGTCGCCCGGGTTCAACAGCGCCATCAGGCACGCCGCCAAAGCCTCGGTCGCGCCAGATGTCACCACCACCTCGCGCGCCGGGTCGATCTCCAGCCCCCAGAAGCGCCGGTTCGCCGCCGCCACCGCCTCGCGCAGCACCGGCAGCCCGGTCAGCGGCGGGTATTGGTTTGGCCCCGCAACCAGCGCCGCCGCGGCCGCCTCCCTGATCGCCATCGGCCCATCCGTGTCCGGAAACCCCTGACCGAGATTGATCGCCTTATGCTCCGCCGCCAGCGCCGACATCACCGTGAAAATCGTCGTGCCGCTGGCTTCCAACAGCGCATTGCCTGGCTTCATGCGTCATCACGTCCGGAAAGTGGGCGCCTGTTTTTCCAGAAACGCCGCACCGCGACAATGGCCCATACGCTTTCCGCCAAGCCGAACGGCCATGCGCCCTGCAAAAACCCATAGACCGCGCCAGCCAGGCATGCCCCGGCAAACGCCAGAACCCAGCGCGCATCCCGCGGCTCGAGCGCATAGGTCACCAACATGGCAATCACCGCCGCCAGCCCGAACAGCGTCAACGGATCAAGGGTCATGGGCTTGCCTCAATTTCGGGCAATGCGCGCCCAGTAAAGCGGCGCACCCTCTGCGCAAAACGCAGGCACGCGCAAATCCGCCGCCTGCCCCATTCACACGCGCCCCGTTTGGCACGAAGAATGCTGGGCCTGCGACGCCAAGGGCGGGCGCCGGCGGCACCGGGTGGGGTCTGGCATGATGCGTGCATGGTGTGTGGTCGCGTGTCCGGCTCCGTTTCGCCCGCGTAGAAACGTAACGGGAAGGGCGGTCCGGGGTGGCTCGGGGCGTGAAAAGCAATGAGGAAGATCGAGGCGATCATCAAGCCGTTCAAGCTTGACGAGGTAAAGGAGGCGCTGCACGAAATTGGCTTGCAGGGAATGACCGTGATCGAGGCCAAGGGGTTCGGCCGCCAGAAAGGCCATACCGAACTCTATCGTGGCGCTGAATACGTGGTCGATTTCCTGCCGAAGGTGAAGATCGAACTGGTGTGCGACGATGACGTGGCGGACCGGGCGGTGGAAGCCATCGTCAACGCCGCCCGCACCGGGCGCATCGGCGATGGCAAAATTTTCGTGACCAGAATCGATGAGGTGGTGCGCATCCGCACCGGGGAAAAAGGCGTGGACGCGATTTAGGGGGCGGCGCCACGGCGCCGGCTCAGCTCTTTCAGAACAACAGGACAGCAAGCAAGATGGCAGACAAGGAAGTGACGAAGGTGATGGACATGCTGAAGGAGCAGTCCGTCGAATATGTCGATCTTCGTTTCACCGATCCGCGCGGCAAGTGGCAACACACCGCCCAGCACGTTTCCACCATAAACGAAGATGCCTTCATCGACGGCATCATGTTCGACGGCTCCTCCATCGCCGGCTGGAAGGCCATCAACGAAAGCGACATGATCCTGATGCCGGACCCGAAATCGGCCTGCATGGACCCGTTCTCGGCCAAGCCGCAGCTCATCCTGTTCTGTGACATCAAGGAGCCGTCCACCGGCCAGGGCTACTCGCGTGACCCGCGCAGCACCGCCCAACGCGCCGAGGATTACCTGAAATCGACCGGCATCGGTGATACCATCTATGTCGGCGCCGAGGCCGAATTCTTCATCTTCGACAGTGTCCGCTTCGGCACCGGCGGCAATTACGCCATGGTCCAGCTCGACAGCATCGAAGGCCCCGGCTCGGCCATGAAAGACTATCCGGAGGGCAATATGGGCCACCGGCCCAGCGTCAAGGGCGGCTATTTTCCCGTCCCCCCGGTCGACGGCGATATGGATCTGCGCGCCGAAATGCTCTCCACCATGGGCGAGATGGGCCTGCCGATCGAAAAACACCATCACGAGGTCGCGCAGTCCCAGCACGAGCTCGGCTTCAAGTTCAGCCCGCTCAAGCAACTCGCCGACTTCATGCAGATCTACAAATACTGCGTCCACAACGTCGCGCAAAGCTACGGCAAAACCGCCACCTTCATGCCGAAACCGATTTACGGCGATAACGGCTCGGGCATGCACACCCACCTTTCCATCTGGAAGGCCGGCAAGCCGCTCTTCGCCGGCAACGGCTACGCCGACCTGTCCGAGTTGTGCCTGCACTTCATCGGTGGTATTATCAAACACGCTAAGGCATGCAACGCCTTCACCAACCCCAGCACCAACAGCTACAAGCGCCTCATCCCGGGGTTCGAGGCGCCCGTCCTGCTCGCTTATTCCGCGCGCAACCGCTCCGCCTCCTGCCGCATCCCCTACACCACCAGCCCGAAAGCGAAGCGCGTCGAAGTCCGCTTCCCTGACGCCTCGGCCAATCCCTACCTCGCCTACGCCGCCCTGTTCATGGCCGGCATGGACGGCATTCTGAACAAACTCCACCCTGGCGACGCCATGGAGAAGGACCTCTACGCCCTCCCGCCCGAGGAGCTGAAAGGCATCCCCACCGTCTGCGGGTCCCTGCGCGAGGCGCTGGAAAGCCTCAGCGCCGATCACGATTTCCTGCTCAAGGGCGACGTGTTCACCAAGGACCAGATCGACAGCTACATCGATCTGAAATGGTCCGAGGTGTTCCGCTTCGAACACACGCCGCATCCGGTCGAGTTCGAGATGTATTACTCGGTGTAAGTAGGCAAGACTCTTCTTTTTCTGAAGAAAAAGAAGCAAAAAGACTTCGGAACGGGGTCCGGGGCCTCCCGGCCCCGGCGGGTCGAGGGCGGAGCCCTCGCCTGTCTATTTCCCCAGCGCCGCCTCGGTTTTCTTGTCCAGCCTTTGCTCGGTTGCCTCGATCGTCTCCAGCGCGATCATGTATCGGATCAGGAATTTCGCAAGCTCGCCCGGATCGATGCTGCCGGTCTGCATCCCCAGAAACAACCCCGCCGCGGTATCGAACCAGGTGCCGGAAAGCACCAGCGCGCACACCCGGTCCAGATCCTCGGCCGACGTATAGGCGGCGGCGAAGCGCGACAACTCTCCGGCATCCATGTGCTCGGCCGAACGGTCGGCAATCGCGGTGTCCCAGGCGCCGTGCTGCCAGCTTGGCGTCGAAACCGAAAACGAGCCTAGATTCTTATCCTGCTTCACCGCGGCCACCGCATCCGCCTGCCGCCCCGCCGCCAGCAATGGCAGCAAACGCTCAAGCATCGCCCGCGCCTGCGCCAGGCTTTGTCGGTTATCCGCCTCCGACTTGTGCAAATCAGCCAGGTCCGCGCGCAATTCCCTCTCTATCCGCACCCGGCTGACCGCCGCGTCGCTCCGGTTGCTCCAATCCACCGCGACACGTTCCAGCGCCAGCGCCGTCAGCACCGACAGCACGATCATCCCGTATTCGCGCAGAAACTCCCGCCATCCGTGCGGCGCCTTCGGCGGCTCAACATGCATGTCGGCACCTCAAAAAGGCTTCACCACCACCAGAATAACGATCACGATCACGAACACGCTCGGCACTTCGTTCAGCAGTCGCAGCGTCTTTTCCGAATATGGCCGCGCCCCCGCCGCCATCTTGCGCGCCGTCGCCGCCCCCCAGCCATGATAGCCGGACAGCAACAGCACCATCAGAATCTTCGCGTGCAGCCAATAGGCATGCGTAAGCCCGTAACTGGTCGCCAGCATCAGCCCCAGCACCCAGGTCACGATCAACCCCGGTGTCAAAATTATCCGCTTCAGCCGGCCCACGCGCTCGACCCACAGCCGATCCTCGGCCGATCCTGGCGCGGTGGCTGATTGATAGGCCAGATAGCGTGGCAGCATGAACAGCCCGGCCATCCAGAAAATCACGAAAATCACGTGCGCCGCCTTTACCCATGGGTAGGCGCCCCCCAGCCAGCCGGTCATCGATCCGCTTCCTTGTCTGCCGCCCCCTGTATCCTACTCACCCATGCCCTTCGGCAAGGGCGGAGATGGTGCCGGCGGCACCTGGAAAATAACGGTCTCGGACGAGTTCGAAATCCAGAAATGGGTGCGTGACAGGAAATCATTGCCAAGCACCACCTTGAAGGCGGTGCCACCACTCAGCTTCGCGATCTCCAGACGCGGATTCTGGAAAACGAGGTCACCGATATCGATCTCCGGAAACTGATGCAAAAACGACGGCAGCTTGCCGCCAATGGCCCTTCCCGTGTCATGCCTGTCCTTGGCAAGCATCGAATCGGTCACGCCGATCGACTGCGCGGCCTGCCGCGAAATCAGCGATATCGAACTTCCCGTATCGATCAGCGCCGGAAATTCCTTGCCGCCGATACTCACCATGATGCGCGGCTGCAACCGCGTCGGCACCGAGGACCCGGTTTGCACCTCCGGCACCACCACCAGGTTGCCACTGAGATACGCGGTCGGGTGAGAACAATCACCGATCGGACTGAACAGCCGCAACTGGCCGTCCAGCACATCGAAATCCAGATCGTAACCACCCAGCACACTCATGCCGAGCAAGCCATCCTCCGCGCCGACCTGATGCAAATCCTGCGCCTCGACACTCGCCATGACGTCAGCTTTCAGTCTGCCGAGGCGCAGCCCGTGCACGGTGCCGAGTTCGCTGGCGGTCAGGCCGGCGCCGGCGCCAATCATGTGGCCGCGGGTGTAGAATTGCGATTCGTCGGACAAATCCTGCCGCTCGAGGCTAAGATATTCCGATCCAGTATCCACGGCCAGATGCAGCGTTTTGCCGTTGAGGCCGGCATCGGTGAAAAGGCTGTGGCCATTGCCGCTCACGCGCAGCGTCAGCACGGTCGCGGGGGCCAGCTTGCAGGCCAGCGCCGGCACCCAGGCCACCAGCAACGCGACAGCGAAACCCCCGGCCAGACACCGCATCCAATCCCCCGCCTGTTTTTCCCCCGATGAATTTGGACCACCGGGAATTGTAAGGAAAGTCGAACAGCATTACCCAAGCCGCCAGAGCAAGCCCGCTTCCCAAAGCTCACGCAAGGCCAAAGCCGGCGCCCCGCCAGGGTCCGGTCCTTTCGTATCGTCACCGGGTTTCCGGCGCCACACCCATCGCCCGCGCCATCAGGCACCCGGCCCGCGCGCAAGCTATCGTCTCATCGCACAACCAGCCGGAATGATGCCCCCTGGCCCGGTATCGGCGGCGCCAGCGTCAGGTCGCCGCCATGGCTCAGCGCGATCTGTCGGGCAATCGCGAGCCCTATGCCGGTGCCGCCTGGCTTGAACGTCACCATCGGCGCGAAAATCGCCTCGCGCCGCTCAGCCGGCACGCCCAAGCCGGTATCGCGCACGCAAAACCACACCGCATCCGCCTCCGCGCCGGCATCGAGATATACGCGTGGGTCTTGGCCCGGATGTGCCAAGGCCGCCTCCGCCCCATTCGCCAGCAGCGCCAGCAGGGCCTGGCTGATCAGATCCGGGTCGATCACCGCCATCACGTCCGGCGTCGGCGGGCTCAAGCTCATCGTCACCGTGCCGGCCCGCGGCGTGGTCTCGAACAGCCGGAAAATGTCCTCCAACAGCCGGCCCACGGAGGTTGTCCGGCGCGTGGGTGCTGGCACCCGGGCCAGGGCCCGATAACCCTGCACGAAGCGGTCGAGCCCGGCGGCGCGGCGGGCTATGGTCTGCAGCGCATCCCGCGCCACCTCGGCAATGCCAGCCTCCTCGGCGAGCATCGCGGCGGCACTTTCCGCCAACGACATCACCGGCGTCAGGGAATTCATGATCTCATGGCTCAGCGTCTGCAACAAATCGCGGAGCGCCGTTGCTTCCGCGGCCTGGATCTCGGCCTGAATATCCACCAGCGCCACCAGCGTCTCGCCGGTCGACCAGCGGCTCGCGGACAGGGCGAAGCCACGCGGCACCCCGGCACCGCCAAGGCGCAACAGGCGCCGGTCGCCCGGCGCGCCGGCCAGCGCCGCCTGCAGCAAAGCCGCGTCCGCGCCAATTCGGTCGTCGGTCGCAAACAGGCGTCGCGCCGCGCGGTTGACGGCATGCCAACCCCCATCCGGCGCGCGCAAGGCCAGTGGCACCGGCGCGTGGTCCAGCATCAGGCGCAGCCGCCGGCCTGCCACCGCTTGGTCCGGCGCATGGCTGGGTGCCGGCCGTTCCGGCGGCGGCGGGTCGGCGCGCGCGCACAGCAGGGCAAGCCAAAGGCTCAGCAGGCCGCACAGCACGGCGCTGGCGTAAAGATTGGTTCGGGTGGCAAGGCCGGTTGCGGCGCCCGTGGCCACCAGCAAGGCTGCAAAAGCCAGCCGTCGCCAGCGCCAGGCGGGGGCATGGTTCGGCATTGTCAAAAACCGTGCCGCGCCATGCGCCGATACAAAGCCGCCCGGGTCAGTCCCAGATCTTTCGCGGCCCGCGTAATATTGAAGCCATGCCGCCGCAGCGCCGCCTCGATCGCGGCCCGTTCGGTTCGCTCAAGGGTCAGGTCCGCCGGGGCTTGCGGTCGCGCCGCCGGTGGTGCTGGCGGCAGCAGGCTTGCCGCGTGCAGCGGGTCGCCGGATCCCAGCACCACCGCGCGTTCCATGGTCTGGCGCAATTCCCGGACCTGGCCAGGCCAGGCGGCAGACCGGATTGCCGCCACGGCGTCATCGGCCAGCACCGGTTCGGGCCGGGCGTGCTGGCGGGCAAACAGGCGCAGAAAATGCCGGGCCAGGCGTTCCACATCCTCGCCGCGCTCATGCAAGGGCGGCAAGGCAATTTCCACCGTGCTCAGCCGATACAGCAACTCCGCCGAGAGGCTGTCGGCCAGCGCCGCGCCAGGCCGGCGTGATTCGGCCAGCAACCGCGGCCCTGGCTTCGCCGACAGCCAAGCCAGCAGCCGCGCCTGCGCCGCCGGCGGCAGCCGGTCCAGCCCATCCAGCAGCAGGGTGCCGGCGGCATCCGCGGCGCGCAGTGCCGTGAGCAACGCCGCCTCGCTATCCTGCCACAAAGCCGGTGCGTCGATCTGACAGAGTTGGCCGCCGGCATGGCCGGAATGGCGATGAATGAAGCGTGCCAGGGTCGTTTTGCCGGTGCCGGCGGGGCCGCTCAGCAACACTGCCGCGTCGCTTGCCGCCACCCGCAGAGCCAGCGCCAGGGCCTGGCGCAGCGCCGCGCTGTCACCGATCATGGGTGGATCGTCTGATGGCGCCACCGCCTCGCCGGCATGCCGCGCCGCAAGGCGCTGCTGGCGTCGCCCCACCGCCGCCCGCAGGGCCGCCACCAGGCGCTCGCTATTCCATGGCTTCATGACGAAATCGGTCGCGCCGGCGCGCATGGCCGCAACCGCGATGCTGATGCCGCTATGCCCGGTCACCACCACCACCGCCGCATCCGGGTCATGCCCGATCAGCCGCTCAAGGCAGGCCAGACCCTCCGCGCCCGAACGGGCGCCGGGGCTGAAATTCAAGTCGAGCAGAATGGCGTCGATCGTGTCCAGCGCCAGCAGGCTGATCGCCTCGTCCGGTCCGCGCGCCGGCACCAGCGTCATGCCATGACGGGTCAACAGCAGGGCGGCCGCCTTGCGCACGTCGTCATCATCATCGACGAACAGAATGCGCGCCGGGCTTGACATCGAGTCTGGCATGTTCGGATCCGCACACCCCGGTCAAAAACAGCCGGCACACCGGCCGGGTAGCCTATAAAGCACAACGCAATCAGTTGGTTAGTGAAAAGCCCGCACGGGCTTATGCTGTGTCATCCGATCGTGAGTGCGCCATGACCGACACGTTCCCGCCGACCGATGCAACACGCAAGCCAGCCGCGCAGAGCGGCGCCGCGATGGACCGGCGGGTGGCGACGCCTGGCTGGGCTCGGTGGCGGCGACGCTGGCGCCTGCCGGCCCTATGCCTGGGCCTGGCTCTGGCCGCGCTGCTGCTGATACGGCTGGTGCCAGCACCTGGCACACTGGTGGTGAGCCCGGCCGATATCACCCTGGGCAGCGTAACCCAGGCCCCGTTCCTTGACTATCTGCCGGCTCGCGCAACCGTGGCGCCATTGCGCAGCGTGTTCATCGATGCGGTCTCCGGCGGGGCGGTGGCCAGCCTGGCGGTGCAGGATGGTGCGGTGGTGCGAGCCGGCCAGGTGCTGGCCACGCTGACCAACCCGCAATTGCAGCTCGATGTTTCGGCCCGTGCCGCCGCCATCACCGGGCAACTGGGCACCGCGAGCGCCCAGCAACTGGCCTTGCAGCAAAGCCTGGCGAATGAGCGCGCGACCATTGCCGAGACTGGCTATGACCTGCTGAAGGCCCGGCGCGATCTTTCAGTGCGGCAGGAATTGCAGGCACAGGGGTTCGAATCCGACGCCTCGGTCAAGAACGCGGCCGATGATGCACGCTATTACGGCACGCGGCTGACCATGCTGAAGGCGGCCTTCGCGCATGATGCCACGCTGGCCGCCGCACAGGACCGACAGATTGCGCAGACCGCCGCCTTGTTGCGGCGCAATCTGAAGACGGTGCAGGACAGTTTGCGCGCCCTGACCATTCGCGCGCCCGTGAGCGGACGGCTGACCAACTTCCTGATCGAGCCTGGCCAGACCATCCATGTGGGGGATTCGCTCGGTCAGGTGGACAGTGTCGATGCCTACCGGTTGGATGCGGAGATCGATGAATTCTATCTCGGCCGGATTCATGTCGGCCAGACCGCCACCGCCGATCTCGATGGCCGGGCCGCGACATTGCGGGTTTTCCTGATCCGCCCGCAGGTCACGAATGGGCAATTCCAGGTCGAGCTGCATTTCGTGGGCGCGCCGCCGGCCGGGCTGCAACGCGGCCAGGGCACCGATATCCGACTGACGCTCGGGCAGACCCGGGCCGCCCTGGTGGTGCCGAACGGGCCGTGGCTTACCAGCGGCGGGGGCGCGTATGCCTATGTGCTGAACCGCGCCGGCACCCGCGCCACGCGGCGCCCCATCAGCACTGGCCGCCGCAACCCCGATCAGGTCGAGATAACCGCCGGCCTTGCGCCGGGAGAGCGGATCATTGTTTCGAGCTACGGGAATTTCAGGAATTTCCGTCGGCTCATCGTGCGCTGACGCACGGAGCAGGCGGATGACACAACATGATCACAGGAAATCCGACATGATCGCGCTGACCGACATCAACCGACTGTACCGATCCGACGAGATCGAGACCACAGCCCTGCGCGCGATCGACCTGTCGATCAACCAGGGGGAATTCGTCGCCATCATGGGACCGAGCGGATGCGGCAAATCCACCCTGCTCAATATCCTGGGCACAATCGACCGTCCGACCGGTGGCACCTACCGGTTCCAGGACGAGAATGTCACCGCCCTGTCGGATGCGAAACTGGCCACGTTCCGGCGCGACCATCTGGGCTATATTTTCCAGAATTTCAACCTGATCGATGATCTCACGGTCGAGGAAAACATTACGCTCGGCCTTGTCTATCGGAAAATGGCGGGCAGCAGCCGGCGTGAACGCGTGGCCGAGGTGATGGACCGGGTCGGCATCGCGCATCGCGCCCGCCATTTCCCGAGCCAGCTATCGGGGGGCCAGCAGCAACGCGCGGCGATCGCGCGCGCCATTATCGGCAAGCCGGATCTGATCCTGGCCGATGAGCCGACCGGCAATCTCGATACCGAGAACGGCGCCCAGGTGATGGATATTCTGACGCAACTGAACAACGAGGGCGCGACCATCGTGATGGTCACGCATTCGCCGAGCCACGCTGATCTCGCCCGCCGGCGGATCGACATGCTGGACGGACGCATCGTGATTTCCGCCGAAACCATGATCTGAGCGAGATAGTATCATGATCTCTCACGGTATTCTGACGCTGTATCGCACCCTGACGCGGCACCGGCTTTATGCGCTGCTCAACCTGTTCGGGCTTGCGGCCGGCATCGCGGTGTTTCTGATCGCGCAACTGGTGGTGCGCTACGAATCCGGGTTCAACCACTGGCTGCCCGGCGTCAACCAGACCTATCGGCTCGATTCGACCTTCACCGACCCGGGCGAGCCTCCATTCAAAAATGCCGAAGCGCCTTTCGTGGCCTACAAATTCCTGAAGGCGGACTTCCCAGGAATCTCCGCGGCGACACGACAATTGACGCGCGATAGTGTGGTCCGTGTCGGCGATACACTCGACAGTGAGCCGGTAAGCTATGTCGATCCGTCGTTCCTGAATGTCATTCGGCTGCCGTTGATCTCCGGCAGCCGCGCCGAGGCGCTGGCGACCCCGTCCGATGTGGTCATCGATCAATCGACCGCGCGAAAATATTTCGGCTCGGTTCGGGCGGTGGGGCGGACACTGAGCATTGCCTATGATGGCGTTGCGCACAATTACACGGTGAGCGCGGTGATGCGCGACGTGCCACCCGACAGCACGTTCAAGGCGCGGATGCTGACGCTGCTGCGGCCAGACGTGGAAAAAGACACGCAGTCGTTCCGAAACTGGGGCAGCATGTCCGGCAGTATTTTCCTGACGATAAAATCCCCCGCGGCGGCACGCCAGATACGCGCGGGGCTGGTCAGCTTCGTCCAACGCCATGCGTCCGGCACGGGGGCAAATCAGTTGGGGCCGAATGCCGAGCAGGTGTTGCACCTCGTGCTGGTGCCATTCACCACGGCGCATTTCCACGATGTCGACGTCGAATCAGAGGTTCCGGGTGTAGACCGGCGGGTGGTGTTGAGCCTGGCGGCGGTGGGGTTGATGGCGTTGCTGACCGCGGCGATCAATTACGTCAATCTGGCAACCGCGCGGGCGGGGTTGCGCGCGCGGGAAGTGGCGGTGCGCAAGGTGGTGGGCGCTTCGCGCGAAGCGTTGCTGTGGCAATTCCTGGGCGAGGCAGTGGCTTTGACGGCTTTTGCCGGACTGATCGGGCTTTCCGCGACCGAACTCGCGGTGCCACTGATCAATGCGCTTGGCGGTTGGGCGATGCCGATCGATTACCTGACGATCGTGCCGTGGCTTATACTGATCGTGCTGGTGGTGGGGTTGGGGGCGGGCGCTTATCCGGCCTTGATGCTGGCGAATTACCGGCCGGCGAGCGTGCTGGCGTCCTCACGCACGCCGGCCGGCGGGCGGATGGGCACGCGGCTGCGGAATTTGCTGGTGTTGGCGCAATTCATCAGCGCGATTGCATTCGCGATCTGCACGCTGGTGATAGATGCCCAGGCGAGTTTTCTGCGCAACGCCGACCGGGGGTTCGACCGGCACGGGCTGATTATCGTCAGAAGCCTGTTGGAGAAGAACCTTCTGCCACGACAATTGGATTTGCTGACACGGTTGAGCCAGGTGCCGGGCGTGGTTTCGGCGACACTTTCCGACCGGGAACCGGCGAGCAACAACACCGAAAACACGGGTATCCGCATTCCCGGAAGAGCCGACGATACGCCTTCGGTCACGATCGAGACGGTGGGTCGGAATTACATGAAGACCTATGGCATTCATCTGATTGCCGGGCGGTGGTTTGATGCAAGCCACGGGCGCGACGATCTGGCGGGCAAGGACATCGGCACCTCCGAGCAGAACGCGGTGATCAACCAGGCGGCGCTGCGGGATTTTGGCGTGACCGATGCACGGGCTGCGATAGGCAAGAGTTTTCGACTGGACGATCCGGGCGGCAATGACCAATCCGAACTGCATATCATCGGCGTGGTGGCCGATGTGCGGTTCATGTCGCCGCGCAGGCCGGTTTCGCCGCAACTGTATTTTTACAACAGCCATGCCATCGCCTATGGCCAGGGCGCCATTCGCTATGAAGGCGTGAGCAGCGCCGAGATGCTGTCGCGGCTGCGCACGGCCTGGCACACGGCGGCACCGGACCAGCCGTTCCAGGCAAAGACCGCGGATCAGCGGCTGGTCGATTTCTACAAGCCCGAGCAGCAACGGGCACAATTGTTTTCAGCGGGCGCGGTGCTGGCGGTGGCAATTGCCTGCATCGGGTTATACGGGCTCGCATCCTTCGCCGCGGCGCGGCGCATGCTCGAAATCGGCATACGCAAAGTGCTGGGCGCATCGACGCGGAATGTGCTGGTGCTGCTGGTAGGGCAATTCGTGCGGCCGGTGATTATCGCCAACCTGATCGCCTGGCCGATTGCCTATGCGGTGATGCGAAGCTGGCTTTCCGGGTTCAACCAACGCATATCGTTATCCCCGCTTTACTTTCTGGCGGCAGGTGCTGGCGCGTTGCTGATTGCGGTGTTGACGGTGCTGGGCCAGGCCTGGCGGGTTGCGCGCGCCGAGCCGGCGCGGGCGCTGCGTTATGAATAAGCGGAATTTGACCGGCGCGCTGGCCGGCACCGTGCTGCTGTGCGCCGCATCGGCGCGCGCCGAGACATTGCGCGATGCGATTGCCACCGCGTATCGGACCAGCCCGGTGCTGCACGGGCAACAGGCGTTGCAACGCGCCACGGCGGAAAATGCCGTGCAGGCGCGCGCCGGTTGGCGACCGACGATCGCCATCAACGGCAGCGGCGGCTATCAACGCCTGCCCTATGACACGTTGAATTTCAGCTATGGCGCCGTGGACAGCAACCAGGCTCAGGCGGCACTGGCGGTGACGCAGCCGCTTTACACAGGCGGACGCGTCAGCAGCGCTGTGCGGGCGACGGATGCGCGCACCCAGGCCGGCCTGGCCGGGTTGCATGCAACCGAGGAGACGGTGTTTCAATCCGTCATCGGCGCCTATATGGATGTGCTGCGCGATACGACAATTCTTGGCATTCGGAAGGCGGATTTGCAAACGCTCGCGCGCCAGGTTTCGAATACGGCGGCGCGCTTCAGGCTTGGCACCGGCGTCACCCGCACGGACGTGGCGCAGGCCAAGGCACAACAACAGGCGGCACAGGCGGCATTGCTGGCCGCCGAGGCGCAACTGGCGGCAAGCCGGGCCAACTACATCGCCATTGTCGGCGCCGCGCCCATTGATTTGACCGACCCCGGCAACTTACCCGACCTGCCGAAAACCCTGCACATGGCGCTGGACCGGGCCGCGGTGGCCGACCCGCTGGTGGCACAAAGCCGGCTGGCTGCGCTGGCTTCGGCTGAGGATATCGCATCAGCCCGGGCGGCCACGATGCCAAGCGTCGAACTACAGGCCTCGATCGGCAGCATCGGACCCGCATCGCCCCTGCATACCGGACAATACCAGTCCCAGGCGAGTGCGATAATTTCGGTGACGGTGCCAATTTATCAGGGCGGACTGATCGCATCACAGATTCGGCAGGCCAAGGACAAGAACGAAGCGGCTGAAGACGCCGCAAATAATACCACACGCCAGGAAGTGCAGATAGTGATGACCGCATGGAGTGCCACTCAGGCCGGGCTTGCAGCGATCAAGGCCAATAGCGCGCAAGTCGCCTCTGCCACCATGGCATTGCGTGGCTATCAGGCGGAATACGGCTATGGCCTGCGAAGCACACTGGACGTGCTGATCGCGGACGAAAACCTGCGCGCGGCACAGATTAGCCTGGCACAAAGCCGAGACGATACACTGGTGGCAGAGGCCCAATTACTCGCCGCGACCGGCGATTTGCGGTTTGGGACGTTGATGCAGGGGAGATGATGGAAGACGCGAAAAATGAAACGACACACCAAAAAGGGTCACGCGATAACCTTACCTGATTTTGGGTTGGCGGCTTGCAGCACGGGTCGGGTTTCAGCGGGAAGAGGAGAAGGTCTGGGCGCCACTGCCACGGCACGCGTGTCACAACGGTATCCAGATCTGTTTTCCTCAAAAAAAGAACAATGCTGTGCCACGCTTATTCCCGCCGTATCCCCAAACCGCGTCCGCGCCGCACCGCATTGGGACCGAATCGTTCGGCAAGCCGGTCGATCGCCGCCTGCCGGCTGGCGCGGCGGGGTGTTTCGGTGTCCAGCAAATCGCCCTTGTCCGCCTGGTCGGCGGGCAGCAGGGGGGCGGCGGCAAGCCCGATCAGGCGGAAGGCCGTGCCGTCAAGCTCCGGGCCGAGCAGCGTGATGGCGTGATCGAACAGCGTATCGGGCAGTGTGGTTGGCGCAGTGAGGCGCAACGTGCGCGTGCGCAGGGCGAAATCGGCGTTTTTCAGCTTCAATGTCACCCCGGACGCGGCCAGATTTGCCGTGCGCAGCCGGCGCGCCAGCTTTTCGCAGAGTGGCCAGAGCGCGTCCGACAGCGCCGCGGCGTCCGCGCGGTCCTGGGCGAGGGTGGTTTCGGCGCTGATCGACCTGGTCAGGGCGTTCCGGTGCACGTGGCGCGGATCCTCGCCCCGGGCGCGCGCGGCCAGCAGCGGCCCCTCCGGCCCGAGCAAAGCGCGGCTGGCCGCGTCGGTCATCGATTGAAGCTGGACGAGCCGGGTTATGCCGCGCGCCGCCAGCCTGGCGGTTTGCGCGGGGCCAATGCCGGGTAACAGCGAGACCGGCTGCGGCCCCAGCCACGCCGGTGCTTCCGTGCCCAGCACCGAAAAGCCGCGTGGCTTGCCCCGTTCCGCCGCGAGCTTGGCCAGCATGCGGTTGCCTGCCAGTCCGATGGACAAGGTGATGCCGATATCGTGCTCCACCCGCCGTGCCAGCCGCGCGAGGCTGACCGCGGGTGGAGCGCCGTGCAGCGCCTCGGTGCCGGACAGATCGAGCACGGCTTCGTCGATTGAAAGCGGTTGCACCAACGGCGTCAGTGTTTCGAACAAGGTCCGTAATTGCCCGGCCACGGCGCGGTATTTGTTGAAATCAGGGGCGATCACCACCGCGTGCGGGCACAGGCGGCGGGCGGTTGCCATGGGCATGGCGCTTTTCACGCCGCTGAGCCGCGCGATGTAGCAGGCGGTGGTCACGACCCCGCGCATGCCGCCGCCGACGATGACCGGCTGTGCCGCCAGTTCCGGCCGGTCGCGCTTCTCGACGCTGGCGTAGAAGGCATCACAATCCACATGGGCGATGGCGAGCCGGGTTAATTCGGGGTGGCGCACCACGCGGTGACCTGGCGCGCAGGCACGCACCAGCCTGGCGCAGTCCAGGCAGAGCCCGGTTTCGTCCGCCCCCGCCTTGTTCGGCTCCGCGCCACGATCCATCATGCCAGCATGGCCGAAACCGTGCTGGACGTTAAGCAGTTGAAATGCCCGCTGCCGGTGCTGCGCGCGAACCGGGCGCTGCGGGGTCTTGCCGCCGGCGAGACGCTGCGCGTGCTGGCCACTGACCGCGCCTCGGTTGATGATTTCAAGGTATTCTGCCGCGAAACCGGCCACGCCCTGCTGGCCAGCGCTGAGCAGGATGGCGTGTTCAGCTTTCTGATCCGCAAGCACGCGAAGCCGGATGATGGGGCGGCGGCATGACCGTTACCTTGTTCACCCACCCGGATTGCCTGGCGCACGACCCCGGCCCAGGCCACCCGGAGCGGCCGGAACGGCTGCGCGCGATACTGGCCGCGCTGGATGCGCCCGACTTCGCCACGCTGGACCGGCGCGAGGCGCCCTTGGCCGATGCGGCGGCGCTGCGGCGCGCGCACAGCCCGGCCTATGTCGAGGCGATTTTCGCCGCCGCGCCACCGCCGGGCACGCGCGTGACCCTGGACCCCGACACGCATATGTCCGCCGGCAGCCTGGATGCCGCGCGCCGCGCCGCTGGCGGGGCGATGGCGGCCGTTGACGCGGTGCTGAGTGGCGCGGCACGGCACGCTTTCGTGGCCACCCGCCCACCTGGTCACCATGCCGAGCCTGGCCAGGCCATGGGGTTTTGTTTGTTCAACAGCGTGGTGGTGGCGGCGCTGCACGCGCGCGCGGCGCACGGCATTGCGCGTGTGGCCGTGATCGATTTCGACGTGCACCATGGCAACGGCACCCAGGCCATGGCGTGGGACGATGCCGACCTGTTTTATGGCAGCACCCATCAGATGCCCTGCTACCCCGGCACCGGCGCGGCGGAAGAGCGGGGTGCGTTTGGCACCGTACTCAACGAGCCCCTGCCGCCCGGTGCCGGCGGCGCCACCTTTCGCGCTGCCTTTGATGCCGTGCTGGACGGGATGCGCGCCTTCGGACCTGAGCTGGTGCTGGTTTCCGCGGGCTTTGATGCGCACCGCGACGACCCGCTGGCCTCCCTGATGTTGGACGAGACGGATTTCGCCTGGGCTGCTGGCCGCCTGATCGAGGTGTCGGGGGGGCATCTGGTCTCGGTGCTTGAAGGCGGCTACGACCTGGACGCGCTGGCGGCCAGTGTGGCTGCCTATCTTCGTGTCATCATCGCACAGGATGCCGAACATGGCTGAGCCGCAACCGATCGGCGCCCTATCGTTCGAGGACGCGTTGGCCGAGCTGGAGCGCATTGTGAAGGCGTTGGAGTCTGGCCAGCAGAAGCTGGAGGACGCCATTGCCGCCTATGAGCGCGGCGCGGCGCTGCGCCGCCATTGCGAGGAAAAACTGCGCCAGGTGGAAGCGCGCGTGGCGGCCATTGTGCAGACCGAGCAGGGCCCGACGCTGCGCGATGTGGAATAGCCGCGCCCTGCCATGAAGCCGCGCGCGGATGCGCTGCTGGTGGCGCGCGGCCTGGCCGAAAGCCGCAGCCAGGCACAGGCGTTGATTTTGGCCGGCAAGGTTTTCCGTGGCGAACAGCGGATCGAGAAGCCTGGCCAGACACTGGCCGAGGATGCGGCCTTGCAGGTGCGCGGCGAAGCTCATCCGTGGGTTTCACGCGGGGGGGTAAAACTTGCGCACGCCATGGAATTTTTTGGACTGGGCGCGACCGGCCGGACATGCCTCGATATCGGCGCCTCGACCGGCGGCTTTACCGACGTGTTGCTCACGAATGGCGCCGCCCGGGTGCACGCGGTTGATGTGGGGCACGGCCAACTGGCCTGGAAACTGCGCAACGACGCGCGCGTTGTGGTGCACGAAAAGACCAATGCGCGGCACCTGACGCCGGCGATTATTCCCGACCCGATTACTGCCCTCGTATGCGATGCGAGCTTTATCGGCCTGCGCACCGTGCTGCCGGCGGGGCTTGGCTTGTGCCGCCCCGACGCCTGGGCGGTGGCGCTGATCAAGCCGCAATTCGAGGCGGGGCGCGACCATGTGGGCAGCAAGGGCGTGGTGCGCGACCCGGCGGTGCACGCGGCGATTTGCGCAACCATCAAAGCCTGGTGGGAGAACCTGCCGGGATGGACGGTGCTGGGAATTGAACCAAGCCCGATCAAGGGACCGGAAGGGAATATCGAGTTTCTGATTGCCGCGACATATACAGTATTCCAGGGCACTGCCATGGACCCGCCGGGGACGTGAGGCCCCGGTACCCGTGACGTCAGCCAGCGTGCGCCCGACCGGCAATGGCTTTCAGCATCGCGGCAAACGCGTTCTGAATTTCCGTAACCGCCTGGTTGCGATAGGCGAAAGGTCCGTCCGCCGGCTCGGGGTGGACCAGCATCGCGGCATTCGCCTCGAACACGAGCACCTGGCCTTCCTGAGTTAGGGAAAAATCTATCCCGGCATAGTCGAGATCGAGCCGTTGCCCGATTGCCTCGATCGCGGCGGCGGCGTTTGGGCCGAGCACGCCGCGCCAATCGGCCAGGAAGCGCCGCTCCTCGTCGCGCCTCGTGGCATCATGCTCCATGCCGGCGGTGCAATGATGCACCAGCCAATGCGGGCTGATGGCCAGATGCAGGGGATAGGGCCGCCGATCGACGAAGATGACACGGTATTTGCGCCAAAACCCGTCCGGCGCGCGGAAATCATGAAAGCGTGTCAGCACCGCGGGAAAATCCGGGAGCGCCGCAAGCTGTTGCGCGCTTTCGATCAGACGCAGCCCGTTGCCGCCATGCGTGCCGCGTGGGCGCACCAACAGCGGAAAGCCGATTGCCGCCGCCGCCACGCGATCGAGCCCAACCGCGGGCACGATGATGCCGTCGATGCCGGCCAACAGTGCCGGCAACGCATCACGCGTGGTGCGTGCCACTTGCGCCGGCGGGTTGAGCAGACGGTCTGCCTGGTTCGTCAGGCGGGCGCGCACGCATGCGGGCAGGACAGGGGCCAGTTCCGGTTCACCGATCGCGTTGAAAATAAGATCGTATGGTGGCAAGGCGTCGCCCGGCTCGGCATATTCCACGTACCAGAAGATAAGGGTTATGTGCTGGCGGTCGAACAGGTGGCGCAGTGGCGTGTTGGCGAGGTCGGCCGCGGCCAGCACCAGCACGCGCCGTTGCGTGAACGGCGCCTCGGTCACGAAGATATGCTGGCGCTTATAGGCGGCGTCCCGGTGGGCGCGGGCGGCTGGGGGGTCTGCCTCGGCCAGAATGGCGCTCATGTTCTGGTGGGCGGCGACCAGATCGGGGTCGTTGACCAGGGCGGCGCGGCATGGCAGCTCGGCCTCGGCCAGCTTGCCGCGCCGCACCAGCACCGAGGCCAGATTGGCCAGCGCCGGCGTGCAATCTGGCGCCAGCGCCACCGCGCGGCATAGCACCCGCTCCGCCTCCTCGAGCCGGTCAAGCTCCATCAACGCGCTGGCCAGGCTGACCAGCAGGCGCGGCCGGCCTGGGGTCAGCGCGGCGGCGCGCGCGTAGGCCATGGCGGCGGCTTCATGCGCGCCCTGACGGGCATGACTATCGGCCGCCACCAGCAATGCCGGCACACACTCTGGCGCCAGGGCCAAACAGGCTGTCGCCTCGTGCAGCGCGTCATCCAGCTTGCCGGCCGCCAGCAGGCTCTCGGCCAGACTTGCCCGCAGCGCGGGGGTCGCGGCATCGCCGACCATGCGGGCCAGCGCGGCCAGCGCCGCGGCCTCGGGCGTGGGAATGGCGAGGCTCATGCGTGGGCCATCGGCATGGCCCGGGCCAGCAGCATGGCCTGGGCGGCGTTCAGCGCGCGCGCCATGGCCCGTGCCCGCGCCGGCGGCACGTCACCCGGGCGGGGCGGCAGCAGGGTCATGGCCGCATTGGCCTCGAACACCAGCAGCATATCATTTCCGGTCAGGGTAAAATCGATGCCGGCATAATCCAGTCCCAGCCGATCGGCGATGGCGGCCAGTGCCCGCATGCGGCGCGGGCCCAGCACACGCGGCATGGCGGACAGGAAGGCTGCTTCCTCCGCGCATTGGGCCGGGCTTTGCGGCGGGGCCGAAAACCCATGCACCTTCCAGCTTGGCGCATGCACGAGGTGAATGGGATAAAACGCCCCGCCGATCAGCATGACGCGGTATTTGCGATGCAGCCCGTCCGGGCCGCGGGTTTGCAGCGCGCTGATGGCGAACACCGTCTGCCTGCCGGCCACGCGGCGAAAGGCACGCAGATCAGCCGCGGTCTCGATCCGGTCGAACATCTGGCCGGCGTGCAGCCCGATCTGGCGCAGCAGATACGGCATTGGCCGCGCTTCCAGCCCCGGATGGTCCGCTGGCACGGCTTCGATGTCCGGCACGACGACACCATCGAGCCCGCGCAGCCGCGCCGCCATGTCAGCGCGGCCAGTGTGCCGCACCCGGTCCGGGGGGTTGAGGACCGGGGCGCGGCGGCCAGCCAGCAAAGCCCGCGCCTGGGTGAGCGCGGCCGCGCCGGCATCGGCATCGGCGATCGCATTGAGTACCAGCGCATGCGGCGGCAAGGGTTGGCGTGGCCTGGCGTATTCGACATAGAGCGCGCTGACGGCAACACGCGCCGGGTCCAGCAATGCGGCGGTGACCAGGTTGATGGCGTGCACCGAGACCAGCAGCAGCACCGGCACATGCGGCCCCGCGCCATGCGCGGGCAGCACCTCCAGCGCGCCATGAGCGAAGCCGCGCCGCAAAGCCGCCTCGGCCGCCGCCGCCTCGTTCAGGGCAAGCAAGGCGGCGCCCAGGCCGCGCCAGGCGCCCACATGGCCTGGCGCGCGCGCCAGCGCCGCGCAAAACACGTCCCGGGCGGCGGCAAATTGCCGATCCGTCAGCAGGACATGGCCAAGCTGCACGGGAATATCAGCGTCATGTGGGGCGAGCGCGGCCGCCCGATGCAGCGCGGTGCATGCCGCCTGCCGAAAGCCCTGTCGTCCCGCACTGGCGGCGAAGTGCCGCAAGGCAGTCAGATCGTCCGGGTTGGCCCGAAGACACGCCAGATCAGCAACAGGCGCGGATGCGTTTTGCATCGGGGCACGACTTTCGCGGTTTTTGCCGCGGGCAGGGTGACGGGGATGCGTTACGAAACGGTTGATGCAAGCAGCCTGTTTTTTGTTTCTTCCTCTCAAGACAAAATAATTTTTGTCTCCCCCTCATCTAGCCCCGTCGGCCAGTGTCGGCGTTGGCAGCGTGCGCCGGCTGCGGGCGCCCCAGTGCATCTGCCGGGTCAGCAGCGAAACCCAACCCAGGCTCGCGCCCAGATGGCGCAGCAATTGGAACGTGAACGGCTCGATCAGCGCGCCCAACAAAGCCGACCCATAGCTGACCCGCCCGGAGGTGCCGACCCAGCGCCGATACAGATGCACCGACCACAAATAAAAGCCAAAATCGAACAGCAATTTCGCGCCAATGACTGCGCCGGCGCCGAGCACCACCGCGGCACGGCCGGTCAGCAGATAGTAGAACAACAGAAATATCGCGGTCAGGCCGTAAATTGGCTGCATGGTATCCGCCGCCTTCACCGGCAGCATGCGCGTGCCCAGATGTCCGAAACGGGCATTGCCCACCATGTCCCGGTACCACATCTGGGTCTGCAGAAACCCGCCGAACCAGCGCCGCCGCTGCCGCAGAAAAGCGCCGATCGTCGAGGGCGCCTCGGTGCTGGCGCGCGCATCGCCCAGCACCGTGGTGGTCCAGCCCAACCCGTGCAGCACGCTGACGCGGCGCAGCCGGTGGATCAGCTCATAATCCTCGACCAGGCAATCCGGGTCGAACCCGCCCACGCGCAGCAGGGCCGCGCGCCGGAAGCCGGCAAAAGCCCCCGAAATCAAAAGCAGCCCGTCCTGCCGGGCCCAGGCCGCGCGTGACAGGAAATTTCGCAGATATTCATGGGTCTGGAACCACTGCATCACCCGCCCGGCCAGGCTGGTGTCGCACACCGGGACGAGAATACCGGTTGCCGCCACCAGCCCCGGGTTGTTGGCGAATGCCCGCCGCATGGCCGCCACCGCGCCGGCCTCGAGCAGCGTGTCGGCATCGACCGTCAGCACGATGTCGGTCTCGATTTGCGAGAGCGCCCGATTCAGCGCCCGCGCCTTGCCGCCGTGCGGCAGGCGCAGCCAGGTCAGCCCGTCGCCCCCCCGCGTGGCAGCACCCACCGCCGGGGTGGCCAGCCCCATGCGCGCCAGCACGGCACCGGTATCATCGTCGGACCCGTCATCCACCACCACGATCTCATCCGGCACATCGCTGCCCGCCCGCAAAGCCCCGATCGTCGCCGCCAACACCGGCGCCTCGTTATGCGCGGCAATCAGCACCCCCAATGTGGGCCAGGTCGCAGGCCGGGTTGCGGCCGGCGCATCCGACCCCTTATGCAGCGCTGACCGTTCATGCAGCAGCGGCAACGTATTGAAGAACGTGAACACCAGCAGAGCCGTATCGTATAGCACATACACAATGCCCACCGCCCAGGCCCCCGCCACGTGCGCGCCGAACGCGCGCAGGAACAGCAGCAGCCAAAGGCAGGCCACCCCGCCATGGATCAGCACGGTGGCCGCCGGTGTGGCGGGCTTCGTGTATCGCGGCGAGACCCGCCGCAGGGTGGTTTCCAGCGCCTGCATGCGCCTCACATCAGTCACCCCGGCGGCGTTGCAAGGCTCGGCGCCGGATATTTCCAGATAGGCCATTGCCCGATGACACCGCCGTCCCGCTATACGCGCCCCGCAATTATCCTGCATTGGCTGATCGCGGGCCTGATCATAACCGCGGTGGCGCTCGGCTGGCTTGCCAATTTCCTGCCGGGCCCGGCGGTGCGCCCCACCATCGATGCGCATAAATCGGTCGGCATCATCGTGTTCGGCCTCGTCGTGCTGCGCCTGCTCTGGCGGTTCGGCCACAAACCGCCAGCCATGCCAGCGCGCTACAGCCGGGCCGAAATCCGCGCCGCGCATATCGCGCATTGGGTGCTGTACGCCCTCATGCTGCTATTGCCGATCACCGGCTATCTGCACGATTCGGCATTCAAACTGGCCGCCGAACATCCGCTGCGACTATTCTGGCTGGTCCCGTTTCCGCGTCTGCCGATCATCGCGCACATGGCCCCCGCGGCCAAGCAGGTGTTTCATGACCGGCTGTTCGCGCTGCATGTCTGGCTCGGCTACGTGCTTTATGCGGTGTTCGCCCTGCATGTCGCCGGTGCGCTGAAGCACCAGATACTCGACCATGAGGCGGAATTGCAGCGCATGTCGTTGCGCTGATCGCCGCCGCCGTCATGGTGGCGGCTGGCATTCCTGCCTGACCCAGTCGCAATAGGGCGCGTGCCCCTCGGCAATCGGCCACGCGACGATGCAGGGCAGGGTATAGCTGTGCTCCGCCACAATCAGGTCGCGCAACGCCGCAAGGCACCCGCCCACGGTCTTGATCATCAGGCCGGCTTCCGGGGCGATCCGCACCGCGCCCTCCCAGCGGAAAATCGCCTCATGCGCGCGGATATTGGCGCAGGCGGCAAGGTGCCGTGTCACCGCCAGCGCGCCAATCCTCCGGGCCTCCGCCTCGGTCGCGCAGGTCACGTAAACCAGCAGAATCGCGCCTGGCTCAGCAGCCACGCCGGCCCAATTTCAGCCGCGTCATGGCGCCATCCATGATGAAATCGCCGAAATTCATCGTCAGGTCATCGGCAACCCCGTTGCGCCAATAGCGCATCGCGGTCGCGTAATCCGGCTCGGCATCGGGGCTGTCATGGTCATAAAAGGCGATGTTCACGGTCGTGCTCGGCAGCTTGGCGAGTGCCGCGAACCTGTCCGAGCCCGGCGCCGCCCTGCCGGTCACCACCACGAACGTGTCCTCGGCCCCGGTATCGCTCGACCCGTCGAAAAGTGGCAGGGCAAGGAATTTCTCACCCATGTCGGCCAGCGCCAGAATATGCGCGGTATGCGCCATGGGAAACAGCGTGCCCACCGGCAGGGCGATGGTCCTCTTGCGTGGCGCGGTATAGTGAACATAGCCCCGGCCGTCCCGCATTTCCGCCTGCCCGGCAATATCGCTGGTCGTCTCGCCGTCCGTCGTCTCGCGCAGCCGGAACCTGAGAAGGCTGCCGTTCTTTGCCTCATAGGTGGTAAAGTCCGACACGATCCGGGTGGCCTCGCCCCGGTTGGTCAGAACCTCCAGCACCAGCCGCTGCTGCGTGGTCCAGGCATCGCAGGCATCGAACACGCGGTAATCCATGCTCCCGCTGCCGCTCAGCACACTGCCATCCGGGCTGCCGCCGAAGCTCAGCCGATACACGGCTTGGTGCGGCGCCAACTGCGCGATGGCGGCGGCGAAATCCGGCTGGTTGGCAGCCCAGGCCGGCACCGCCAGCACAAGGGCGACGAGGATCGTCAACGCGCGCATCACGCCTGCCTCCAGCTCACGCCCGTCGAAGCATGGCGCCCATTGCCTGCCGCGCCAAGCCAATTCGCGCCGTGCCCGCCCCCTGGCATCAAACCGCGCGGCGGGTGCGCAACGCCGCCGCCAACGTGCCCTCGTCCAGGGTCTCAAGGCTGCCGCCCATCGGCACGCCCTGGCTCAGTTGCGTTATCACCACACCAAATTCGCGCAGCCGCTCGGACAGAAAATGCGCGGTGGTCGCGCCATCCACCGTCACCGGCAACGCCAGCACAATCTCGCGCACCTCGCCGCCGGACAGCCGGCTCAGCAACGGCGTCAGGTTCAGCGTCTCGGGCGTGGTGCCCGCCAATGCCGACAGCACACCTCCCAACACATGATAGCGGCCCCGATGCACGCCCGCCCGCTCCAACGCCCACAAATCCGCTACCGTTTCGACCACGCAAATCAGCCCGGTTTCGCGCCGCGGGTCACGGCACAGGCTGCACGGGTCCACGCTGTCCAGATTGCCGCACAGCCCGCACACCCGCGTGGTCTTGGCCGCGGCCTCCAACGCCCGTATCAGCGGCGCGAGCCGCGCCTCCGGCTGCTGCAATAATCTCAACACGGCACGCCGGGCGCTGCGCGGGCCCAGACCCGGCAATCTGGCAAACTGCCCGATCAGTTGCTCGATTTCCGGGCCACCCATCAGCGGCTCATGCCCTGGCGAAAGACAGCAGGGTCTTTTTTGAAAAACAGAACCAAAAAACGTTTGTCACCCGAACAAAGCCCGTCTTAAAATCCCACACCAGCGCAGCATCCTCCAGCTTTGGCCAAAACGCCCAGGATCAAACGTTTTTTGCGCGACTTTTTTGCAGAAAAGTCGCCGCTTGCTTCACTCAGAACGGTAGCTTCAGCCCCGGCGGCAAATTCAGCCCGCCGGTCGCCTTCTGCATCTCGCTCTGCGCCATCGTCTCGATTTTCGCCTTCGCGTCCTGGTGCGCGGCGATGATCAGGTCCTGCAGCATCTCCATCTCGGCCGGGTCGGCCAGTTTCGGGTCTATGCTCAGGCCGCGCAGTTCGCCCCGGCCGGTCATGCGCACCCGCACCATGCCGGCGCCCGAGCTACCCTCCACCTCGGTGGCATCCAGCCTGGCCTGCATTTCCTCCATCTTGGACTGCATTTCCTGGGCCTGTTTCATCAGCCCGGCCAGATTCTTCATCGCCAACCTCCATCACGCACCGCCCGCAAATAGCCCGGCTTGCCCCGGCGCGAAACCCCGGACCCGGCCCGGAAATGCCTCCGTTTGAGGTCCGCCGCCGACCGGCCTATTTCTGGCCGGCCATGGCCAGTAATTCTCGGCGCGTGCTGGCATCGTCGCGGAAGGCGCCGAGCATGCGGCTGGTCACCATGCTCACCCCGCGCTTGTGCACCCCACGCGTGGTCATGCACTGATGCACCGCCTCGATGATCACGGCGGTGCCGCGTGGTTGCAGCACCTCATTGATGGTGTTGCAGATCTGACTGGTCATCTTTTCCTGAATCTGCAATCGCTTGGCGTAGGCATCGACCACCCTGGCCAGCTTGCTGATGCCGACCACGCGCTTATGCGGCAAATAGGCCACGTGCGCGCGGCCAATGATCGGCGCCATGTGATGCTCGCAGACGCTCTCGAACTCGATATCGCGCAGCAGCACGATCTCGTCATAGCCCTCCACCTCCTCGAACGTCCGCTCGAGCAACTGGAACGGGTCGACCCGGTAGCCGGCAAACCACTCCTCATAGGCGCGCGCCACCCGCGCGGGTGTATCGATCAGCCCCTCGCGGGTCGGGTTGTCGCCGGCCCAGCGCAGCAGGGTGCGAATGGCATCCTCGGCCTGTTCTCTGGTCGGGCGGGCAAGCTGCGCAGTCTGGACAGTCACTGATCGGTCCTTTGCCGGACGGTTATGTTAGTGCAACTTGGTGTTGGCGTGCGGGCTGTCCAGGCTGAAGCTCGGTATCGCGACGTCGAAGGTCTCGCCGGTCTCGGTCTCGATCATATGATACGCCCCGGTCATGAACCCGGACGGTGTATCCAGCGGCGTGCCGGACGTGTATTCAAACGCCTCGCCTGGCTCCAGCACCGGCTGTTCGCCAACCACCCCCGGTCCGTGCACACGCTGCACCCGCCCCACGCCATTCGTGATGCGCCAGGTCCGGCTGACCAGTTGCACCGTCCGCTGGCCGACATTCGCGATCGTCACCTTATACGCCCAGACGAACTGCCCCTCATCCGGGTCCGACTGATCCTCGAGATAGAACGGGCGCACCCGCACCTCTATGCCCCGCGTCGTCGCACTATAATACGCGGTCACGACCGCTCCTTTCAGCCAATGGCCCGGCCCGCCTGGTCCAGCGCCTGGCTCAGATCATCCGCCAAGTCGGCCACATCCTCGATCCCCACCGATAGCCGGACCGCGCCATCACCAATGCCAAGCCGCGCGCGCTCCTCCGGGCCGATACGCATATGGGTAGTGGTGGCCGGATGCGTTATCAACGATCGGCTGTCGCCGAGATTATTGGAAATCGCCACCAGCCGCAGCGCGTTCATGAACGCGAATGCCGCCGGCTTGCCACCCCGCAGCGTCGCACTCAGCATCGTGCCGCCGCCCTGCATCTGCCGCGCCGCCAGGGCATGCTGCGGATGGTCCGCCCGGCCGGGATAGCGCACCTGCGCCACCATCCGATGCCCGGCCAGATGGTCCGCCAGCATCGCCGCGTTGCGCGTCGCCTGCGCCACCCGCAACGGCAGGGTCTCCAGCCCTTTCAACAAAACCCACGCGTTGAAGGGTGACAGGCTGGCGCCGATATTGCGCAGAAACGGCTGCAAAACATCCTCGATCCAACCGCGCCGGCCCAGCACCGCGCCACCCAGCACCCGCCCCTGCCCATCAATATGCTTTGTGCAGGAATAAACCACCACGTCCGCGCCAAGCCGCAAGGGCTGCTGTTGCAAGGGGGTCGCGAACACATTGTCCACCACCAGCATCGCCCCCGCCGCGTGCGCAAGCTCGGCGATGGCCGCCAGGTCCAGAATGTCCAGCATCGGGTTCGAGGGAGATTCCACCAGCACCAGCCTGGCCGGCCGCGCCAACGCGCGGCGCCAATCGTCCAGGTCACACCCATCGACGAATTCGCTTTCAATGCCAAGGCGCGGCAGCAGGGTGGAGACGATCCAGTGGCACGACCCGAACAAGGCCCGCGCCGCCACCACCCGGTCCCCCGCGGTCAAGTGGCTCAGCAATGCGCCATGCACCGCCGCCATGCCGGTCGCGGTCACGCGGCACGCCTCCGCCCCCTCCAGCATCGCCAGGCGGTCCTCCAGCATGGTCAGGTTCGGGTTGCCGAACCGCGTATACTGGTAATGCTCGGCGGCACCCGTAAAGGTCGCCTCCGCCTGCTCGGCACTGTCGTACACAAAACCCGAGGTCAGAAACACCGCCTCGCTGGTTTCACCGAACTGGCTGCGCTGCGTGCCACCATGCACCAACCGCGTGGCAAGCCCCATCGTCTCCAACGCCATTGCTGGCTCCCTGATCATGCCCCTGGCCCCATGCCTCTTGCCATCCGCGCGCTTGAATGGTTCACCCTTCCGCGACGCGGCCACGCATCATGGCAGCGCCAGGCAGGCGGGTGTAGTTCAATGGTAGAACGGCAGCTTCCCAAGCTGCATACGAGGGTTCGATTCCCTTCACCCGCTCCAGGCCGCTGAAAAGCAAGCGACGTTCCTGAAAATCAGGAAGAAATGTTGATCGCAGGAAAAAAGACAGAGTCTTTCTTTTTGCCCTCGTAGAACTCAGCCGGGTTTTGCCACCGGCGGCAGGTCCACCCGCAAATGCAGTTCGCGCAGCCGCGCGGCCGAAACTTCCGCCGGTGCCTGCATCATCAGATCCTCACCCTGTTGATTGAGCGGGAACAGGATCACCTCGCGAATATTCGGCTCATCGGCCAGCAGCATCACCATGCGGTCAATGCCGGGGGCGCTGCCGCCGTGCGGTGGCGCGCCATAGCGGAAGGCGTTCAGCATGCCGCCAAACCGCGCCTCCACGTCGGCCGCGGTATAGCCGGCAATCTCGAAGGCGCGGATCATGATGTCGGGGCGGTGGTTGCGGATCGCGCCAGACGACAACTCGATCCCGTTACAGACGATGTCGTACTGAAACGCCTTGATCTCCAGCGGGTCGCGGCTGTTCAGCGCCTCCAGCCCGCCTTGCGGCATCGAGAACGGATTGTGCGAGAAATCGATCTGCCCGGTCTCCTCGTTCAATTCATACATCGGGAAGTCGACGATCCAGCAGAACCGGAACGAATCCGCCTCGACCAGGTTCAATTCCTCGCCCAGCTTGCCGCGCACCGCGCCGGCGAATTTCGGTGTCGTGTCACGCGCGCCGGCGGCAAAAAACACCGCATCCCCCGCCTCAAGCCCTGCCGCCCGCCGGATCGTCTCGATCCGTTCGGGTTGCAAATTGCGCGCGATCGGCCCCTTGGCGCCATCCGCCTCGAAAATAATATAGCCGAGCCCGCCCGCCCCCTGCTCCCGCGCCCAGCCGTTCAGCCTGTCGAAAAAGCTGCGTGGCTGACCGGCGGCACCCGGGGCGGGAATGGCGCGCACCATGCCGCCCTTGGCCGCGATGCCGGCAAACAGCCCGAAGCTCGACCCGGCGAAGGCCTCGGTCACATCCACGATGCGCAGCGGGTTGCGCAGATCCGGCTTGTCGGAACCGAATTCCAGCATCGCCCGGTCATAGGCGATGCGCTCGAACGGCGGCCGGGTCACGGCCCGGCCACCCGCGAATTCCTCGAACACCCCGGCAATCACCGGCTCGATCGCGGCAAACACGTCTTCCTGCGTCACAAAGCTCATCTCGAAATCGAGCTGATAGAATTCCCCCGGTGAGCGGTCGGCCCGGCTCGCCTCGTCGCGGAAGCATGGCGCGATCTGAAAATACCGGTCGAAGCCCGCCACCATGGCCAATTGCTTGAACTGCTGCGGTGCCTGCGGCAGGGCATAGAATTTACCCGGGTGCAACCGCGCCGGCACCAGAAAATCCCGCGCACCCTCCGGGCTGCTCGCGGTCAGAATGGGGGTCTGGAATTCGGTGAAGCCCTGCGCCACCATCCGCCGGCGCAGGCTCGCGATCACCTGGCTGCGCAGCATGATATTGCGGTGCACCCGCTCGCGCCGCAAATCGATATACCGGTAACGCAGGCGCAATTCGTCCGGATAGGTCTCGCTGCCCGCCACCTGCAAAGGCAACACCTCGGCCATCGATTGCACCGCGATCTCCTGCACCCGCACCTCGATCTCACCGGTCGGCAGTTTCGGGTTGATGGTGCCGGGTTCGCGCGCCACCACCGTGCCGGTGACGGTCACGACACTCTCGACACGCACCTGATCCGCTACCGCCAGGGCCGGGCTGCCGGCCAGGAACACGCATTGCGTGATGCCGTAATGATCCCGAAGGTCAATGAACAACAAGCCGCCATGGTCGCGCTTGCTGTGCACCCACCCGGACAGGCGCACGGTCTGGCCAACCTCCGCCGCGCGCAAGGCGTCACAAACATGAGTCCGATAGGCGTGCATCATCGACGATCCCGGAATTTCGCCGGCAAACCGCCGGAACTGCCAGAATAAGTCAAGGTGCGGGGGCATTGGGTCGTGTCTTAGTCTGGAGTCCGGCACCGGCCCGCACCCCCAACATGCTTGGCCAAGTCCGGCACCGGCCCGCACCCCCACCC
>DAIDIQ010000093.1 GCA_027459285.1 Acetobacteraceae bacterium
CTCGGCCAGGCGCGCCGGCGCCGTGGTGTTGGTGATGGCCAGATTGGCCTCGGCCTGAAGCGCCTGCGCGCGCAGCGCCTGTAGCCGCGCGAGGTCGGCCTGTTCGGCCACCAGATAATCGGCCGGGTCGATTTTCAGCAGGCGCTGACCGGCCTCGACATGCTGGTTGTCGGTCACGTCGAGCGCGATGACCTGGCCCGAGATGCGCGGCGCCACGGTGACCACGTCGCCATCGGTGAAAGCATCGTCGGTGCTGATCTGGTTGCGGTGCACGAACCACCACACGAAGCCGGCAATCAGCGCCACCAGCACGACCAGCAGGAACAGGATGAACGGACGCCGCGACCGGCGCGCGGGCGGCGAATCGGCCCCGCCATTGGATGCGTTGGCTGCTGGTTCGGACATGGGGAGTGCTTCCGCGAGCGATCAAACAAGGGCGCCACCCGGCCGGGCGGCCGGCCCTGAGCAAATAGGACCGAACGGTTCGGTCAGCAACCCTAGAATGTCACGGAAACGACGCCCGGGGGCGAAAGCCCATGCGCCGGCAGCCAAGCTGGATTAAGACTTGTGCAATGCGGCGGTGTTTTGCACAGTCCAGGCCAGTCGCGGCCGGTGCGTCGCCTGCCGTCCGCGAACGCCTTCCAATGGGGTCACTGCACGCATGAGATCGTCGCTGCGCGAGGTCAAACTCGACCGAATCACATATTTTGTGTCCGAGCCGGTGTTGCCTTCCGAAAATACGGGCCTGATCATCGGGCACCTGACCTCACGCGAGGCGACCAGCTTCAGCGACCTGTTCTCCGGCGCGGCGATCTGCATCGGCACCGCTGATACGCAATTGGAAGCCCCGATCCAGCCGGTTGCCGAACATATGATGGAAAGCAGTGGCGCCTTGCAGCGTAGCGGGGCGATTCATCTGCTCGGTGGCAGCCGCTCCGGCGTGTATACCACGGTATGCGCCTATTATCAGGCGCGGATGGTGGCGCCGCGACCGGTGCGGGTGGTGTTGCTGAGCCCGCTGTTGAAGGTGTGGCCAGCGATGCAGAATTTGCGCCACCCGGCCTATCGGATGCTGCTGCAGAAAGCGGAAAAGGATCCGTCGATCGTTCAGCATCTGGAGAAGGATGGCGACGCGCTGACGGTGATGCAGCGAATCGCCGACGAGGGGCTGAATGTGCGCTTCACCATCGTCATCGGCGCGCATCATGCGCGCGACAAGCGCGACGTGGACCGGATCCGGCATTTTCCGTTCGTGCGCGTCATCGAGCTCGATACCGACGAGCATCTGACGTTTTTCTGGCTGAAGACCCGGGTCGATCAACCGAACGCCATCAGGCGGGCGCTGGAGCTTACCGCGCGCAATAATTGGCCGAACCTGCCGCCGTCCCAGGTGCCGGCCAAGGCGGCCAAGACGGTCGAGCAAATCATCCGGCTGCGGCGCGACTATGGTAATTTGAACCGCATGATCGCGGAGATGGACCGTGTGCCGGCCTAGGTCGGGCTCGTCTCAGCGCGCTATCACATCATGAAGGCCTGGGTTTTCACCAGCCTGGCGTAAAGCCCCTCGGCCGCCAACAGATCGGCGTGCGTTCCCTGCTCGACCGCCCGGCCCTCGTTCAGCACCACCACGAGGTCGGCGTCGCGCACGGTGGAAAGCCGGTGCGCGACGACGATGGTGGTGCGATTGCG
>DAIDIQ010000131.1 GCA_027459285.1 Acetobacteraceae bacterium
CTGGCGGGACTGGAAATCCGCCTTGCCGGCAAGGCCGCGCCAGTTGGCGGCGATCAGCGACTGGGCGACGGCGCTGTTCAGCGTGGTGCCGGGGCCGGTGACGATGAAGGCATCGGGTGCGAATTCGCGCGCGGCGACCTGAATGGCGCGGGTGAAATCATACGCCTCGGTCACCTGATGGCCGAGCGTGTAGGCGTGCAGCGCCTCGGGGGCGGTGGCGTGGGGCCACCAGATGGCGCCGCGCCCGTCGATCAGCGGCACGGACGGGGCGCCGAACAGGGAAGCCGGCAGGACCGCCCTGCCCTGCTCCGCCACCGGTTGCTGCAACGGCGTGTGGAAGGCGGCATGGTTCGCGAGGCGCAGGGGAAAGCGGCCATCGACGACCGGCACGGCGCGCGTGAAGGCATCGAGCCCCGCCTTGTTGCCGGCGAGCACGAGCAGGCCGCCGAGATCGATCGAGAGCGCCAGCACATGATCGGGCCGAGTGGCGATTTCAGAGACCAGGGCCAGCAGACGGGATTTTTCCGCGGCGTTCGGCTGCCAGTCGGCGCCCGCATGCGGATAGACCAGTTGGCCGCCGATGAGATGGGTTTGCATCAGCGTGCCCATGGTGTTGGCGATGCGGAACCCGGCATCGGGCGAGACCGCGCCGGCACAGGCCAGCGCCGAATACCAGCCCATGGAATTACCGGTGACGGCGAGAATTTGCCAGCGCGTGGCATCGATGGCCAGGGCGTCCGCGAGCGATGCCGCGAAAATCAGCGCCGAGGCATTATCGCCGCTCGTGTGCAGGGCGGGGCTGAACCGGGCCGCCTGGTCGAGTGACGCGAGCGTGGGCTGGCCGGCGGCGATCCGCTGAGTGTCGAACGACGCGAACAGCGCCGCGCGCCCGGCGTGGTGGCGGGCGAGATAGCCGAGTTCGGCGGCATTGTAGGTGCCGCGGCCGGGGCAGACCAGGATGGCGGTTTTCATCGAAGGGGCCAAAATGAGGCTTGTTCTTTTTGTGAACAAAAAGAACCAAAATAACTTCGCGACTCCAGTGCCGAGAGGGCGGAGTCATAAAGTCTTTTTGCTTCTTTTTCTTCAGAAAAAGAAGATTCCTTTCTTTCCTTCATTGGTTCCGCCCGACCAGCGCGCGCGCCGCCTCGATAATGCCGGCGACCGAGGGCAGCGTTGCCGCATAGGCCGGGCCGGTGGCGATGAAACTGTCCTCGGCGGCGACACGCGCGGGCAGAATGCGCAGGCGCTCGACCAACAGGGTGACCAGCGCCTCCGACTGGCCGCCGGTGCGGCGACATTCATCGACGATCAGCACATGCCGGCAGGGTTCGACCGCCTCGAGCAGGGCGGCCTCGGGCAGCGGCGCCAGCCAGCGCAGATCGAGCACGCGGGTGGCGATGCCGGCTGCACCGAGCGTGATTTCGGCCTGGCGGGAAAGATGCACGCCATTGCCGAACGTGACGATGGCGAGATCGGTGCCCTCGCCATACCGGCCGATTTCGCCGAGGCCGAGGCGCTCGGCGGGGTCCGGATAGCGGGTCATCCATTGCCCGTCGCGCTCGGCCGCGAGATCGCGCATGGCATAGAGCGCGATCGGCTCGATGAAGGCGACGACACGCCCCTCCTCGCGCGCGAGGCGCACGGCTTCGCGCAGCATGCGCGCGGCATCCGCGCCGTTGGAAGGACAGGCGATGACAAGGCCGGGAATGTCGCGCAGCACGGCGAGAGAATTATCGTTGTGGAAATGGCCGCCGAAGCCTTTCTGATAGCCGAGCCCGGCGATGCGCAGCACCATCGGGTTGGTGAACTGGCCGTTGGAGAAAAACGGCAGGGTGGCGGCCTCGCCGCGCACCTGGTCCTCGGCATTGTGGAGATAGGCGAGGAACTGGATTTCCGGGATGGGCAGAAAGCCGTTATGGGCAAGGCCGAGGGCGAGACCGAGAATGGATTGCTCGTCGAGCAGCGTGTCGATGACGCGGTCGGGGCCGAAACGGGCGGCGAGGCGCTGGGTGACCCCGTAAACACCGCCCTTGCGGCCGATATCCTCGCCCATCAGCACGATCTCGGGGTCGGACGCCATCAGGTCGGTCAGCGCCCAGGTGATGTGGCGCGCCATTGGCTGGGGCTCGGATTGGGCGGCGAGTTCGGACCCGAACAGGGCGGCGCGGGCGCTGGACTGGAGCGCGGGGGGCGCGGGCAGCGCGCGCTTGGGCGGGACGATGCTGGCCATCACCTCGGCCGCGCTGGCAAGGCGGGGGCGGGCGATGGCATCCTCGGCGACGCGGGCGGCGCGGGCGAGGGTTTCGTCGTAGATGGCGAGCGCATCGGTGCTGGCGAGTGCGCCGGCGGCGACCAGTTGGCGGGCGAAATGCAACAGCGGGTCGTCGGCCTCGATCGCCTCGACCGTGGCGACGGGCAGGTAGGTGGTGGGCACGTCGGCGCCGGCGTGGCCATAGAGGCGGATGGTGGAGAGGTGGAGAAACACCGGCTTGCGGCGGGCGCGGATGTGCTCGGCCGCGGCGCGGGCGGTCGCGAAGGTTTCGTAGAAATCGAGGCCGTTGCAGGCGAGATATTTGAGGCCGGGGCGATGGGCGAAGCTCGCCGCGATCCAGCCTTGCGGGGTGGGGGTGGAAATGCCGATGCCATTATCCTCGCAGACGAAAAGGATGGGCAGGCGCACGCCCTGATAGGCGGTCCAGGCGGCGGTGTTGAAGGCACCCTGGGCGGTGGAATGGTTGGCCGAGGCATCGCCGAAGGAACAGAGCACGATGCCATCGGGCGCGAGCGCGGCCTGGCGCGGCCGGCGGCGGGTGGCGAGGCCGAGGGCATAGGCGGTGCCGACCGCCTTGGGCAGGTGGCTCGCGATGGTGGAGGTTTGCGGCGGAATGAACAGGGATTTGCTGCCGAGCACCTTGTGGCGGCCGCCGGAAATGGGATCTTCCCTCGAGGCGGCGAAGGACAGCAGCATGTCCCAGCACGGGGTCTGGCCGGGCACCTGGCCAGCGCGGGCGATCTGGAAGGCGGCGTCGCGGTAATGCAGAAAGGCGATGTCGGTGGGCCGCAGGGAAGCGGCGATGGCGGCCATGGCTTCGTGCCCGGAGGAGCCGATGGTGTAGAAACCCTGGCCGCGGCGTTGCAGGTCTCGGCTGATGCGATCGAGCGCGCGCGAGAGGCAGGCGGCGCGGAACAGGCCGACGGCCTGCGTGGGGCTCAGCGCGTCGGTGGGCGGGGGGCCTGCCGGGAAATCCGCGTGCGCGAGGCGACGGCGGAGATTGGCGTGGACGATTTCGGCGCGATCGAGGCTCATGAGTTAAGGGTGTTCTTTTTGTGAACAAAAAGAACCAAAAAAACGTCGCGACTCCGGTGCCGAGGGGGCGGAGTCATGACGTCTTTTTACTTCTTTTTCTTCGGAAAAAGAAGGCTCTTCCTTCCTCATGACCGTCAGAAGAACGCCTGCAACCCCGTGATCGCCCGCCCGAGGATCAGTGCATGGATATCGTGCGTGCCCTCGTAGGTATTGACGGTTTCGAGGTTTATCATGTGGCGGATGACGTGGTATTCCTCGTGGATGCCATTGCCGCCGTGCATGTCTCGGGCAGCGCGGGCGATTTCGAGCGCCTTGCCGCAATTATTGCGCTTGACCAGGGAGATCATTTCCGGCGCGGCGCGGCCTTCGTCGAGCAGGCGGCCGACGCGCAGGCTCGCTTGCAGGCCGAGGGCGATTTCGCTGGCCATATCGGCGAGTTTTTTCTGGAAAAGCTGAGTCTGCGCCAGCGGCCGGCCGAACTGCTTGCGATCGAGCCCGTAACGGCGGGCGGCCTCGTAACAGGCCTCGGCGGCGCCCATGGCACCCCAGGAAATGCCGAAACGGGCGCGGTTGAGACATTCGAACGGGCCTTTCAGCCCTTCGGCGCCGGGCAGCAGCGCGTCCTCCGCCACCTCGACATTATCGAGCACGATTTCGCCGGTGACCGAGGCGCGGAGCGAGAGCTTGCCAGCGAGTTTGGGCGCGCTCAGGCCCTTGGTGCCGCGCTTCAGCACGAAGCCGCGGATTTTGCCGCCATGGGCGGTGGATTTGGCCCAGACCACGAACACATCGGCGATCGGGGAATTGCTGATCCAGAGCTTGCTGCCATTGAGGCGATAGCCGCCGGGGATGCGGGTCGCGGTGGTTTTCATGCCGCCCGGGTCGGACCCGGCATCGGGCTCGGTGAGGCCGAAGCAGCCGATCCATTCGCCGCTGGCGAGGCGGGGGAGGAATTCGGCGCGCTGCGCGTCGGTGCCGAAGGCGTGGATCGGGAACATGACGAGGGAGGATTGCACCGACATCATGGAGCGATAGCCGGAATCGACCCGTTCGATTTCGCGCGCGATCAGCCCGTAGGCGACATAGGAGGCGTTGGCGCCGCCATAGGCCTCGGGCAGGGTGGCGCCGAGCAGGCCGAGCGCGCCCATTTCGGGGAAGATCTCCGGGGCGACCCGTTCTTCGCGATACGCCTCGACCACGCGCGGGAGCAGCTTTTCCTGGGCGTAGGCGTGGGCGGTATCACGGACCAGCCGCTCCTCCTCGGTCAATTGATCCTCGAGGCTCAGCGGATCATGCCAACGGAACGGGTTGGCGGGCTGGGCAGGCTTGAGTGCGGTCACCGACATTTGGCACCTGGAGGCTGATGGGCGAGGCCTCGGTATGGCGAAGGCGGGGCGGGAAATCCACCCCACAGACCGGTTGGGCGCGGCCGCCATGAGCGGGGCAGCGTTGCCGGAGACGAGACGCGCGCTATTGTCATTGCACGTGATTTTACCGAGGTATGCGTGATGCGCCTGTTGCCCGCTTTGCTGCTGCTGCTGCCAGCCACCGCCATGGCGGCGGATTGGACCCCGAGCCATTGCGGGGCCGAGCCCACGGCGCCGCATTACACGCTGACGACACGCGACGGCTATGCGGCGGCGCTGCCGAAAGCCGAGGCATACCGGAAAGAGGCGGCCGCCTATGCCGCCTGCACATTGGCCGAGGCCCATAAGGACGAAACCACCGTGAGCCAGGCGGCACAGGACAAGATCTCCGCGATCCAGGCCGCGGCAGTGGCGAGACAACAGGC
>DAIDIQ010000116.1 GCA_027459285.1 Acetobacteraceae bacterium
CCACGAGACCATCCGGCGGGTGGTGAATATATTGGTGACCGATATCGAAACCGAGAGCCGCCGCCGGCTGGAGACGCTGAAGCCCCGGGATGTGGATGCGATCCGCCGCGCCAAGCGGCCGGTGATAGGCTTCAGCCCGGATATTCAGGCCGCCAATGCCGCGATAAAGGATTTTCTGCACGCGCGGATGTATCGGCACTGGCGCGTGAACCGCATGACCAGCAAGGCCCGTCACGTCACCACCGAATTATTCCGCCGCCTGGTGGCCGAGCCGGAATTGCTGCCGGATGATTGGCGGGCCCGCGCCGGCTATGCCCCCGGCACCGACCGCGCGGCGCGGCTGGTGGCCGACTATATTGCCGGCATGACCGATCGCTATGCGATCGATGAGCATAAGCGGCTGACCGACATGTCGGTCAGCAACTGAGTTCGGTCTGGGCCACGTCGGACCGCTAGCTGACCTGCGTGGCCGACGCGGTAATTCATTGGCAATCTCGGCATGAATAATCGCAATCATGCCGGATGTTGCTGCCGCCCTGCTCGATGCTCTCGCGCATCATCGCGCTGGCCGCACCGATGCCGCCGAACAAGGCTATCAGGCCGTGCTTGCGCATGACCCGGATCAGCCGAATGCCCTCGCCCTGTACGGCCATCTGTTAGCGGGACGGGACGATGCGGGAGCGGTCGCGCTGCTTACCCGGGCTGCCGCTACCCGTCCCGATGATGCCGAGGCGAGGCTCGCCCTCGGCAACATCGCGCAACGCGCCGGGAACCCGAATTTGGCGGAAGCCTGGTGGCGCGCGGCGCTAGCTATCTGCCCGGGTCATGTCGGCGCAGGCGTTAATTTGGCAGGCTTGCTTCGCGCGCGCGGCGCTTTCGGGGAATCCTCGTCGGTATGCAAGGCGGCTCTCGCCGCTGCCCCGCACGCCGCGCCGCTATGGCTAGCCTTCGCCGAAACCTTGCTGGCCGCCGCCAACTTTCCCGCCGCTCTCAGCGCGGCGGAGGCGACATTGGCACTGGCCCCCGAAAATCCCGCGGCCCTGCTGGTTCTCGGGACCGCGCACGCGGCGCTTGGCGCGCCCAATCTGGCCGAACCCTCTCTGCGCGCGGCCTATCAGCGCGCACCAGATAATGCCCGCGCCGCCTTGCATCTCGGCAATCTGCTGATCGACCGTGACCAACTCGATGAGGCCCAAAGCCTGCTCGACCGGGCGGTTGCGCTTGACCCTGCTCTGCCCGAAGCCTGGACCAGCCTTGGTGTGCTGCTCGCCAAACGTGGCCAGCCGCTTGCCGCCACCGCGTTGCACCGGCGGGCGCTGGCGCTGCGCCCTGATTTTGCCGAGGCGTGGAGCAACCTGGCCGCAGCCCTGCTGCTTGCGGGAGATTATCGGCAAGGCTTTGCCGCCTATGAATGGCGCAAACGCAACCCGCGTTTCACCTGCGGCTATTGGCGAGGCGCGCAGCCCGAGTGGCTGGGCGAGGACCTTGCCGGCCGTACATTGCTGGTTTTTTGCGAACAAGGTCTGGGTGATGCGCTGATGGGCGCACGCTATTTGGCGCCATTGGCCGCGTCCGGCGCCCGCCTGGTGCTGGTGTGCGCGGCGCCCCTCATTCCCTTGTTCGCGGGCCTGCCGGGTGTTGCCGCGCTGGTGCCGCGGGGGCCCTATCCCAGCACTGATCTGGTGGCGCCGGGGCATGTCGTGCCGCCGCATGATCTCTGGGTCGACATGCTTTCCCTGCCGCATCGTTTCGATACCACGGTGCAAACCGTGCCCGCTGCCGCCGGCTATCTGGCTGCCCCGCCGCATACCACCGTCGCTTGGCAGCGGCGCCTGCCACGGGAACCGCGCATCGGCCTCGTCTGGGCTGGCAACCCGGCGCACAGCAATGACCGCCGCCGTTCGCTGCCGGCCGAGGCGCTGGCACCCCTGCAAGCCCTGACCGGCTGCTGTTTCGTCAGCCTGCAAAAACACGGTGCCGTGCCAGGGTGGATGCTGGATGCCGGACCTGATCTGCACGATTTCGCCGTGACCGCCGGGCTGCTGGCCACGCTCGATGCGGTGGTAACGGTTGATAGCTCGGTTGCGCACCTTGCCGGGGCAATGGCCCTGCCGACCGCGCTGCTGTTGCCGCATGCGCCCGATTGGCGCTGGTTGCTCGGCCGCGACAGCACGCCCTGGTATGACAGCCTCACCCTGTTTCGTCAGGAAACGCCCGGCGATTGGTCGGTCCCAATCGCGCGTGCCACCGCATGGCTGCGCGCGCGGATTTCGCTGTCAACCCACGCACCATGATATTTGCGCATGGCTTGGTAGGGCTGCTCAGCCCAGGTCAGCCTCTGTCACGCCGTTGACACCAATCGCCCCGCCTCATAGATAGCGGCTCCCGACGAGGCGCCCCTGCTGAAACAGGGCAGTGGCGCGACGGTTGGGTGTTGCGTTCGTTCATTGACAGAAGAATCTGGGATTGGAAGGGATACGATGGTGGCGCTCTGGGTTGGCTGTTATGGCTGATCTGGTTTTGGTGAAGTCTTAAGTTGGCTTTGCTGGGATATTTGGGGCGTTTACTGTATGTATCT
>DAIDIQ010000145.1 GCA_027459285.1 Acetobacteraceae bacterium
CTACCCCAATGCTGCAACGCCCGGCAGGGTTTTGCCCTCCAGCCACTCCAGAAACGCGCCGCCGGCGGTCGAGACATAGCTGAATTTGTCCAGAACCTCGGCATGCCGCAGGGCCGACACCGTATCACCGCCACCGGCGACACTGAGTAACGTGCCCGCCTTGGTCGCTTCCGCAACCGCCCGGGCAAGTGCCACGGTGCCGGCATCGAACGGCCGTGTCTCAAAGGCCCCGAGCGGACCGTTCCAGACCAATGTCTGCGTATCCTTCAACATCGCCGAGAGCGCATCGACCGATTCCGGGCCGACGTCGAGCACCATCTCGTCTGGTGGAATTCTGTCCACCGGTATCGTATGCGTCGGCGGATCGGCACGAAATTCAGCACTTGTCACCGCGTCAATCGGCAGCACGATCGTGCAGTTGGCCGCCTTCGCCCTTGCCATGATCGCGCGTGCCGTCTCGTGCAATGCCGTTTCCTGCAGCGATTTACCGACATCGATGCCCTGCGCCGCCAAAAACGTGTTCGCCATCGCCCCGCCAATCACCAACCGGTCGACGCGCCCGCAAAGATTGCCCAGCAAATCCAGCTTGGTCGAAACCTTGGAGCCGCCAACAACCGCCATCACCGGTCGCTTCGGGTGACCCAGCGCGGCATCCAGCGCCTCCAACTCGCGTTGCATCAGCCGTCCGGCATAGCTGGGCAGCCTGTGCGCCAGGCCCTCGGTGCTCGCATGCGCCCGGTGCGCGGCGGAAAACGCATCATTCACATAGGCATCACCCAGCGCCGCCAGCGCCGAGACGAAGTCCGGATCGTTGGCTTCCTCGCCTGCATGAAAGCGCGTGTTCTCCAACACCAGCACATCACCGTTCCGCAGCGCGGCCACGGCGGTCGCCGCCGCCTCGCCGATGCAATCCTCGGCAAACCCGACCGGCATGCCCAGCACCTCGCCCAGCGCCGCGGCAATCGGCCTGAGCGACATCGATGGCACGCGCTTGCCCTTCGGCCGATCGAAATGACTGAGCACGATCACCTTCGCACCCATGCCCGATAATTCCCGGATGGTCGGGGAAAGTCGCTCGATCCGGGTCAAATCGGAAATCCTGCCGCCATGCACCGGAACATTCAGGTCGACGCGCACCAGCACGCGCTTGCCGGCAAGCGGCGCCTCATCGAGTGTCCGCGCGGTCATCGTCAGGCCGCCCCAAGGCATACCGCCACGTCGACCATCCGGTTGGAAAAGCCCCACTCGTTATCGTACCAGCCCAGCACATGCACCACCGCGCCGTTCACCACGGCGGTCTGGGTCGCATCGAAGGTGCAGCTCGCCGGAACGTGGTTGAAGTCGGAGCTCACCAGCTTCTGGTCGTTATAGTCGATGATGCCCTTCATCGCCCCATCAGAGGCGGCCTTCATCGTCGCGTTCAACTCCGCAACGCTCGGCGTGGTCTGCAGAATGCAATCCAAGGACACGAGGGAGACGTTCGGCGTCGGCACGCGGATGGCGCTGCCGTCCAGCTTGCCCTTCAACGCCGGCAACACGAGCCCCACGGCGCGCGCCGCCCCCGTCGATGTCGGGATCGACGACAATGCCGCCGCCCGCGCCCGATGCAGATCCTTGTGCAGGGTATCCAGCGTCGGCTGATCACCCGTATAGGAATGGATCGTCGTCATATAGCCATGCACGATGCCGAAGCTGTCGTGCAGAACCTTGGCCATCGGCGCCAGGCAGTTGGTCGTGCAGGACGCGTTCGAGACGATCTTCATCTCCGGCGTGATCACATCCTGATTGACGCCAAACACCACCGTCGCATCCGCGCCTTCCCCGGGTGCCGAGATCAACACCTTGCGCGCGCCCGCCTCAAGCAGCTTGGCCGCGGCGTCACGCTTGGTGAACAGGCCGGTGCATTCCATCGCCACGTCCACGCCGGCAAACGGCACCTGCGTCGGGTCACGCTGCGCCGATACCTTGATCGGTCCGAAAACCCGGCCATTGGCACGGATCGTGATGCTGTCGCTGGTGACCTCGACCGTGCCCGGCAGGCGCCCATGCACGCTGTCGTACCGCAACAAATGCGCATTCGCCTCGGTGCTGCCCAGATCATTGATGGCCACGACCTCGACATCATCCCGCGCGGCCTCGATAATGGCGCGCAGCACCAGCCGGCCGATCCGTCCAAACCCGTTAATCGCGATCTTTGTCGCCACGTTGCTCTCTCCCTGCCCCG
>DAIDIQ010000155.1 GCA_027459285.1 Acetobacteraceae bacterium
GAACAACCCAACCTGCCCGGCACCACCACCGAGCATGCCAATTGGTGCCAGCGCCTGCCATGCGATGTCACCGGGTTTTTCGCGGACCCCGCGGTGGGCGCCCGGCTTGACGCGCTCGCGGAGACGCGCAGGCGACCGTGAGCCTTAGCAAAGAGAGCAAGGGGCGACCCCATTTCTGCAACGCTCCATGTGTCTGGTCCCGGCGTTTTCTGGAGTGGGTTAGAGCAGAGTCACGCTGACTGGAAATAGCCGGCGTGGTGGAAGTCGTTGGTGCACTCGTTTGGGCTGAACGTATTCGATAACGGCCTGAGCGCGTGCCGAAGCTCGTCCATTGTCCGCAGTGCCTTGGCATACAGTTGTGATTTGAGACTTGGGAGCGGGAGATGGGAGGCGGGGTTGAAGACGATCTTGACGAGGCAGATAGGAACATTTAGTGAACATGGCTCTGCCATGTCCCAGCCAATCCTCACTCTCGCGGCGCTTCGCCAGGCCATTGCCGGCGCTACCCGCCCCGCGCCGCGCCTGCCGCTCGGCCCACCCGGGCTTGATATCGCGCTGGGTGGCGGGCTGGCGCTCGCCCACGCGCATGAAATTCTGCCCGCCGCGGCAGACCCCATGGCCAGCGCCGCCACCGGCTTCGCCGCCTGCCTCGCCGCCGGCCTCGCCCGGCAGGATGGCGCCAATCGTCCGCTGCTCTGGGTCAGCCTGACCGCCGATCTCTATCCGCACGGCCTGTTCGCCCTCGGCCTCAACCCGGCCGATCTCCTCGTCGCCGCCGCCCCCAGCCAGGCCGATGCGCTGCACGCCACCGAGGCCGGGTTGCGCAGCGGCGCCATCGCCGCCGTTCTGGCCGAACTCCCCGCGCCGGACCCGGTCGCCGCCCGCCGCCTCAGCCTCGCCTGTCAGCGCGGCGGCGCCACCGCGCTTATTCTCCGCCATCCGCCCCGCGGCGCGCCACTGGCACTCGCCACACGTTGGCACATCGCCCCCGCCCCCGCCGCTGTGCCAGCCCATGCTTTGTTTCTCGCCCGCCCCCGCTGGCACGTCACCCTCGGCCAGGCACGCGGCGGGCGTTCCGGTTCCTGGTTGATGGAGCGTGCCGATGCGCCGGATACTCTGCGTCTGGTTACCCGATTGGGCGATAACCCGGCTGTGGCACACACGCCGCCGCAAAGGCGCCGCGCCGGGTAGCTCAAGTGGGGAAATTCTTGCCCTCTATGGGGCCCGGCGCGGCCAGCGCTGCCTCACCGCCGTCTCGGCCGAGGCCGCCGCCCTCGGCCTCCGCCCCGGCCAGACCCTCACCCACGCCCAATCCCTCTGCCCCAGCCTGATCGCCGAACCGGCCGAGCCCGAGGCCGACGCCGCGGCCCTCGCCGCCCTCGCCCAATGGGCCACGCGCTACACGCCACTCAGCGCCGCCGCCCCGCCCGATATGCTGCTGCTCGATATCGCCGGTTGCGCCCACCTGTTCGAAAACGAGGCAACCCTCGCCGCCCGCCTGCTCGACCGCCTCGGCCGCTGGCACCTCCACGCCCATTTCGCCATCGCCCCCACCGCCGCCGCCGCCACCGCCCTCGCCCGCTTCGCGCCGGGCCATATCATCGCCCCTGGCCAGGCCGCCCTCACCGCCGCCCTCACCCCGCTGCCGGTCGAGGCCCTGCTGCTGCCCGCCGCCACCACCCACGGCCTGCGCCGCCTCGGCCTGCGCCAGATCGGCCAACTCGCCGCCATCCCCCGCGCCGAACTCGCCGCCCGCTTTCCCGCCACCCTCCTCACCCGGCTCGATCAGGCCTGGGGCGAAGCGCCCGAACCCATCGCCTGGCCCTCGCCGCCACCCGACTGGTCCGAGCAGCTTCGCCTCGCCGAGCCCATCCTCACCCACCAGGCCTGCGTCAGCGCGCTCGACCATCTCGCCACCCAACTCTGCACGCGCCTCGCCGCCCAATCCCTCGGCGGCCTGCACTTCCTCGCCAGCTTCCAGCGGGTCGACGGCACCACCCGCCACATCCCCCTCGTCACCGCCCTTCCCGTGCGGGATGCCGCCTATCTCCGCCACCTGCTCGAAGCCCGGCTCGACGGGCTCGACCCCGGCTTCGGCATCGACGCGGTCACTCTCTCGGTCCCCGTGCGGGATGCCGCCCGCCCCGACCAGCCAGACCTGACGCGCGCCAACACCACCAACCAGGGCACGCTCGCCGCCCTCATCGATACGCTCACGCTCCGCCTCGGCACCTCCCGTCTCTGGCGCTTCGCCCCGCGCGCCAGCCACATCCCCGAACGCGCCACCAGCCGCGCAGCACCCCTCGGCCCCACCGCCTGGCCCGGCTCACCCGCCGCGCCACGCCCGCTCCGCCTGCTGCCCCGCCCCGAGCAAATCCAGGCCACCGCCATGCTGCCCGACAACCCACCCGTGCAGTTCCGCTGGCGCGGCACCCTGCACCGTGTGCACGCCGCCACCGGCCCCGAACGCATCGCCCCGGAATGGTGGCACGAACAGGCCGCCAC
>DAIDIQ010000170.1 GCA_027459285.1 Acetobacteraceae bacterium
AGCTGCGTGGTCAGTGCCCGGGCCTTGGTCGGGTCCATCGCCGCCAATATGCCGGCGGCCTTGCGATCGGGCATCCGGTCCATGACCGGCAGCAGCACAGTCATTTGCAGATCGTCGAAAATCAGCGCCGCATCCTGCGGGCGCATGGCCGCATAGACCTTGACCAGATCAGTCCAGTTCGCATCGTCCCGCGCCTTTCTCTCCGCGTCCTGTGCCGCCAACTGCTTTTGCAGCGTGGCAAGCTGATCGAGCCGGGCCGACAGCCGCGCCTCGGCCGCCTTCAGCAATGCCTCGCGCGCGGCCACCGCCGCCTCGCGCTTGTCCAGCGCGCGGGACCTGGCGCGGAGTTGCATCAGCAGGGATTTTTCCGCCGCCGACAAAGGCGGCTCGGACAGCGGCGCCTCGGCCTTGCTGATCAGCGGCTTCGGCGACGTGGCCGTGGTGGCCGGCGCGGGGGCCGGCGGGGGTGGCGCAGTCTGCGCGAGCAGCGCCTGGGCATGGCCCACCAGGGCGAGCGCGAGCACAGCCAGGGTGACATGGCGTATTTTGAACCGCGTCATGGCGCGGCGCCCGACATCTGTCCCAGCGCCGCCAGCAGGTCACGCTCGGCCTGGCTGCGCAAACGCAATGCTGGGCCGAGGCCAGGCGCGGCCGGCATGAGCGCTGGCTGGGGCGCCGCCGGGGATGCCGACGAGGATGCCCACTGGGGCGCTGGCGGCGATGCCCCGGCGGCGGGCGCGGGGGCGGGCTCGGCGTCCGGGGGGGCGGGCTGTCGGGCCGGCGCGCGGCCGGCCCGGACCACCGCCTGAAGACGGTCCAGCACCTCATCGGCGCGTGGCAGCAACTGGCTGAAATCCTGCCGCAGCATGTCCGCGGTCGTGCAGGCCTTATCGAGCGCGCTTGCCTTGGCCTCGGCCCCGGAGGCGGTTTCGCTCAACGCACGCTGCGCGTTGCCGATCAGGGCCTGGGCGTCGCGCAACCGCGCCTCGAGGGTGTCGAGCGTGGGCAGCAGGGTCGCCGCGTCCTGGCGCAGGCCGCGCAGGTCCCGGCCGAACCGCGCGAGGCGCCACAAATTCGCCACCAGCAGCAGCAGCAGCAGGCAATCGAGCCCCGCGGAAACTCCGCCGCCAGTGTGTAGCCAGCCGCCGGTCGGCCCGCCGGCATGTGCCATCGCCTGGATGCTCATTGCATGATCATCTGCACGAACAGCACATCGAGCACGTGCGCCGGCGCCAGCGCAATATTCGCGCGTGCCAGTATTTCTTCACGCAGCCGATAGGTGCCCGCGGCGCCGCGTAATTCATCCGGCCGGATGTCCCGCAGATAGGTCGTGAACATGTCCATCAGGCGTGGCATGTCATGCGTGGCAGTGGCGAGGTCGGCCTTGTCGGCAAGCTCGAGCTTGACCTTGAGTTTTATGAAGGTTTGTTGGCTATCGGGGGAATTGAGGTTGGCGATGATGTCCGGCATGTCGGCATAGACCGGCTGCGCCGGCGCGGCGGCGGGGACGGGGGCATGGCCGTGCGATGATCTGGCGTGCCGATGCAGCAGGCCCGACTTCCAGACCCCGCCGCCGATCAACACAAGCGCGATTGGCACCGCCAGCAGCAGCACCAGGCGGCGCTTTTTGCCGGGTTTGGCGGGCGGCGACGCCTCGGCGTCGGGTGGTGTGCTGTCTGAGGTGGCCAAGCGTTTTGCCTCGATCTCAGGCGCGGCCCGGATGGGCTCGGGCGCGGCCTGGTTGGTGTTGGGCGCCGCCCGCATGCCTGCCTGGCCGGCGCCCCCGGCAAATCCTGCCGAGTGCGGGTTAACGCGGGGTTAAGCGGGGCGGTTCTTCCCAGCGGCGGCAACGCTTCGTAACCTTGCCGCGCACTTCAACGGGGCGGTCGCGGCATGGGCATGAACGAACGAGACGGGCACGGCCAGCCATCGGGCGGCGCGGCGCCGGACAAGGCCTCGTCACCTGCGTCGATAACCCCCTTCGTGCCCGTGCCCGCCCCCATGCGCAGCGTCCGCCTGACGCCGGTTATCTGGCTGCCGGGTGAAAGCCCGCCGGCCGCCGCGGCGCTGGCTTTGTCGGATGCGGCGTTCGAACTCTGCCCGCCCATGCCGGCCCCGCCGCCGCCGCGCCCGTTCTTGATGCCGGCCGCGCCGCGCGGCGCCGCGCCGATGCTGCCGCCAGTCATGCTGGTTCGCCTGCGCGCCTATGCCGTGGTGTTCGGCGGCACGCGCGGCGTCGCCGCGACCGAGGGCCGCTATGTCGCGGAAACGCTGCCGGCCGGCTTGGGCGATGATTTCCGGGCCATCGACGCGGTCGCCCCGTTCGATCTGCCGGCGCTGGATATCGGCGGCGAGGTGCTCCTGGCCAGCGCCACCGGCGCGGACACGGCGGAAGGCTGGATGGCGACCGGCCTGCCGCGCGTGGCCATGGCGGAAGCCGCCTTTCCCGGTCGGTTCCGGTATATGCTGCCACCGTGCGGCGCCGCTTCGTTGCCGGCGGCGGCGTTGCGCGGCCTCGGCATCGCGGCGGACAGGCTTGTGCCGAAGCGGCCGGACCGCGCCTATCGATGCGCCGCCTTGTGGCTGGTGCTGGGGGCCAGCCCCGATGATCTGCCGCATCCAACGAGCCTTGCGGCGCTGCGCCAGGGGCAGCCCGGCGCCGGCGCGGCACGGCTTGCCATCACCGCGACCGAGCCCAGGCCGGTGGCGGCGGCCGAGGCGATGACCGACCTGCTGGCCGGGCACGGGTTCGCCTGCGTGGCCGAGGCGGCGGCGTGGCCGGCCCTGGCCGGGGCGCGGCTCGTGTTTTTCTGGCCCGGCGTGGCTGACGCGCTGCTGATGGCCGGCGCGCCCGGCCTTGCGGCCATCATCGCCGAGCCAGATCAGGCCACCTCCGCCCTGCGGCGTGCCGTGCTGGGCGCGCTCCATGGCAGCCTGGCCGAATTGCCGGGCTCGGCGTCCGAGGCCGCGGTTTCCGGCGAGATCGCGCTCGATTTGTCGGTTTTGACCACCTTGCTGGAAAACGTGCCGGGTGGCGGGCAATAGCCCGGCAGAACCTGCCGGGCGTCACCGTCCGCGTCGGCTAACCGATTGATTTCACAACCATGATACCGTGGCACGCGACTTGAATTGATACCGCGCCGAGGCTGACGACGCGGAGTTACCATGCAGACTGCCACCGATATCGCCCTGTCCCGGCTGATGGCCCAGGGCCGCGTGATGGACGTGATCGCCAATAACCTGGCCAATGCCAACACCCCGGGCTTCAAGGCCGAGCGGGTGCTGTTCAGCACCTGGCTCAGCCGCCAGGAAGCGGGCGCCTTGCCGCCGGGCGACAACCCGATCGCCTATACCCAGGACCGCGCCACCTATCGCGACGACAGCGCCGGCACGCTCAAGGAAACCGGCAACCCGCTCGATCTGGCCATCACCAGCGCCGGCTATTTCACCGTGCAAACCCCGCGCGGCGTGCGGCTCACGCGGGCCGGGCGCTTCTCCCTGCTGCCGGACGGCTCGATCGCCGATTTCGAGGGCAATAAGCTGCTCGACCGGCAGGGGCGGCCGATGCAGATCGCGCCCGGCGAGTCCGACATCTCGGTCGCCGGAGACGGCACGGTCTCGACCGGCAATGGCGTCATCGGGCGCATCGGCATCGTCGCGCCGAATTCACCCTATGCGATGAAAGCCGAGGGGGGCCGCCTGTTCAACCCCGGACCATCCGGCACAAGCCCCGTGACAGACCCGAAAATCGCGCAAGGTGCCGTCGAGGACAGCAACGTTCAGCCGATCCTGGAGACCACGCGCATGATGACCGTGCTGCGGGAATTCCAGTTCGTCGCCGCATTCGAACAATCCGAAAGCGACCGGATGCAGAACGCGATCCAGAAAATCACCCAACCGGCCTGATCGGCAGGAGAAACCAATGCGCGCACTTGATATCGCCGGGTCCGGCATGCAGGCCCAGCAGACCAACGTGGAAGTCATTTCCAACAACATCGCCAACGAAACCACCACCGGGTTCAAGCGCAGCCGCGCGGAATTCCAGGACCTCATCTACCAGAATCTGCGTCGGGTCGGGTCCTCCAGTTCCGAGGCCGGATCAGTTGTGCCGTCGGGCGCGCAGGTCGGCCTCGGCGTCAAGACCGCGGCCATTTACCGGATCTGTGAACAAGGCAATCTCGAGCAGACCGGCAACAGCCTCGACCTCGCCATTCAGGGTCAGGGCTATTTCCAGGTCACCCTGCCCTCGGGCCAGACCGCCTATACCCGCGATGGCACGTTCGCCCTCTCGCCGGACGGCACCATCGTCACCGCCGATGGCTACACGGTGCAGCCTGGCATCACCATTCCCACCAACGCCCAATCGGTCACCATCAACCAGTCCGGACAGGTGCAGATCACGGTTGCCGGCTCGACCACGCCGAGCATCGTCGGTCAGTTGCAATTGGCGACCTTCCCGAACGAGGCGGGCCTCGACGCGCAGGGCAGCAACCTGTTCGTGCAGACCGCCGCGTCGGGCAATGCCGTGCAGGGCAATCCGGAAACGCCGGGCTTCGGCACCATTCAGCAAGGCTTCATCGAAACCAGCAACGTGAACGTGGTGACCGAGATCACCGACCTCATCACCGCCCAGCGTGCCTATGAAATGAATTCCCGCGTCATCTCCACCTCCGACCAGATGTTATCGACGCTGACCAACCTGCATTGATGGAGCATGGGCATGCCATATTCGAGAATAACGCCGGTAATCCTCGCGCTCATGCTATGCCCGGGGGCTCGGGCGGCAACGCTGCGCACCGCCGCCGTGGTGCATGGTCCGGTCGTGCATATCGGTGATCTGTGGGCCCATGCGGGCGCAATCGGCAGGCTGGTGCTGGGGCCAGGGCCGGCGCCCGGGGCCAGCATCACCGTGCCGGCCACGCAGTTGGCGGCGATCGCGCGCGCCTATGGCGTGGACTGGACGCCGAATGGCGCCGCCGCGGTGGTGACGCGGCCGGGCCAGCCGGTGGCGCTGGCCGCCGTGCTGGCGGCGCTGCGGCCGGCACTCGCCACCTATGGCGTCGATAATGGCGAGACCGACGACACGCATCTGCGTATTTCCCTGCCGGAATATCAGGCGCCGATGCTGGACGCGGGGTCATCGCCAAAACTCACTGTCGGCGCCATCGATTATGACGCGGCATCCGGCCGCTTCGATGCCATGATGTCCGCGAGCGTCAATGACACCGACCCGATCCGGTTCCGCCTCGCCGGCATCGCCTATGCGCTGGCGCCCGCCCTGGTCGCGGCCCGGCGCCTGCCGGCCGGCGCGGTTCTTGCCCCGTCCGATCTCTCGGTGGCCCGGCTGCGCGCCGCATCGCTGCCGGCCGGCGCCCCGACGGATCCGGGCGTGCTGGTCGGCCAGGCGCTGCGGCATGCGGTGCAACCCGGTGAGCCGCTCACCCTCGCCGACGTCGAACGGCCCATCGTCGTGAAGCGGCGAAGCCGCGTCCTGATGGCGCTGTCGGTGCCGGGGCTCGAGGTCTCGGCACTCGGCGAGGCGATGCAGGATGGCGCGGTGGGTGATCGGATCTCGGTGCGCAACGTCGCCTCCGGCGCGGTGCTGACCGCGGAAGTCACCGGCGAGGGAAATGTCAGGGTCGATGGCACATCCCTGCCGGAAATGCCTGAAACACCCTATCGGATGGCCGCGCAATGAGCACCACGAGCCGCTTTATTCCCTGCTGCCTGGCATTGCCCGCGCTGCTTGGCGGCTGCGGCATGTTGACCCGCCTGTCCGAGGTTGGCAGGCCACCGAAAATGACCCCCGTCGCCAACCCGACTCAGGCGAAAAACTACCATCCCGTCACCCTGCCGGCCCCGCCTTCGGTGCCGCTGCGCGCGGCGCCGGCCAGCCTTTGGCGACCGGGCGCGCGGGATTTCCTGAAGGACCAGCGCGCCTCCGGCGTCGGTGATCTCGTCACCATTCTCGTCAACGTCGCCGACAGCGCCGCCCTGCAGGACAACACCACCATCAGCCGCAACAGCAACGAAACCCTCGGCGTGCCGAATATCCTCGGGCTTGCCAATCTGTTTCCGCACATCTTCGCCGGCGCCAACTCGGCCGCCGCCTCCAGCGCCGCCACCACCAACACCGGCAGCACCGATGCCTCCACCACCACCGGCCAGGTCGCGCGCAACGAGGCCATCACGCTGCGGCTCGCCGGCGTGGTGACCCAGGTATTGCCGAACGATAATCTGGTGATCGTGGCCCGCCAGGAAATGCGCGTGAACAACGAGCTGCGCGTGCTGACCGTATCCGGTATTGTCCGCGCCGAGGATATCGCCAGCGACAACACCATCACCAGCGACCGGATCGCGGA
>DAIDIQ010000191.1 GCA_027459285.1 Acetobacteraceae bacterium
CGGCCGAGGCGCTGGCCGCGTTGGACTGCTTTCCGTTCCGGATCGGGCTGTTCGCGCCAACCGAGACCGGCGCGATCGAGTTTCTGGTGCGGCTGGAAGCGGTGGCCCGTGGTGAGCATGAGCCGGTGCTACGCTCGATCAAGGAAGCGCGCGGGGCGCTGACGGCAAGGAAGCGCGCGGAGCGCTGACGGCTGGGTGAGACCGGCGGAGAACCGGCCGGGCGGTTTGTCCGTTTTTGCCGAGATCAGGCAATATTATCCGGAGCCTGGTTCCCCCCCGACCGGCCGGCTCGGCGTGAACCCGGACGCGGCGGGCGGGGTTTGCCCGGCCCTGGCCACGGCCTCGGTCAGCAAGGCGCGCAGCCAGACATGGGCCGGGCTGTTTTCGGTCATGCCGTGCCAGATGACATCGAGGCGGATGGCCGGATAGTCGAAGGGTGGGTCGAGCAGAACCAGATCGTGGCGGTGGCGGGTCGCCTCGGCCAGCCGCCGCGGCAGGGTCGCGATCATGCCCGAGGCCATGACCAGGTCCGGCACCATCAGATAGCTGGGCACGGTCAGGGCCGGCGGTTTTTCCTGAATGGCCAGGGGCACGGCGTGCTCATTGGCCAGGCGTTCGATGCGGGTGCGGCGCTTCAGCCCGCGCTCCTCGACAAAGCCGCTGTCGCCGGCCTCATCGAGCCCGGTCAGATCGACCGCGATATGCGGCGTGGCGAGCAGACGCTCGAGCGTGAGCGGCCCCTGGGTGAGCGGATGGCCGGGTGGCGCGACGATGGTTTCCCGGTCCGCGACCAGCTCCATGCGGCGAAAGCGCGTCGGCAGGGTCTCGAACCAGGAAATGGCGAGATCGACCCGGCCGTTATCCATCTGCATGGCGAGATCGAGCCGGCCGAGCGGAAAAATGCGCAGCGTGACGCCGGGGGCCTGGTCGCGCAGCGCGGCGAGAAAATGCGGCAGCAGGGCGACGGCCACATAATCGCTGGCGGCGAGGGTGAAGGTGCCGCGCGCCTCGGCCGGGTCGAACCGGGTCGGGCCGAGGCCGGCGCGCAGCAGCGCGAGTGCCTCGGCCACCGGCACGGCAAGTGCCTCGGCCCGGGGGGTGGGGCGCATGCCGGCGGGGTCGCGCAGGAATAATTCATCATCCAGCAATTGCCGCAGCCGGCCCAGCGCGTGGCTGACGGCCGATTGCGTGAGGTTGAGCGTGCGACTGGCGCGCAACACGCTGCGCTCGCGCATCACCGCGTCGAATACCAGCAACAGATTGAGATCGAACCGCGCGAGATCCACCCCGCCCCCGCCTTTTCGGACCGGGCAGATGAATACCATGCATTTCCAGCCTGAACAAAAACGAGCCTGAACGCGCTTGACCCGCCCGCCGCCTTTTCGGCAATCCTATAGACATAATGAGAATATCCGGCGCTCTTCGCGGTGCCGGAGCCATGGGAGGATGCATCATGACCAAGCGCGAGCGCCGCGTTGCCGCCTGGCCCAGCCTGTTTGCCCTGGCGGGGCTTGGTGTCGTCGGGCTGGGCCTGCCGGCGGCGCATGCCACCGGGTATGCGGTGCGCGAAGGCAGCGCCGACCAGACCGCCAATGCCTATGCCGGCGATGCCGCCAAGGCCTATGACGCCAGCACCGCCTTTGCCAACCCCGCCGGCATGGTGCTGCTCGACCAAAGCCAGATCGAGGGCGATATCACCGCCATCCTGCCGTCCTTCACGTTTCATGGCGCTGATTTCGTCGGTCCCGGCCAGACCGTGCCCGGCAGCACGGGCGGCAACGTGGTCCAGGATATCGCGGTTCCGGCCTTTTTCGGCGTCTACAGCGTCTCGCACGATCTGAAATTCGGCATCGCCGTGAATTCGCCGTTCGGGCAGCGCGTGGCCAACCCCGGCGATTTCGTCGGCCGTTACCAAAGCCTGGTATCGAGCATCACCGACGTGGAAGTGACACTTTCCGCGGCCTATCGCGTGACGCCCTGGCTCTCGATCGGCGGCGGCCCGGTGATCGACTATTTCAAGGCGCGGCTGACGCAGGCCGTCAATACCGGCCCGACCGCGGCGATAACCGGCGACCCGGTGGTCGATATTCACGGCGACCCGGTGGTCAACGCCGGTTACAATCTCGGCTTTCTGCTGATGCCGAGCGATAATTTCCGCATCGGCGTCGATTACCGCTCACGCATCGGGCGCAGCATCAATGCCAACCAGACGGTCACCATTCCGGCGCTGATCAGCGAATTGAGCCCGCTCACCGCCTATGAGCTGTCGTTCCTGAATTCACCGGTCAACACCAGCATCACCCAGCCGGATGAATTGACCTTCGGCGGCTACTGGCAGCTGACGCCGCGTCTGGCACTGCTCGGCACCGTGCAATGGACCGACTGGTCCCTGTTCAAAACCCTGGTGATCACGCCCGCCAACGGGCTGCCGCCGACCGTGACCCAGGAAAACTGGCACGATACCTGGTTCGGCAGCGTCGGCGCCAATTACCGCATTCTGCCGGCGCTGATGCTGCAAGCCGGCTTCGGCTTCGACCCCTCACCGGTGGATACCGCCAACCGCACCACCCGCCTGCCCGACTATAACCGGCTGTTCTCGGGCCTCGGCTTCACCTACACCCCGGTGCGGGACGTGAACGTGACCCTGGGGTGGAACCATCTTTTCTCCAACAGCGCCGAAATCAACAACTCGGCCACGCCGACCGCGGGCGTGATCGTCGGCAAATACACCAACAGCGCGGATTCCGTGGCGCTTGGCGTCACGGTCAAGTTCTAGCCCCCGATACGCTCGCATCTGATCGCCGCCGGTCCCTGAACCGGTGGCGGGCCGCAGGCGCCGCTGGGCCCCGGACCCCATGACGGGTCTCGTGGCCTCTTTTCCTTTTGCCATTTCCCCCGCATCAAGCGCCATGGAATTGGCTTCACTGTTCGGGCTCGGCGCGGCCCTGTTGTATGGCGTGTCAGACCTGCTGGCGCGCGTGGTGGGGCCACGCGCGGGCGTGCTGCGCATGCTGTTCTATGGCCATGCCGCCTGCACCCTGGTGCTGGGCACGGCCCTGCTCGCGCGCGGGCTGCCACAGGCAAGCCTCGGCATCTGGCTGCTGGCGCTCGGCTGCAATCTGGCGGCGCTGGCCGGCACCGCTTGCCTCTATCGGGCGCTCTCCACCGGACGGGTCGCGGTGGTGAGCCCGGTTACCGCGACGTATGGCGCGGTCACGGCATTGATTTCCGGGTTGCTCGGGGAACATCTGCCCGCGCTGGGCTGGGTTGGCCTCGCACTCACCGCAAGCGGCGGCGCGCTCGCGGCTCTGCCGGGCGAGGACATCGATGGCGGCCATGGCGGCGCCGGCCTCGCGGCACTCGCCAGCCTGCTGTACGGGGTGGCGTTTCTGCTCTATGGCAGGGTGGTGCTGCCGCGGCTCGGCGTGCTGGCGGCGGTCACCTTCTATTACGCGACCGGGCTGGTCGCCACTTTCCTGCTGGCGCGGCTGCGCGGCCAAAGGCTGGCACTCACACCCGGCACGCTCGGCCTCGTGCTGGTCACCACCATGCTGGCCTGCGGCGGCACGCTGGCGCTCGCGCAGGCGCAACACACCGGGCACGTGGCAATCGCCACCGTGCTGAGCGCACTGGCATCCGGCATTACGGTCGTGCTGGCGCGCCTGCTGCTGCACGAGACGATGCGCAACCTCACCTGGGCCGGGGTCAGCCTCGTGGTGCTCGGCCTGATGCTGCTGCACGCAAGCTAGGGAATGCTTACGTGAAGTCCGGCATTTTTGTGAGACGCGCCTGCCGGACTTCAACTAAACACACCCTGATACAATCACGGAACGACGCATGAGCACCGCGACATCGAGGCTGATCACCATCATGGCGCGGCTGCGCGACCCGGATGGCGGCTGCCCGTGGGACCTGGAACAGGATTTTCGCAGCATCGCCCCCTACACGATCGAGGAAGCCTATGAGGTGGCGGCCGCGATCGAGGCGGACGAACCGGCCGCCCTGCGCGAGGAATTGGGCGACCTGCTGTTTCAGGTGATATTTCACGCCCGCCTCGCCGAGGAACGCGGCTGGTTCAGCTATGAGGACGTCGCGGCCGCGATCGCCGACAAAATGGTGCGGCGGCATCCGCATGTCTTCGCCGATGCCGCCGCGCGCGATACCGAGACGCATCTCGACGCCTGGGAGGAACAGAAACGCGCCGAACGCGCGGCCCGCGCGGAACACGGCACGCTGGCCAATGTGCCATTGGCGCTGCCCGCCCTGACGCGCGCGGAGAAACTGACCGCCCGCGCCGCCCGCGTCGGCTTCGACTGGCCCGGGCCGGAGGCGGTGCTGGAAAAATTGACCGAGGAGACTGCGGAATTGCGCGCCGAACTGGCCGGCGCCGACGCGGCCCGCCTGACCGACGAATTGGGCGACATGCTGTTCGTGCTGGCAAACCTCGCGCGCAAGCTGAAGCTCGACCCCGAAACCTGCCTCAAGGCAGCCAACGCGAAATTCGTCCGCCGCTTCGAGGCGATAGAGACAAAACTCGCCGAGGCCGGCCGCACCCCGGCCGAGGCCAGCCTCGCGGA
>DAIDIQ010000193.1 GCA_027459285.1 Acetobacteraceae bacterium
TCGTAGCGCGCCGCCAGATCCTGTTCAGACAGCGCGTGCGCGCCGCCGGTGCATTCGGTCACGTCCTGTCCGGTCATTTCCACATGCACCCCGCCGGGGGTGCTGCCCTCGGCCGCGTGCACATCAAAGAAGCCGCGCACCTCGGCCAGGATCTGGTCGAATTTGCGGGTCTTGACCCGGTTCGCGGTGGTGATCGTGTTGCCGTGCATCGGGTCGCACAGCCAGACGAGCGGCACCCCGTGCCGCATGCTGGCGCGCAGCAAGGGCGGCAGGCAACGCCCGACCTTTTCCGCGCCCATCCGGCTGATCAATGTCAGCCGCCCCGGTATTGCCGCCGGGTTCAACCGGTCGATCAGCCACAGCAGCTCGTCCGGTTCCATGGTCGGGCCAACCTTCAGCCCGATCGGGTTTTTTACCCCGCGCAGAAACTCCACATGCGCGCCGTCGCGTTGTCGGGTGCGATCGCCGATCCACAAGAAATGCGCTGAACAGGCATAGGGGTCGCCGGTGGTGGAATCGATTCGCGTCAGCGCCTGCTCGTAGGGAAGCAGCAGCGCCTCATGGCTGGTGTAGAAGTCGGTTTCATGCAGTTGCGGCGTCGTGGTGCTGGTCATGCCGCACGCCGCCATGAACTTCATTGTCTCATCGATCCGGCTGGCCAGCTCCTGGTAGCGTTTGGCGAGCGGCGAACGGGCGACGAAGCCCAGGTTCCATCGATGCGCCTGGTGCAGGTCGGCATAGCCGCCACCGGCGAAGGCGCGCAGCAGATTCATGGTGCCGGCGGACTGGAAATAGGCGCTTTCCATGCGCGTCGCGTCCGGCATGCGGGCCGCCTCGGTGAATTCGGGCCCGTTGATGATATCGCCGCGATAGCTGGGCAGGGCGACGCCGTCACGCGTTTCGGTATCGGATGATCGCGGCTTGGCGTATTGGCCAGCCATCCGGCCGATCTTGGTCACGGGAACGCCGGCGCCGAACGTCAGGACCACGGACATCTGCAACAGCACCCGGAACGTGTCACGGATGATGTCGGCGGTGAAATCACCAAAGCTTTCCGCGCAATCCCCGCCCTGAAGCACGAAGCCCCGCCCGTCGGTCGCGCGCGCGAGCGACGCCATCAGCCGCCTGGCCTCGCCGGCGAATACCAGCGGCGGGTAGCGCCGGAGCCTCGCCTCGGTGGCGGCGAGGGCGGCGGCATCCGGGTAGGTCGGGAGTTGACTGGCCGGCACGCCGCGCCAACTATCGGGGGTCCACACGCTCATACGTGCGTTATCCGGCAAAGCGCCAAGCCTGCCAATGCGTGCCGGTCGGGTCAGGCGTTACGAAGTTGCGGCACACGGGCCCGCCCGCCGCCCCGCGCACTCCCGGGCACAGAAGTTTTTTGCGCGACTTTTTTTCAAAAAAGTCGCTACTTGCCTTATCGTCTAAGAAACGGATTACTCAACCGTTCCCGCCCGAATGTGCTCCCCTCGCCATGCCCGCACACGAATGCGATATCATCGCCAAGCGGCAGCAATTTTGTAAGAATACCGTCGATCAACGCCTTGTGATCTCCGTACGGGAAATCCGTGCGCCCGACCGAGCCGGCGAACAGCACGTCGCCCACCTGGGCAAATTTTGCTGCCTTGTTGACGAAGACGACGTGGCCTGGCGTGTGGCCCGGGCAGTGCAGCACATCGAAACCATGTGGGCCGAGGTGCAGGCTTTCGCCTTCGTTCAGGTAGCGGTCTGATCTTGCGTCCTGAAGGCCGGGGATGCCGTAGATTGCCGCCTGTTTGGCGATGGCGCTCAGCAGAAACGCGTCGGCCGCGTGTGGCCCGATCACCGGCACGTTGCCGGGCAGTTTCGCGCGCAGTGCCTCGACCCCGCCGGCATGGTCGAGATGGCCGTGGGTCAGCCAGATTTCCCGCACCGTTGCGTTTCGCTGCCGGACGATGGCCTCTATGCGCCCGGCATCGCCGCCGGGGTCGATGACCACCGCATCGTTGCTCGCCGCATCGACCAGGATGGTGCAGTTCTGGGCAAAGGGTGTCACCGGCACCAGGGTTACGGAAAAGCCGGCACTCATCGCGCTCAATCTTCCGGTGCCACGGTCACGCTCAGCCCATCGAGCGCGGCCACGAACGGGATCTGGCAGGACAGGCGGGAATTCTCCCGCCGATGGCTGGAGGATTCCAGCAAATCATCCTCCTCCTCGCTTTGCGCCGGCAGGCGGTCGAGCCAGGCCGGATCGACATAGACATGGCAGGTCGCGCAGGAGCAGCAGCCGCCGCACAGCGCCAATATCTCCTCGATGCCGCCGTTGCGCAGGTTCTGCATCACCGACAGCCCGGGTTTCGCCGCGATCTCGGTCATTTTGCCGTCACGCAAGGTCACTTTCAGGCTCGGCACAGGTCACTCTCCCGCGGTTGCGACAGGCGCGCATGTAGGCGAGATCGGCGATATTGACCAGAAGGGCGGCCGCCGCCGGGAACCAGCGGCCAGGGACCGGCGGCGGGCAGCGACTTGGCTGCCATGACCCGCCGGCATGGTGGCACTGCTGCCGGCGTGCGAGGGTCGCGCCGAACGCGGCGAAAGGGAGGAAGGCAGGCATGGCTTCGAGCGTGGGGCATTTCATCGGCGGCCAACGCGTCAGCGGGCAGAGCGGCCGCGTCGCGGATATCTATGACCCCGCCTGCGGCGAGGTGCAGGGCCAGGTGGCGCTGGCGAGCGCGCACGAGGTTGCCGCCGCCATTGCCAATGCCGAAGCGGCCCAGCCGGCATGGGCGGCCATGAACCCGCAGCGCCGCGCCCGCGTCATGCTGCGCTTTCTCGACCTTGCGCACCAGTCCATGGAGGAACTGGCCCGTTTGCTGTCCGCCGAGCATGGCAAGACCCTGCCCGATGCCCGCGGCGACATTCTGCGCGGGCTCGATGTGGTCGAGTTCGCCTGCGGCATTCCGCATCTGTTGAAGGGCGAGTTCACCGAGAATGCCGGGCCGGGCATCGATGTCTGGTCGTTGCGCCAGCCGCTTGGGGTGGTGGCCGGCATCACGCCGTTCAATTTTCCGGCCATGATCCCGCTGTGGAAGGCCGCCCCCGCGCTCGCCTGCGGCAACGCGATGGTGCTGAAGCCCTCGGAACGCAACCCGTCCGTGCCGATGCGGCTTGCTGAACTGTTCGTCGAGGCCGGGCTGCCGCCCGGGGTGCTGAACGTGGTGAATGGCGACAAGGAAGCGGTCGACGCGCTGATCACGGACCCGCGCGTCAAGGCGGTCGGGTTTGTCGGCTCGACCAAGATCGCCGAGTCTATCTATGCCACCGCCTGCGCGCACGGCAAACGCGCGCAATGTTTCGGCGGCGCCAAAAACCATGCGCTGATCATGCCGGACGCCGATCTCGACCAGGCGGTCGATGCCTTGATCGGCGCCGGCTATGGCTCGGCCGGAGAGCGCTGCATGGCCATCTCGGTCGCGGTGCCGGTGGGCCGGCAGACCGCCGAGGCGCTGATGCAGCGTCTGGTGCCGCGGGTCGAGGCCTTGCGCATCGGCCTGCCCACCGACGAGGCCGCCGATTACGGACCGTTGGTCTCGAAAGCCGCGCACGACCGGGTGCGCGATTATATCGATCTCGGCGTGCGGGAAGGTGCAAGGCTCGCGGTGGATGGCCGCGATTTCCGCATGCAGGGCTATGAGCGCGGGTTTTTCATCGGCGGTTCCCTGTTCGACCACGTGACCGCCGATATGCGTATCTACCGCGAGGAGATTTTCGGCCCGGTGCTCTCGGTGGTGCGCGCCGAAACCTATGAGCAGGCGCTTGCCCTGCCCAACACGCATGAATACGGCAACGGGGTCGCCATTTTCACGCGTGACGGCGATACCGCGCGAGACTTCGTGAGCCGGGTCGAGGTCGGCATGGTCGGCGTCAATGTTCCCATTCCGGTGCCGGTGGCGTATCACACGTTCGGTGGCTGGAAGCGGTCCGGCTTTGGTGACCTGAACCAGCACGGGCCGGATTCGGTGCGGTTCTACACCCGCACCAAAACCGTGACCGGCCGCTGGCCGTCCGGCGTCAAGGACGGCGCGAGCTTCGTCATCCCGACCATGGGCTGAAGCAGGGAGCAGACAATGGACGCGGTTTCACCCCGACAGACACGTTTCGACCTCGACCCGGACCAGCAGGCCGTGCGCGACATGGCGCGCCGCTTCGCCGACGAGAAAATTCGCCCGCATGCCCTGGCCTGGGACCAGCAGAAACATTTCCCGGTTGACGTGATCCGTGAAACCGCCGCCCTGGGCATGGCCGGAATTTACGTGCCGGAGGATTTTGGCGGCTCCGGCCTGTCCCGGTTGGATGCGGCCTTGATTTTCGAGGCGCTGGCCACCGGCTGCCCGGCTATTTCCGCCTATATCTCGATCCATAACATGGTTGCCGGCATGATCGCCAAATTCGGCGATGCCGCCCAGCAGCGTCATTATCTGCCCGCCCTTTGCCAGATGGAAAAGCTCGCCGCCTATTGCCTGACCGAGCCCGGCTCCGGCTCCGACGCGGCGGCGCTGCGCACCGTGGCGGTGCGGGACGGCGATGACTATGTGCTGACCGGCACCAAGCAATTCATCAGTGGCGCCGGCGCCGCCGATCTGTACGCCATCATGGCCCGCACCGGCGAGGCCGGACCGCGCGGCATATCGTGCTTTCTGGTCGAAGGCGGCTGGCCGGGTCTTTCATTTGGCGCCAACGAGAAAAAAATGGGCTGGAACGCGCAGCCCACGCGCCAGGTCATACTGGATGCCGTGCGCGTGCCCGCCGCCAACCGCCTGGCGGCGGAGGGGCAGGGCTTCCGCATCGCCATGGCCGGACTCGATGGCGGGCGGCTGAATATCGGCGCCTGTTCACTCGGCGGCGCGCAGGCAGCGCTCGATATCGCGCTCGGCTATGTCAGGGAGCGCCATGCCTTCGGCCGTCCGATCGCGGATTTTCAGGCCCTGCAATTCCGGCTGGCGGACATGGCGACCGAGCTGGAGGCCGCGCGCCTGCTATTGTGGCGCGCCGCCACCGCGCTCGATGCCGGCAGCCCGGACGCGACCAGGCTTTGCGCCATGGCCAAGCGCCTGGCCACCGATACGGGCTTCACGGTCGCCAACAACGCGCTGCAACTGCTCGGCGGCTATGGCTATCTGGCCGATTACGGGATCGAGAAGCTGGTGCGGGATCTGCGGGTGCATCAGATACTCGAGGGCACCAACGAGATCATGCGGGTCATCATCGCGCGCGCGCTGCTGGAGCGGGGGAAGTGAGGGCAGAATCTTCTTTTTCTGAAGAAAAAGAAGCAAAAAGACTTTATTTCCTGGAGATCCGACGGTCCATCTTTGGGCGTTTATAGTCGGTCAACACAAGGCAAGGCGCATGGCACGCATCGCATTCATCGGCCTGGGCAATATGGGCCTGCCAATGGCCACCAACCTGCTGCGCGCCGGGCATGACGTGACCGGGCACGACCCGGTGGCGGAGGCGCCCGGCATTCCCCGCGCGCCGGACGCGCTGACCGCGGCAAAGGGCGCTGAGTGCCTGATCACCATGCTGCCCGGGGGCGCGCATGTGCGCGCGGTTTACGCGTCCGGCGCGCTGGCCGCCATGGCCCCGGGGGCACTCGTCATTGATTGTTCGACCATCGACGTGGCGGATGCCCGGGCCGCGCACGCCAGCGCCGCCGAGGCGGGGCTGGCCACGCTCGACGCGCCGGTTTCCGGCGGGGTGGGTGGCGCAACCGCCGCCAGCCTCACCTTCATGTGCGGCGGCACCGCGGCCGCCTTTGCCCAGGCCCAGCCAATTCTCGCCGCCATGGGCAAACGCATCGTGCATTGCGGCGATGCCGGGGCCGGCCAGGCCGCGAAAATCTGCAACAACATGATCCTCGGCATTTCCATGGTCGCGGTGGCCGAGGCATTCGTGCTCGCGGAAAAACTCGGCCTCTCGCACCAGGCAATGTTCGATGTCGCGGCCAACGCCTCGGGCCAATGCTGGTCGCTCACCAGCTATTGCCCGGTGCCCGGCCTGGTGCCCGCAAGCCCGGCCAATAACGAATACAGGCCCGGCTTTGCCACGGCACTGATGCTGAAGGACCTGCGGCTGGCCGCGGGCGCCGCGAAAAGTGCCGGCGCCAACACGGCACTCGGCCAGCACGCCGCCGATATCTTCGCCCGCTTCGCCGAGGCCGGCGGCGCGGGGCTGGATTTCTCGGCGGTGATCAGGGCCGTGCGCGAGCCGTGAGAAGAAATAGTCTTTCATGGGGACTGGCGACGACGCGGCGGCGAGGCTATGCGGCGGATCGCCGCGGGTGGAATTACCCGAAGCTGTGACGATGCCAGGCAAGCCTGGGCCGGAGCGGTTCCGGTCTGGCTGGGACCGCTCCGGGGCTGTGTCGCGGCAGGGGGTGAATGACGCTCAATCACCCACGCGGTGCATCATGGGGGTGATGTTGGTGAATTTGGGGATATCGTCCATCACCGCGGCGGTGCCGGGGCTGCCGAGCGCGGCATCGATGGCGGCCTGGCCGGCAAAGCGCAGCAGCGCCAGCGCGGCGAAGGGCTGCGCGTCATCGGCGGGAAACATGATTTCGAACCCCATCAGCCCATGCTCGGTCCAGGCATCGGCGACCATCTTCATGTGGGTTTGCATGTAATAGGCGCGGTCGAAGGTCGCGCCAGCATTTTTCGGGTAAGCCACGAGGATGGTTGCCATTGTTGCCTCAATGCGGGGGTGGAGAAGAATACTCTTTTTCTGATGAAAAAGAGTCCGTGCCTTCAGGCCTGTCGACGCGGCGCGGATGGCGCGCCTGACACGAGGCCACGCAAGCCGTATGCCGTGACCGCGGACGGGCGCCGGACCGGAAGCGGCTTGCCTTTCACTCCGCCGCCTTGGTCTCGGCGGTCGGCTCAAATTTCAGGGCCACGCCATTGATGCAGTAGCGCTGCCCGGTGGGGCGCGGGCCGTCCGGGAAGACGTGGCCGAGGTGGCCGCCGCAATTGGCGCAATGCACCTCGACGCGGGTCATGAAATGGCTGTGGTCTTTTTGCGTGCCGACGCGG
>DAIDIQ010000194.1 GCA_027459285.1 Acetobacteraceae bacterium
GGGTGGCCGGGCGGGGGTGCGGGCCGGTGCCGGACTTTCTTTTTCAACCTTTTGTCACACTGCGTGGCGATGTTTCATCCGCGCCCGCGCAGCCAATTCAGTGTCACGACCCCGCCGAGGGGTGTGGTTCCCGCGATGCCCCGGGCGGGCGCGCCAGGCTCGCCCAGATCGCTCACCACCCCCAAGGCGCCGGGAAACGGACCGGTGCCGCCATACAGGCTGGTTGTGACCAGCACGCGCAGCCCGGCGCCGACCGCGCTTTTCACGCCGTTCAGCGTATCCTCGAAGGCGATGCACGCCTCCGGCGGCAGCGCCAGGTCGCGCAGCGCCGCCAGAAACACATCCGGCGCCGGCTTTTTCGTCTTCACCTCATCGCCAGCGGCAATGACATCGAAGTCTGGCACATCACCGACCGCGCGCAGCAGCGCCATCACGTTCGGGCGGCTGGTGGTGGTGGCAATGGCGAGCTTCACCCGCGCCCGCCTGGCCTCACGCATCAGGCGCAGCACGCCTGGCCGGAGCGTGATGCCGCCCGCCGCCACCCGCGCCGTATAGCGCGCCGTCTTGTCCTGGTGCAGCGCGGCAATGCGTTCCGGCGGCATCGGCGGCAAGCCCTCGCGCCGGATGTGATAGGCAATGCGCTCCTTGCCGCCGGTCACCTCCAGCAGCGCGGCATAGTTGGCCTGGTCCCAGTGCCAGCCGAGGCCGGCCTGCTTGAAGCTTTCATTGAACGCCTCGCGGTGCCACTCCTCGGTCTCGGCCAGCGTGCCATCCACATCGAAAATCAGCGCCGCCAGACCCGCCATGACGTCTCCTCCGTCCGTGCTCACCCATGAGCGTTCGCCGCCGGACGATCGCGCCGGCAATGAATTCCGATTTTAAGGAATAGACATGGATTCCGGCCGTCGCCGGCCCGGCGCAACCGGTCATGTCTGTTCCGCCCTCACTTCTGAATGAGCCATTTCGGATGGTCAATCCGCGGCGCCTTGCGATAGGCACCCCCGACACCGCGATCCCGACCGACCCGGACCATGCGCGGCGTTGGCCCAGGCAGGACGGCGTAGCGTTCAGACAATGGGCATCGCGTCTATGGCGTCGGCGTCAGCGCCAATTCCCGCGCCGTCGCGGCGGTCATGCCGGCCTCGCGCAGTGTTGCGAGCGTCATCGCCTGGTCGCGTTTGGCGAGGCGCCTGCCGCTTGCGTCCCGCAGCAACGCGTGGTGGGCGTAGCGGGGCGTCGGCCAGCCCAGAAGGGCCTGCAACAGCACATGAACATCGGTGGCAGCGCGCAAATCCTCGCCACGGGTAACCAGGGTGACGGCTTGCGCGGCATCGTCATGGGTTACGCATAAATGATAGCTGGCCGGGCAATCCTTGCGCCCCAGCACCACATCGCCGAACCGCGCCGGGTGGCAGATCACCACCCCATGCCCCATCTCTGTATACTGCAAGGGCCGGCCTGCCGCATCGAGCGCGCGCGCCATGTTCAGCCGCCAGGCATGTGGCGTGCCCGCGGCCAGCAGCGCGTGGGCATCGGCGCGGTCGCGGCAGGTGCCGGGGTAAAGCGGCGCGCCATAGGGGTCGGACCCCGCGCCTGCTGGCGCCGCGTGCGGTGCCGCGTCGGCGGCGGCAATATCGGCCCGCGTGCAGAAGCACGGATAGATCAATTCCCGCGCCAGTAGCCCACTCAGTATAGCCGCATACTCGGCAAGATGCGCCGATTGCAGGCGCGGCGTCTCCGCCCATGTCACGCCGAGCCAGCGCAAATCGCGCTCGATCGCGGCCACGAATTCGGGCCGGCAGCGCGTGCCGTCGATATCCTCGATCCGCAGCAGAAAACGCCCGCCGGTTTGCCGTGCCGCCGCCTCGGCCAACAGTGCCGCGCGCGCATGGCCCAGGTGCAGAAGCCCCGTCGGGCTCGGCGCGAACCGCGTGATCTCACCGCTCATCGGGCGCGGCGCAACGCGAGGCCCAGCACCAGCAGCGTGCGCAGAATTCGCGCGCTCGCGCGCACCGTGCCCGGCAGGCTACCCGCCACTTTCGACTGCCCCGCCACCCGCCGATAATACGGCATATTCACCTGCACGACGCGTAACCCGGCGGACGCCGCGCGCATCTGCATTTCCAGATTCCAGCCGAACCCCATCTCGGTCATGCCGAGGCCGTGCAGCGTATCGACACCGATCGCGCGGTAGGCCGCCATGTCCCGGTACCGCACCCCGGTCATGACGCCGACCAGCGCGCCGATGCCCCAGCCTGCCAGGACCTGGTGCCACAGCATGCTGCCAGGCTCGCGCTGATGGCGCGTGGCAATCACGAAATCGGCCGTGCCGTCGCGCACCGGGCCGACGAGTTGCCCGGCCAGTTCCGCCGCATCGGCGCCGTCACCATCGAGAAACAACAGAATGCGCGCGCCGAGCGCCGCCGCCCGCGCCGCGCCCTCGGCACACGCCGCGCCATAGCCACGCCGGCTTTGCACGATGATCTCGGCCCCGGCGTCACGCGCCTCGGAGACCGTGGCATCGGTACTGCCACCGTCAACCACGATCACATGGTCGACAATTTCGCGGGGCAGACGGGCTATGGTCGGGCCGATCGCGCCTTGTTCGTTCCAGGCGGGGATTATGGCGACGATCAAGGGAAGGGACTTCTTTTTCTGAAGAAAAAGAAGCAAAAAGACTTTAATTCCTCGGAGTTAACCTGGTTAACGCCTGGAGACAAAAGTTTTTTGGTTCTTTTTTTCAAAAAAGAACCGCTTCCTTAAATCCCGCTGAACCAGTTATACCCCCTATCCGGCCAGAACCCCCGCGGCCGGTCGTTCGTCACCCAGATCGCGGTCACCCATTTCGGGTTCTTGAAGCCCAGCTTGGTTGCCACCCGGATTTTGAGCGGAAAGCCGTAACGGTCCGGCAGTGTCTTGTCGCGTATCGACATCACCATGAAGGTCTGCGGGTGCAGCGCGGTCGGCATATCCATGCCTTCATAATAGCCGTCGGCACATTCGAACCCGACATATTTCGCGGTCAGGTCGGCGCCGACCCGATGCAGGAATTCCGACAGGCGCGGCCCGGTCCATTCTCCGACATAGCTCCAGCCTTCCACGCAAACGTGGCGGGTGCGCTGGGTGTGCCGGGTCATTGCCTGCAATTGCGCCACCGTCCATGGGCGCTTATCCGTGATCCGGCCAGCGAGGCCGAGGCGATACGTCGTCGGGTCGATCGGTGATACGATGTTTGCCGGATAATATGCGTTGTAGCGGAAGGTTTTTGCCACCTCGTCCGCGGCATACTCCTTTGCGAGGCGCTGTTTGCTGAACAGCGCCGCCTGGACCTCGTCGTTCCAGCGGGAGACCGAATGCAGGGCCGCCTGCACCGATTTATTGTCGCTGATATCGCAACCGGTCAGCATGGTCAGCGCGCCGAGGCTCAGGCCTCGTCCGAGAATTGCCCGCCGCGCCACCTCGGTGCGCAACCCCTTATCCACGCTCATTGCGCGACCTCCGATTGCGGCATGGGCGGCGCCGATGGCTCCTCATGCCCGGCACGACCCAGGATCATGGCGCGCAATGTCTCCGGCACCAGGGCCACCAGCGCCACATGCACGCACAGGAACCCGACGATCAGGGACATGAACACGAAATGCACGATCCGCGCATCCGGAAACCCGCCGAACAGCCAGGTCAGCCACCCCAACTGCACCGGCTTGTAAATTGCCAGCCCCGAGATGAACATCATCGCGATGCAGAAGACCGCCCCCCAGTAGAACACTTTCTGCACGGCGTTGTATTGCCCGAGCTTGTGGTCCAGCTTGAATTTTGCCGCCGCGACGAAATCGCGCCAGAAGGCGCGCGGGCTTACGGGCAGCCAGTCGCGCCGCAAATGCCCGGTGATCACGCCGTTCAGCAGCAACATGCTGAACCCGAACAGAAGCAGCCACATGCCGGCGAAATGCCAGGCGATCGCGTTGCCGGTGCCCCAATCGTTGCTGGTGACGGTTGCGAGGTTCTTGTCGCCGCCGAGCGTGATCCAATAGGGGAATTGAAATGGCAGGATCGGCACGTTGTCGTAAATGCGCCAGCCGCTGCCGATCATGATCAGTATCGCCGATGCCATCGACCAATGCCCGACGCGCGCCAGGATCGTGTGTTTCTGAACGCCGCCACTCATCACGCAACCTCCAGCCCGGCCTGCTTCAGCACGCGTAATCCTCCGCCCGCGGTATAGCGCAGAAACGCCGCCGCCTTGCCGCTCTGCCCGTTTTTCGTCAATCCGCCCGCGATCGTCACGGGTGGCGTCGTGGATGCCGGGATGGTCGCGATAACCCGCACCGAGCGGGCGCCGAACACCGCGCTGGTCCGCGCCAGCCCGATCAGATCGCGCTCACGCCCGACCATGGTCACCAGTTCCGGGATCGTCGCGACCCCGATCGGGGCGGCGCTGAGCGGGGTGGTGCCGGCGATCACCCGCAGCAACGCCTGGCCATCGAAGCTCGCGGCGCTGGTGGGGTCGGTGACCACCACCCGATAGCGCGTGAGCGCCGCGGCGGCGCCGAGCGGGGCCATTTCCCGCGGTCCGATCAGGACATAAGGGTCGGCGCCAAGCAGGGTCACGCTCGCCGGCAGAACGAGGCCGGCGGCGGCCAGCGCCTGCACGGTGGGCGCGTCCGCCACCACAACATCGTCGCGGGCGCGATGGCGAATGAGGCCCATCAAGCCGAGCGGCGGGGCGGCGAACACGTGCACCGGGACCCCTTCGGAGGCATGAAACCCGCTGCCCAGCCGGTTCGCGGCACCGCGCAACTCGGGCAGCACATACAGCACCACGTCCGGCGCCGGGCTGGTCCAGCCGCCGGTGAGCCCGGCCGCCAGCGGCAGCAGCATTGTCGTACGTCGCGTCAGCCTCATGGCACCCTCCCCGGCTCATCGGCTGCCGGCACCGCATACAGCCGGAATCTAGCGCCCGATTTCAGCAGCGGCCAATGCAGACTGGTCATCGTGTGCATGGCCCAGGCGGGGCTTTCCGGGGTCAGCAGCACGTCGTTGCAACCCAATCGCGGCAAAAGCGCCAGATCCTTGTGCGTGGGCGTGCCGGCGAACAGGCGCTGCACCGCCTGTGCCCGCGCGTACAGATCATTTGTCGGCAGGCGGGTGAACGGTGCCGCGGCCGCCCACCCGGCATAGCAGGAAGGGCGGTCGGCCAGCAGCGCCCAGCCGATATTGGCGGGCCACAAGGTCATGGCCGCGTCGCTGGCCGGGTCGCTCAAAATCCGCGCGTTCGGCGGCGTGGCAGCCCGCACCGCCCGCCACATCGCCGCCTGCGCGGCAAAATCAGCCCGCGGCGCCCGGCCCGCCGCATTGTCCCGCACCATCGGCGCCGTGGTCAGCAGCCCCATCCCCAGCACCAGCGAGACGCCGGCCAATCGCCAGCCCCGTGCCCGCGCGACGAAGGTGGCGGCAAATGGCAGACCGGCCAGCAGCGGCAGCAGCATCGCCCGCCAGCCCAGGTCGTTGTTCATGATGGCGCTGCGCAGACCCCAGGCCACGCCAAACGCCGCCAGCGCCGCCAGCGCCAGCGCGAACCGCCAGCCCGCTTCGGCCCGCAATGCCCGCGCGAGGCCCCACCCGCCCAGCAGCATCGGCACCGGCAGGACCAGCGCCACCAGCGCCGGAAACGCCAACGGGTTCAGCCAGCGGAGCCCGCCCACGCCCTTGCCCAACACGGTGTAGAAAGCCGGCAGCACGCTGGCGGATTGGCCAAGCCCGGCAAGCTCGCTGCGCAGCACCGGCGCGGCCAGCGCCACGGCGAGCAGCGCCGCCAGTGCCGCCAACCCGAACACGCGCCAGGCCCGGGCCCGCGCGCGCCAACCGAGCCCCAGCAGGCACACCGGCATCACCACGGCCGTGGTCACGCCGCCCACCCAGGCCGAACAAGCGGCACCGGCCGCCAGCAGCGCCGCCAGCCCCAGCACGCCCGGCACAACCCGCCGCCCGCGCTCGGCAAGGCCGGCCAGCACCAGCACCGAAACCAGCAACAGGCAGGCGGCCATCATGTGTTGCGGCGCCCAGCTTGCCTGGTTGACCCAGCCGCCGAACCCGCCCGGGTCGAGTATGATGCCGTGCGCCACCAGTGGCGCCACCAGCAACCACAGCCCCGCCGGCAGCGCCAGCGCGGCACCGAGCCAGGCCGGCGCCCCCATGGCCCCCGCGAGCCCGGCCACCAGCAACAGCGAGCAAGCCGCCGTCACCCCGGTCAGGGCGGCGTCCGCCCCCCAGCCGGACAGCCCGGCCAGCCGCCCCAGCACGCCCGCCTGCATGTGCCAGCCATAATAATAAGGAAGCAGCCGCCGCACCCCGGGGCCGGAGACGAACGGGTTGGCGGGTGGCGTGCCGGCGCGCAGCATCTGGTCCACCATCGCCGCCTTCAGATGGTCGTAGACCGGCCCGGCCAGGCGCAGCGCGTCAGGGCTGCCTTTCGGCATCATCGCCGCCATCGGCAGCAGCGCCAGCGCGCCGGCCACCACCAGCGCCACCCGGCCCAATTTGGGGCCTGGCGGCGCCGCCGGCAGCAAAAACCCGCTGCCCAGCGCCAGCGCCACCACCAGAAGCACCGACCAGTCGCCAAACCCGACCACCGGCAGCAGCCACAAGGCCAGCACCGCCTGCACCGCGAAGCCCAGCAGCGGCGCCGTGCTGGCCTCGGGCAATTCCGGCAGCAGCAGGCGCGCCCAGCGCCAGCCACAGGCCGCCCACACCAGCCCCGCCAGCAAGGCAGCCGCCGCCACGTGCGGCCAGCCGGGAATCATCCAGCCTGCTCCGGCTCAGGCGCCGTCACAGGCTCCAGCGCAGCCCGCAATTGCGGCACGGCTCGGGCGGGGCCGCGCTGTGCAGGGCCGCCCGGAATTCCTGATAGGCCGCGCCGTTCCAAATCTCCGCCAGGCTCTGCCGGGTCGCGTCGCCCAGCGTGTAATTTTCGTAACCGGGGGCCGAGAACGGCGCGATGCAGCACGGCAGCGCCCGCCCGTTGGCGGTGAAATACATCAGGCTCCATGGCCGCCGGCAGCCCGCCCAGGGCTGCTCGCCCTGCCGCTGCAGGCTCATCCCCGGCTCGGTCGCGCCCGAGGCATCGAGCGTAACCCCCAGCGTTTTGCCCAGGGCCACCGCCTCGGCAATCGCCGCCTGTTCCGCCGCCTGGGTCTGCTCGAACAGGCTGCTGGTCGCCCGGGCCATGCCGAACCCCTGCTCACTGAACACCAGCCGCTGCAGATGCACCTCGGTCACGCCCATTTCCGCCGCCAGCCGCACGAACGCCGGCAATTGCCCGATCGTCTCCCTCAGTCCGGTCAGCCATAACGAAACCCGCGGCGAGCCGGCGCCCCGGCTGGCCAGAAAGGCCGTGAACTTGCCCACATCGCGCACGATTCGCCGGAAGAAATCCTTGCCGCGCACCGCCTTGTAGGTGGCGGCATCCGCCGCATCCAGGCTCACCCGCATCTCATCGAGCCCGGTATCCACCCAGGTCTGGAACGTCGCCGGCCGCAGCAACGTGCCATTGGTATTGAACAGCACATAAACCCCGCGCGCCTTCAAATACCGGATCATGTCCGGCAGATGCCGCACCAGCATTGGCTCGCCCACGCCGTGCAGCACCGCCCGCTTCAGGTCCGGCACCTGGTCGACGATCCGGCGGAACAAGTCCAGGCTCATATCCGCCGGCGGCTCCAGCTCCTCGAACGTCCGCGGGCAGGTCTCGCAAAGCAGATTGCACCGGTTGGTCACCTCCAGATACAGGCAAACCGGCGGCGCCTCGGCCTGCCTGCCCGTGTGCCGCACCGTCTCGAAATAGCGGCGTGCCACCGTCTCCGGCATCGATTGGTCCATGGTCGTCACCTTTCCTCGGCCAGCGCCGCTAGCCGCGCGGTCAGTGCCGCGTGGTTCAACTGCGCCCGGTCAAGCCACGCGCGCGTTGCCGGCGCCACCGCGCCCGCGCCAAGCGCGCGGCACAAAGTCAGCAGCGCGGCCGCGTCATCCACATCGTCCCACGCGGGCAGCTCGCACAGGCTCAGCCCCGCCTCCGCCACCCGCGCCCGCGTGGTTGCGGCCACGCCCGGCGTGCTCCATGCCACGTTCCGGAACGGCTCGGTCGCCGGCCGCGTCAGCCCCAGCAGATAATACCCGCCATCGCCTGACGGCCCTAGCACCGCGCTGTCTGGCGCCACCAGCAGCCGCCGCGCCGCCCGCGCTAGATACGCCGCCGGCAAGGTCGGGCTGTCCGAATTCAACACGCAGGCCGCGCCATAGCCCAGCGCGAACAGGCTGCGCATCGCCTCCAGCAAGGCGCGGCCAAATCCGTCCACCCCCGGTTCGCGCACCGCCTCGCCGGTCGCCGCCAGCATCCGCGCCGCCTGCGGCACGTACGGGCACAGCGCGTCGCGCGCGTCCGCCGGTGCGTAGGCTATGAACAGATCGATCGGCGCGCTTGCCGCCGCTGCCAGCACCAGCGTGCCCATGTCACGCAAAAACGCCCCGCTCAGCGCGGCCGCCTCCTCGGGGCGCAGCGGCGGGCAGAGCCGTGTCTTGCTCAGTCCGGCCCGCGGCGCCTTGGCCATTATGGCAATCGCGCACCGCGTCGCGGCGGCGGTTCGCGCCTCGCCCGGCCCAAGACTTTCCTGCATGCGCCGATCGTTACCGGTTGGCATGGGCGAAAACCAGTGAATGTCCTGTTATGTCGCGCGGCTCAAAAACATATATCACCGATCGACAAAATCGTTCTTTATCGGCTGGACAGACGTAACGGCTTCGTTGTCTCATGGCTGCGCACCGCGATCGCCAGGGAACCCGTTGTCGTTCTTCAACCCCATCTATTCCTTGTCCGGCTTCATCGTGGGCCTTCTGGTCGGCATGACCGGCGTTGGCGGCGGGTCATTGATGACGCCGCTTCTGGTGCTGGTCTTTGGCATCCATCCGGTCACCGCCGTCGGCACTGACCTGCTCTATGCCGCCAGCAGCAAAACCGTGGGCACCGCCGTGCATGGCTGGGCGGGCACGGTGGATTGGCGGGTCGTTGGATATCTGGCGGCGGGGAGCCTGCCGGCAACCCTTGCCACCATTGCCTGGCTGACTTGGCTCGGCCGGCCCTCACCGCAATTCGCCCACATCGTCTCGTTCATTCTCGGCATCGCCCTGCTGCTCACCGCCGTCTGCATGTTGTTCCGCGCCCGCCTCATCGCCTTTGCCGCCCGCGCCTGGGGCGAGCCATCGGCGCGCACCGCCGCCTGGCTCACGGTCATCACCGGCGCCATGCTCGGCCTGTTCGTCACTTTGTCCTCGGTCGGGGCCGGTGCCATCGGTGTCACCGTGCTCATGCTCATCTACCCGCGCATGAAGGTCTCGCGCATCATCGGCAGTGACATCGCGCACTCCGTGCCGCTCGCCTTCATTGCCGGCTTCGGCCACTGGCTCAATGGCACCGTCAACTGGCCGCTGTTCCTGTCGCTGACCATCGGGTCGCTGCCCGGCATCATCGGCGGCAGCCTGATCGCCACCCGCGTGTCGGACCGGTTTCTGCGCCCGGCCCTGGCCATCGTGCTGCTGCTGGTCGGCGCCAAGCTGGTGCTGTAACCCCGCCGCACAACCCGCCCGCCCAGGGGGAGCCCAGCATGCGCGCCGTCATCCGTTCGCTTCTGCCCATCGTTTTCGGTGCTGCCTGCCTTGGCGCGGCGCGGGCCGCCCCGCCACCAGCGCCGCCAGGTCAGGCGCCGAAAGACCCCTTCCTCTGGCTCGAATCCGTGCACAGCCCCCGCGCCATGGCCTGGGTGCGGGCGCAGAACGCCGCCACCTTCCGCCGCCTTGGCGCCGATCCGCATTTCACGCCCTTCCGTCAGACCGCGCTCCATCTCGAACAAACCAACGCGCGCATCCCCATGCCGGTCACGCTGCGCGTCGGCATCACCAATTTCTGGCAGGACGCGTCGCACGTCCAAGGCATCTGGCGTCGAACCAGCCCCGGCAGCTATGCCACCGCCAAGCCCGCCTGGACCACCCTGCTCGACCTCGACGCGCTGTCCGCGACAGAACACCATCACTGGGTCTGGAAAGGTGCCACCTGTGCCGCGCCCGCCGACCGGCATTGTCTGATCGCGCTCTCCGAGGGTGGCGAGGACGCGGTCACGTTACGGGAATTCAACACCGGCACCGCCCGGTTCGTCGCTCACGGCTTCACCATCCCGCGCGCCAAAACCGTGGCCGATTGGCTGACGCCGGACGCGCTGCTGCTCGCCACCGACTGGGGCCCCGGCAGCATGACCGCGTCGGGTTATCCGTTCATCCTCAAGCTGCTGCGCCGCGGCCAGAAACTGACCGACGCCACACCCTATTTCCGCGGCACGGCGGCCGATGTCGGGCTGGAAGTGCAGGCATTGACGGATGGTGACGGCAACCACGCCTTTCTCATTCTCCGCCAGCGGGATTTTTTCCATACCGATTTCCTGCTCGCCACCGCCTCCGGCCCCGTGCCCCTCAATCTGCCGGAAAAAGCCAGCATCGTCGGCCTGCTGCACAACCAGCTTATTCTGCTGCTCGCGCAGCCCTGGCCCGGCGGCAACGGCAAGCCAATCCCGTCCGGCAGCCTTGCCGCGCTCGACCTTGCCCATCCCGGCGGCACGCTCATTTCCATTTTCACGCCCGGCCCGCGCCAATCCGTGCAGGCTGCCGCCACCACCGCCCACACCCTTGCCGCCGTGATCGAGGACGAGGTTCGTGGCCGGGCCATGGTGTTCACCCGCGACGGCCCTTCCTGGCGCGCCCGCCGGCTCGCGCTGCCCGATAATCTCGCGATCGGCCTCATCGATACCAACCCGGACAACGACACCGCCTTTTTCACGGTCGAAGGTTTTCTCACCCCCACCACGCTCTACCGGGTCGATTGCGCCGGCACCGGCGCGCCGCGCCCGATTAAATCCCTACCTGCGCAATTCGACGCGACGCGCGACGTTGTCGAACAGCATGAGGCGATTTCCGCCGACGGCACCAAAATCCCCTATTTCATCGTCCATCCCAAGGGCATGAAATATAACGGCCAGAACCCGACCCTGCTTTATGCCTATGGCGGCTTTCAGGTCAGCATGCTGCCCAGCTATTCCCCGGTTCTGGGCAAGCTCTGGCTGGAGCGGGGCGGGGTTTACGCGCTTGCCAACATCCGCGGCGGCGGTGAATTCGGCCCCGCCTGGCACGATGCCGCGCTCAAAACCCACCGCCAGGTCGCCTTCAACGACTTCGCCGCCGTGGCCGAGGACCTGATCACCACCCGGGTCACCAGCCCACCGCGCCTTGGCATCCGCGGTGGCTCCAACGGCGGGCTGCTGATGGGCGTCGAATTCACCCAGCATCCCGATCTGTTCGGCGCCGTCATCATCGAGGTGCCATTGCTCGATATGCTGCGTTATGAGAAAATAGCCGCCGGCGCCTCATGGGTCGCGGAATATGGGTCGGTCATCAACCCGGCCGAACGCGCCTTTCTTGCCCGCATCTCACCGTACAACAACCTGCACGCCGGCGTGCACTATCCGGAACCGTTCATTTTCACCACCACCCGCGACGACCGGGTCGGTCCCCAGCACGCCCGCAAATTCGCCGCCAAAATGGCCTCGCTCGGTCTGCCGTATTACTACTACGAATCGACCGAGGGCGGTCATGCCGCCGGTGCCAATCTGCGCGAACGCGCCACGGAACAGGCGTTGGAATATACTTACCTGACCGAGAAGCTCATGCCGGATTGAGGAAAGACAAGCACTTCTTTTTCTGAAGAAAAAGAAGCAAAAAGACTTTTCCGCCGCTCCTTCGGGGGTGGCCGCCGGCGGCTTATCGTTTTGCTTCCGTTGGCACGCCGAAACAGCTACAGTGTCCCCAACGCAACGACGGGGAAGGGGGCGTCATGCCCGCGCTCATACTGGCGGCCTTGTTCTGGCTTGCCACCCATATCGGCCTCGCCACACCCAGCATCCGCGCTCTTCTTGTCATCAAACTCAGCGAAAAAGGCTTCCAGGCCCTTTATTCGGTCATTTCCCTGCTCGCGCTGGTCCTGCTCATCTGGGCCTGGCGTCACGCGCCGGAAATGCCGCTCTGGCAACCGCCCGTGTCGGTCTGGCCGCTTTTTTTGCTGCTCATGCTCGTCGCCTGCCTCTTTCTCGTCGGCGCCTTCGCCAACACCAACCCCACCGCGCCGGCCCCCGTGCCGCAAAACTACACGGTGCGCGGCATGCAGCGCATCACCCGCCACCCCGGCCTTTGGGCCTTCGCGCTCTGGGCCTTCGTCCACCTGCTGGCCAACGGCAACCTCGCCGCGACCCTTTTCTTCGGCACCTTCCTGCTCACGGCGTTGATCGGCATGCCCGCGATCGACGCCAAACTCGCCCGCCGCAAGCCGGAAATCTGGGCAAAACTCGCCGCTGAAACCTCGGTCATCCCCTTCGCCGCCATTCTCACCGGCCGCAACCGCCTGGTGCCTGCCGAAATCGGCCTGATCATCCCGGCCGGCGGCATTTTGCTGTTCCTTGTGTTGCTCACCGTGCACCACAGCGTCATTGGGGTCTCGCCGCTGCCATGATCACCGCCATCATCGACCAGCACCGCAAGGATCTCGGCGGCTTCACCGTCGGGCGGGTGCTGCCTGCCGCCACCCGCCGCATGGTCGGCCCCTTCGCCTTTTTCGACCATATGGGCCCGGCCCGGTTCGCCGCCGGCCTGCCGCGCAGCGTCGATGTGCGCCCGCACCCGCATATCGGCCTCTCCACCCTCACCTATCTGTTCGAGGGCCAGATCATGCACCGCGACAGCCTTGGCACCGTGCAGCCCATCGAGGCCGGTGCCGTCAACTGGATGACCGCCGGCAGCGGCATCACCCACTCCGAACGTTTCGAACGCGCGCGCCTGCGCGGCGATACCCTGCACGGCATCCAGGCCTGGCTCGCCCTGCCCGAAGCCGATGAGGAAACCAACCCCGCCTTCACCCATCACGCCCCGGAAGACCTGCCGAATTTCTCCGACAAGGGCCTCACCGCCCGCCTGATCGCCGGCCGCGCCTTCGGCGCCCAGTCCCCGGTTCCGGTCCATTCGCCGCTGTTCTACATCCATTGGCACCTGGCCATCGGCGCCACCGCCGCCCTGCCACCCGAATACCCTGAACGCGCGGCCTATATCGCCGAGGGCGAGGTCGAGCATGACGGCCAAACCCACGGCGCAGGCAAAATGCTCATCTTCAGCCCGGGCCAGACCATCACCCTCACCGCCACCCTGCCCAGCACCCTCCTGCTCCTCGGCGGCGAACCGCTCGGCCGACGCTACCTTGAATGGAATTTCGTCTCCTCCCGCCAGGAACGGATCGAGCAGGCCAAGGCCGATTGGCGCGCCGGCCGGATGAAATTGCCGGATGCCGATAACCAGGAATTCATCCCGCTGCCGGGGTAGGGCGGATCGCCGCGGGCACAAACCCCGCGTTGTCAGGGTTTTTTCGGCTCTTTTTTCAAAAGCGCGCCTTGCCTACTGGTTGCCTTGCAGCGCGCGTGCCAGGGCGCCAAGCCGGCGGTCGTAATCTCCGGGCACGGCGCAGGCATAGCTTATGGTGTGTTGGGTGTCCTGGAAGCCTTGGATGCGCAGGTCCCGTTCACCC
>DAIDIQ010000207.1 GCA_027459285.1 Acetobacteraceae bacterium
AGTGGGTGACCCGCTGGAGAATAACGCGAACTATGGCGGCTATCCGTACACGCTGAACGGCTTCACCTACAATCTGCAGGACATGGTGCTGCCACCCTATTTCGGCGCGGCCCCGAGCACCAGCGTGAACAGCTGGTCGACCTTCCAGGGCGAGAGCCTGACCGTCTGCCAGAACGGCCAGTAAGCTTCCTTTCCTTGCCTGTGTGCACCCGCGGTTTCGGCCGCGGGTGTTTTTTTGCCAACCAGCCAGAGTCTGAACGACCTGCCTCAGCGCACCGCCGCCGCGTCACGCAGCAGCACATAAATCGCCGGCACCACCAGCACGGTCAGCAGCGTCGATGACGCGAGGCCGAACAGCAGCGAAATCGCCAATCCCTGGAATATCGGATCGGTCAATATGGTCGCGGCCCCGATCATGGCGGACAGCGCGGTCAGCAGAATCGGCTTGAACCGCACCGCGCCGGCTTCCAGCAGAATGCGCCGCAATGTCTTGCCCTGCCCGCTGCCGTGCCGGATGAAATCGACCAGCAGGATGGAGTTGCGCACGATGATGCCGGCCAGCGCAATGAAGCCGATCATGGATGTGGCGGTGAACGGCGCGCCGAACAGCGCGTGGCCCAGCACGATGCCGATCAGCGTCAGGGGAATCGGGGTCAATATCACCAACGGCAGGGTGAAACTGCCGAACTGCGCGACCACGAGAATATAGATGCCCACTATGGCGACAGCGAACGCCGCCCCCATGTCGCGGAAGGTGACGTAGGTGATTTCCCATTCGCCGTCCCACAGCAGGCTTGGGTATGACTGGTCGCGCGGCTGGCCATGAAACAGAATTTTCGGCCGTGGCAGATTGCCCCAATCATGGCGGGCAATCGCGCGGTCCACCGCCAGCATGCCATAAATCGGCGCCTCGAACCGCCCGGCCAGATCCGCCTCCACCATCGCCGCGGGTGACCCGTCGCGCCGGAAATACAGGCGCGAGCCGCTGGTCGGCACGATGCGCACCAGGTCCGACAATGGCACCGTGCCCGTGCCGTCCCGAGCCGGCACCGGGGTTGCCAGCAAGGCGGGATCGAGCGCACGGGCCGATCTGGCGAGACCGATATCGATCGCGACCGGCAATCTCGCCTCTCCACGGGCTGAATAGCCAATGACCCGCCCGTGCAGCAGCAACGCCAGCGTGTTCCATACATCCTGCTCGCGCACGCCGAACTGGTTCAACCGCGCCTGGTCGATGCGTACCGCGAGACGCGGTTGCGGCAGCCCGAAACTATCCGTCACGTCCACGATATAGGGCACGGCGCGGAACAGGCTTTCGACCTGCCGCGCGACCGCGATGCGGGTTTTGCTGTCGGGTCCGTAGATTTCGGCAAGCAATGTCGCCAGCACCGGCGGCCCGGGCGGCACTTCCACCACCTGCATGGCGGTGCCGGCGGGCAGCGTCAGCCCGCGCAGCGCCTGGCGCAGCGCCAGCGCGACGCGGTGGCTGGAGCGGTGGCGTTGCCCGAGCCCGGCAAGGCCGATTGCCAATTCGCCATACTCGGGCGCGTCGCGCATGTAATAATGCCGCACCAGCCCGTTGAAATTGAACGGCGCGCCCACCCCGGCATAGGCCTGCATGTCGCGCAATTCGGGCAGGGTTTCGGCAATGCGGGCGGCCTCGAACAGCACCCGCTCGGTCGCCTCCAGCGGGCTGCCCGCCGGCAGGCGCAGCACCAGGTCGAGCTCGGATTTATTATCGAACGGCAGCAGCTTCACCGTCACGGTTTCGGTATAGAACAGCGCGCACGCGCAGAGGGTGGCAAGGCCGACCACGCCGAGCAAAATGGCGGCGCGCCGCCGCGTGGCCAGCACCGGTGCGGCGATGCGCCAATAAAGCCGGCCGAGCGCCCCGCCCTCGGCATGCGCGGCAACGGCCCGCGCGTGTTTGCGCCCGCCGGCGAAGCGCAGCATCAGCCACGGCACCACCGCCATGGCCACGAAAAACGAGAACAGCATGGCGGCGGAGGCATTGACGGGTATGGGCGCCATATACGGCCCCATCAACCCCGAGACGAACAGCATCGGCAGCAGCGCCGCGACCACCGTCAGCGTCGCGACCACGGTCGGGTTGCCGACCTCGGCCACCGCATCGATGGCGGCGGGAACGCGCGCCCGCCCGTCCGCCATCGCCCAGTGCCGCGAAATATTCTCGATGATGACGATGGCGTCATCGACCAGTATGCCAATCGAGAATATCAGCGCAAACAGGCTGACGCGGTTGATGGTGTAGCCCATCATCTCCGAGGCGAACAGCGTCATCAAAATGGTGGCGGGAATGACAATGGCGGTGACCGCAGCCTCGCGGCCGCCGATCGCGAGCCCGATCAGCGCCACGATGGAGACGGTGGCGATGCCCAGATGCAGCAGCAATTCATCGGCTTTCCGGTTGGCGCTTTCGCCATAATCGCGCGTCACCCGCATGGTGATGTCGTGCGGTATCAGAGTGCCTTGCAGCGCCCGGGCGCGCGCCAGCACATCGCGCGCCACCACCACCGCGTTCGCCCCCGCCCGCTTGGCAATGGCGAGCGTGATGGCGGGGGCGGTGTGCCAATGGCCGGCGGCGTCGGGGGCGATGTTCCAGACCTGGCTTTCCGTATCCGCGGGCCCGATCGAGACCCGTGCCACATCGCGCAGATAGACCGGATGACCGGCGTGGTTCGCGACCCACAGCAGCCCGATATCGGGCGGGTCGCGCAATGTGCGGCCCGCCTGCACGGCCCGATAAATACCGCCGTCGCGCAGAAAGCCCGGCTGAAACGCGGTGTTGGCGCCAGCGACCTTGGCGGCGAGCGATGACAGGGTGACGCCATATTCAGCGAGCCTCGCGGGATCGGGCTCGATCTTGATGCGCAGCGGCGCGCCGCCCACCAGATAGGTCAGCCCCACATCATGGGCGCGGATCAGGGCGAGCCGCAGATTTTCTCCAATCTGGTAAAGATCGGCGTTGCTGTATCGTCCGGCCGCTTCCGGCGCGGGTGACAGGGTCAGCGTCACGATCGCCACATCATTGATGCCGCGGCCGATGATCAGCGGAAACGGGATTCCCACCGGCAGGCTTTGCCGGTTGGCCTGTAATTTGGACTGCACGCGCAACACGGCGTCATCCTCGTTGGTGCCAACCACGAAGCGCACCGTCACCAGCACCTGGTCATCCTGGGTCTGGCTATAGACATGCTCGACGCCGTGAATGCCCTTGACGATCGCCTCCAGCGGTCTGGTCACGCGCTCGGTCGCGTCCGCCGCCGAAAGCCCATCCGCCCGCACCACGATATCAACCAGCGGCACCGCGATCTGCGGTTCCTCCTCACGCGGGATGGTGGCCAGCGCCAGCAGGCCGGCGGCGAGTGTCGCGAGCAGGATCAGCGGCGTCAGCTTGGAGGTGATGAAGGCGCGGGCGATATTGCCCGACAGGCCGAGTTTCATGGCAGGCGCAGACGATCGCCGGGCCGCAAGCCGGAGAGTATGGCGACGGCGTCCGGCAACGCCGCGTCCGGCACGCGGCCGCCTTGTTGCACCGGCACCGCGATCACCCCGGTCGCGGTCTCGAGCCACACGAAATCCATGCCAAAGCGGCTGACCAGGGCCGCCGCCGGCACGACGATGCGCGGTCTTGCCGCCACGGGCAGGTCGACCAGCACATGCCGGCCGACGAAACGGTCGCTCAGCCCCGGCACGGCCATATCGGCGCGCACCAGGCCATTGACGATATCGGGGTAAATCCGCACGATTTTCCCCAACCCGGTAACGCCCGCCCCGGCATCGTGCACGGCAATGGCCTCGCCGATCGAAAGCGTCGGGGCATCCGCCTCGGGCACGGCGAGGCGCAGCACCGGCCTGCCCAGCGCCAGGGTGGCAATTGTTTCACCCGGCAGCACCACCATGCCTACACTGACCGGCAGGCTGGCCACCCGGCCGGCCAGCGGCGCCAGCACCTCGCCCTCGCGGCGCTGTTCGCGGAGCACGGCCAGATCGGCCTTGCGCGCCGCCAGCGCCGCCGCCGCCGCTGCCGCCTCCGCCCGATATTGGTCACGCTGCAGGCGGGAGACGGCACCGGTTCGCGTCAGTGGCGCGGCGCGCGCCAGGTTGGTCCGGGCAATTGAATTGGCGGCTTCGGCGGCGGCAATGGCCTGGCGCGCGGCGGCCAGGCGGGCGGTCAGCTTCGGGTCATCGATGGTGGCCAGCACCTGGCCCGCGGCAACCAGCGCGCCCCTGTGCACCAGAATGGCGCTGATGGTGCCGCCGGTGCGCACCCGCGCCGGTGCCGCGTCCTGTCCCTCGATGGTGGCGCTGACCGGCACATGATCCGGCACCGTCAGGGCGGTGACGATGAATTCCCCAGCCCGGGCGGCGCCGCGCGCGAGCAGTGCCGCCAGCAGCGTGGCCGGCAGCACCACCCACAGGGCATGCCGCGCGCGCACGGGCGCTCAGCCGCTGATGACGGGCAGGCCGGCGGCGACCCAGGCGGCCATGCCGCCGGCCACATGCGCGCGGTGCGCAAGCCCCGCCGCCGCGCACCGCGCGAGCGCCGTGCCGGACCGCTTGCCGGACCCGCAGATGAACACCAGCCGACCCGCCGGCAGGCGGTCCGGCCTGAAGGTGGAGAGCGGTGCGAGCACCGCCCCCGCGGCCCGCATCACCTTGGTCTCGGCCGGCTCACGCACATCGACCAGCGTCGCCTGCCCGGCCTTGACCAGGGCATGAGCCTCCCTCGCCGAGAGATTTTCCAGATTCGCCTCGCTCATGGCTTGCTCCGTTTCGGTCGGCCGGGGCGGGCGCGGGTCCGCGCCTCGGTGCATAATTTGCTGGGCGCGCAAAACGCCTCGTACAGCACATCCATCAGGCGGCGCGCGACCGGGTTGGTGATGGCGTAATAGATCACCTGCCCGTCCCGCCGGGGGGTGACGATACCGTCCCGCCGCAGCAGGGCCAGATGCTGCGAGACGGTGGAATCGCGGATGCCGAGGGTCGCCGCCAGATCGCCCACCGAGCGTTCGCCCTCGACCATCTGGCAGACCAGCAGCAATCGGTGCCGGTTGGCCAATGCCTTCAGCAGGTCGCTGGCGTCGGTGGCGTTGGCCAGCATGTGGCGTGCGTCTATCTTCATGGTTACGTATATACATGGGCACGAATTCCCTTTCAAGTAGCAAATGCATGCGAAGCGGGTGGGAAGCGGAGGGCGGGGGTTCGGGATGCGGCGTCGGCGGTAACTTCGTACTTGCGTATCTGCGTATAACCGCATATAATGCGCGCGGTCCGGGCAAGCCGGCCCGGGGTACGCGGAAAGGATGACGTCATGGCCGAAATCGTCGTTCTGGGCGCCGGCCTTGGTGGCACCATCATGGCCTATGAACTGTTGCCGCAGTTGCAGAAGGGCGATCACCTCACCGTCATCTCGGAGGGCGATCGCTTCTATTTCGTCCCCTCCAACCCCTGGGTCGCGATCGGCTGGCGCAAGCCGGACGATATCATGGTCCCGCTCGACCGCCCCATGGCGCGCAAGCACATCACGCTACGCCCGGAGGGCGCCGCCCGCGTGAACCCGGACCGCCGATGCGTCACGCTGCGCGACGGTACCGATGTGCCATATGATTATCTCGTCATCGCCACCGGGCCAGACCTCGCCTTCGACGACGTGCCCGGTCTCGGCCCCGCCGCCTTCACCCAATCCGTCTGCAAGACAGATCATGCCATCGCCGCCCACGCCGCGTTCGAGCGCCTTTGCCAGGCGCCCGGACCGGTTGTCATCGGCGCGGCGCAGGGCGCGTCCTGCTTCGGGCCGGCCTATGAATTCGCCCTGATCATCGACACCGAATTGCGCAAGCGGGCGCTCCGCGACCAGGTGAAAATGCACTTCGTGACGCCGGAACCCTATATCGGCCATCTGGGCCTCGATGGCGTGGGCGATACCAAATCACTGCTCGAGAGCGAATTCCGGCAACGCCACATCAAATGGACCACCAATGCCCGCATCGCCGACATCACCGGGGCCGCCATGCGCGTGCAGGAAATTGCCGCCGGCGGCGCGATATGTCAGGAACAGACGCTCGATTTCGCCTATGCCATGATCCTGCCCGCCTTCCGCGGCGTCGATGCCGTGCGCGGTATCGAGCACCTCACCAACCAAAAAGGCTTCATTCTGGTCGACAAGACCCAGGCCAACCCGACCTACCCGGAAATCTATGCCGTCGGCGTCTGCGTCGCCATTCCGCCAATCGGCGAGACCCCCGTGCCCGTCGGCGTGCCCAAAACCGGTTTCATGATCGAATCCATGGTCACCGCGGTCGCGCGCAATATCGGCGCCCGCCTGCGCCATCAGCCCGCGACCTGGCAGCCCAGCCTGAACGCGGTCTGCCTCGCGGATTTCGGCGATGGCGGGGTTGCCTTCGTCGCCCAACCGCAAATGCCGCCGCGCAACGTCAATTGGGCATCGAAGGGAAAGTGGGTGCATCTGGCGAAAATAGCATTCGAGAAATATTTTCTGCGCAAGATCGCCAGGGGCGAGAGCGAGCCCTTCGCCGAACGCTTCGTGCTCGAACAACTGGGCATCCGTAAACTGAGGCAGGCATCATGACCCGAGCCAACACCCCCCGCGGCACCGTCATCGGCGGTGCCGGGTTCAGCCGTTTCAGCATCGATCGCGCGATTCTTGCCTTCGCCGGCATCATGGTGCTGGGCAGCCTCGCCCTCGGCGTCTGGCTCAGCCCCTGGTTCCTGTTGCTCACCGCGCTGGTCGGCCTGAACCTGCTGCAATCCGCCTTCACCGGCTTCTGCCCCGCCGCCATGCTGCTGCGCCGCCTCGGCCTGCGCCCCGGCGCCGCCTTTCACTGAGGAGAGAACCAGATGCCCACCAACTGGCCCGACATGGCCGAGGAACTGACCGTGGCCCTGCGCGACGTCCGCGCCGGCACGCCCGATGTCATGAAGGCATTCGGCGCCATGGCCCGCGCCGCCCTGCAACCCGCGGCACTCGATGCCAAAACCAAGGAATTACTCTCGCTCGGCATCGCCGTCGCCGTACGCTGCGACCCCTGCATCGCCTTCCACGCCGACGCCGCCTTGCGCCAGGGCGCCACCCGCGCCGAGATCATGGAGACCGTCGGCCTCGCCATCTATATGGGCGCCGGCCCCAGCGCCATGTACGCCGCCAAAGCCGTGGAAGCGTTCGATCAGTTCGCCAGCAGACGCGCCGCCGCCTGACACGACCGGAAAGCAAGCATGTTCTTTTTGTGAACAAAAAGAACCAAAAAAACTTTGAAACACACGCTTGCTCTGGCTGACGGAGGCCAGGGCGGTACCGTTGCTCAACGCTTCAGCATTCTTATCAGGCCTTCCTGCGCGACGGATGCCACGAGGCGGCCATCCCGCTGGAAAATCATCCCGCGGGAAAATCCTCGCGCCGCCCCCGCCCACGGGCTTTCCTGCACATACAGCAGCCAGTCATCCAGCCGCACGTCATCGTGCAGCCACACCGCATGGTCGAGGCTTGCCTCCTGTATCGGGTCGTGCAGGAAATGCACCCCGTGCGGGCGCAACGTCGCGTTCAACGGCACCATGTCGCTGGCATAGGCCAGCAACACCCGGTGCAGAACCGGGTGGTCTGGCAGCGGCGCGACCGCGCGAAACCAATAGCGTTCCGGCCCGTCGCGCCGCTCCGGCGGAAACCGGTCCCAGCCATCCACCGGGCGAAATTCGATCGGCCGGCCGATATCGAGAAAATTCTGCCGCTCGGCGGGCAGGGTATCGGCGAAACGCGCCAGGATCGCCCGGAAATCCGGCAAATCCTCCGGCCCCTGGGTGGGCGGCATGGGCACGGCATGGTGCAGGCCCGGCTCCGCCTTGTGGAACGAGCAGGCCATGTTCAGCAATTTCTGGCCGTCCTGTATCGCCACCACCCGGCGCGACGAAAAACTGCCGCCATCACGGTCGCGCAGCACCTGGTAGACGATCGGCAATGACGGATTGCCCGGCCGCATGAAATAGGCATGCAGGGAATGCGGCATCCGGTCCTCGATCGTGTGGCACGCCGCCATCAGCGCCTGCGCCACCACCTGGCCGCCATACACCCGGCGCCACACCTCCTCGGTGCGCGGGCCGCGAAACAGATCCACCTCCAGCCGCTCCAGCGTCATCAGCCGCAGCAGCCCGTCCACCTGTTCCTGCGCGGTTTCGCTCATGCCACCGGCTCCTTCAGCAAAAACCCACGCAGCGCGGCCAGAAATGCTTCCGGCTCGTCATGGTGCAGCCAATGCCCGGCATCGGGAAAATGCACCACCCGCGCATCGGCAAAGCAGCCTTGATTGCCGTCATCCGCCGGGTCGCTGGCCCAGCTTTTCCCGCCATGCGCGAGCAATACCGGGCAGGCTATCCGCCCCCACAGCGCCCGCCGCTCGGCGTCAGTGATGTCCACCGGCAGAAAGGACCGGATCGCGGGGTCGAACTTCCAGGTAAAGCCGCCATCCGCGTGCCACCGCACCCCGTGCGCGGTCAGATGCGCCGCCAGCGCCGGCGTCAGATGCCGGTTCACCGCCATCACCCGCTCGGTCGCCTCGGCCAGGCTCGCGTAGCGGCGGGGCGTTTTGTCGGCCAGGGCCTGCTGCTCGCCCACCCATTCCGCCCACAATAATTCCGGCGGCCGGTCCAGCTTGGCGCGCAGTTTCGGCGGCGTGTGTCCCACCCCCTCGATCGCCGCGACCAGGCGCGCCCGCTCGGGAAATATGCCGGCGAAGCGCAAGGCGATCGCCCCACCCAGGGAATGCCCGACCAGCACCGCGGCACGCGCGCCGATGGCGCCCAGCAGATTGGCCAGATCGAGCACGAAGCACGGCGCGGCATACACGCCGTCATTGGTCCAGTCACTGTCCCCATGGCCGCGCAAATCGGGCGCCACCACATGAAACGCGTCCCGCAAGCCCAGCGCCAGCGCATCGAGGCTGCGCGCATGGTCCTCGCCGCCATGCAGCAGCACCAGCGGCGGCGCCGCCGCATTGCCCCAGTCCCAGTAATGCAGGCGCAGGCGCTGGCTCGGGAAAAAAACCGACCGGGGCTCGCTCACGCCCGCGGCCTCAGCCCGTCGCACAGCACATCCACGAGGCCGCGCGCCACGCTCGCCTTGTCCATCGCGCCATCCTCCCGAAACCATTGCGCCGACCAGTTCAGCGCCCCCGTCACGGCAAACGAAACGAGCCGCGCATCCCTCACCGTGGCCGAGCCATCCGCCGCCGCCGCCGCCAGCATCTCGCGCAGCGTCTGGTCGATCTCGCGTTTCATCGCCCGGAAGCGCGCCCGGCTGTCCGGCGCGAGGCCAAGATCGCCGGCCCGCACCACGCAGCGGCCGAAATCCCCCATCATCGTCTCGGCATAGCGGATCAGAAAATGCCGCAACCGGCTCAGCCCGTCGCCGCCGCTGGCCCGCCCCTCCGCCGCGGCCGCGCGCAGCCGCGAAACCCCGAGTTCGAGGCAGGCGAACAACACCTGATCCTTGTTGCCCAGATAATGATAGATCACCGGCTTGGTGACGCCGAGGCTGGCCGCCACGTCATCGAGCGAGGTCGCGGCGAAGCCACGCTCATTGAACGCCCGCACCGCCGCCAGCAGCAGCGCCTCGCGCTTCGCCGCCCGCTCGGCCGCGCGCTGCCGCGCGGTCAGGAACGGCGAGGCCGGCGCGAGGCCCGGCGCATCCGCCGGCGCGGATTTCATCGCCCCCGGTTTCATCCCATCATTCATACTGGCCAGATTGACAGATACTGGCGGGTTAGGGCAACTACCCATCGGTAAAACGTCGGTCGTCCAACCAGCCAGGAGCCGCTCATGTCCGCCACCGTGTCAGACCCGGTCGTGCTCTGTGCCTATGCCCGCACGCCCATGGGGGCGTTCCAGGGCGCGCTCGGCGCCGTGCCCGCCACCAGCCTTGGCGCCACCGCGGTTGCCGCCGCCATTGCCCGCGCCGGCGCCGCGCCGGATGCGATCGACCGGATCTACATGGGGTGCGTGCTGCCGGCCGGGCTTGGCCAGGCCCCGGCCCGCCAGGCGGCCCTCGGCGCCGGCCTGCCGCAATCGGTCGAGGCCACGACGCTGAACAAAATGTGCGGCTCCGGCCTGCAGGCCGTCATCATGGCGGCGGACACGCTCGCCGCCCACTCCGCCGATCTGATCGTCGCTGGCGGCATGGAAAGCATGACCAACGCGCCATACCTGCTGACCAAGCATCGCGGCGGTGCCCGCATCGGCCATGACGCGGTGAAGGATTCCATGTTTCTCGACGGGCTCGAGGATGCGTATGAGCCCGGCAAGCTGATGGGCGCCTTCGCCGAGGAAGCCGCGACCGAGTATCAACTGACCCGCGACGCCCAGGACGCCTATGCGCTGCGCTCGCTCGAGCGGGCGCGCGCGGCCATTGCCAGCGGTGGCTTCGCCGCCGAGATCACCCCGGTCACCATTCAGGGCCGCGATGGGCAGGTGAGCGTCGATACCGACGAGCAGCCCGGCCGCGCCCGGCCCGAGAAAATTCCGACGCTGAAGCCGGCCTTTGCCAAGGGCGGCACGATCACCGCCGCCAATGCCTCCTCGATCAGTGATGGCGCGGCCGCCCTGCTGCTGAGCCGCCGGTCGGTCGCCGACAGGCATGGCCTGCCGGTTGCCGCCCGCATCGTCGCCCACGCCGCCCATGCGCACGCGCCCTCGCGCTTCACCACCGCCCCGGTGCCCGCCATGCGCAAGCTGCTCGACCGTGCCGGCTGGACCGCCGATCAGGTCGATTTGTGGGAGGTGAACGAGGCTTTCGCCGTCGTCGCCATGATCGCCGCCCACGAGCTTGGCATTCCGGCGGAGACGCTCAATGTCAATGGCGGCGCGACCGCCCTTGGCCATCCGATTGGCGCGTCGGGGGCGCGCATTCTCGCCACCCTGCTCGCGGCGCTCGAGGCGCGCGGGCTCAGGCGCGGCGTCGCCAGCCTGTGCATCGGCGGGGGTGAGGCGGTGGCGATCGCGGTGGAAAGGGACTGACCCCATGCAAATCGACTCTGTCCCCGCCATCGTCACCGGCGGTGCCTCGGGCCTTGGCGGCGCCACCGCGGCACTGCTCGCGCGGGCCGGCGCCCGCGTCACGATTCTCGACCGCAACGCGGCGGCCGGCGCGAGCCACGCGGCCAGCATCGGCGCCGAGTTCATCGAACTCGACGTCACCAACGAAACCGAGGTCGCGGCGGCGCTCGACGAGGCCGAGGCGCGGCACGGCACCGCCCGCATTCTGGTCAATGCCGCCGGCATCGTGCATGGCGAAAAAACCGTCGGGCGTGACTTCGCGCCGCACGCCCAGGCCAGCTTCAGCCGCGTCATCACCGTCAACCTGATCGGCAGCTTCACGGTTGCCACCCAGTTCGCCGCCCGCCTGGCCCAGACCGAGCCGCTGGGGGAGGAGCGGGGTGTCATCATCAACACCGCCTCGGTCGCGGCCCAGGACGGGCAGATCGGCCAGATCGCCTATGCCGCCTCCAAGGCCGGCATCGTCGGCCTCACCCTGCCCATGGCGCGTGACCTCGCCCAATATGGCATTCGCGTCTGCACCATCGCCCCCGGCATATTCTGGACGCCGATGCTCGCCGGCATGAAGCCCGAAATCCAGGAATCGCTCGGCAAGCAGGTGCCCTTTCCGAGCCGCCTCGGCCGCCCCGATGAATATGCCGATCTCGTCCGCGCCATCATCGGCAACCCGATGCTGAACGGTGAGACCATCCGCCTCGACGGCGCCATCCGTCTCGCGCCAAGATAAGGCGGGGCGGCCAGGCAACGACCAGGGAAACGACCATGTCCGAATACGCCAATCTGCTGCATGAGGTGCACGGCGCGGTCACGCTGTTGCGCCTCAATCGTCCGCACGCGCTCAATGCCTTGAACAGCGCGACCCTTGCCGACCTGATCGCCGCCTTCGCCGCCTATGAGGCGGACCCTGGCCAGCACTGCCTGGTGCTGACCGGCAACGACAAGGCGTTCGCCGCCGGCGCCGACATCAAGGAAATGCAGGACCGCGGCTTCGCGGATATGTTCGGCGAGAATTTCTTCGCGGGCTTCACCCGCCTGACGGCCACCCGCAAGCCCTGGCTGGCCGCGGTTGCCGGCTATGCGCTCGGCGGCGGCTGTGAGCTTGCGATGATGGCCGATTTCATCATCGCCGCCGAGACCGCCAAATTCGGCCAGCCGGAAATCCGCCTCGGCGTCACCCCCGGCATGGGCGGCTCACAGCGCCTGACCCGCGCCATCGGCAAACCGAAAGCCATGGAGATGTGCCTCACCGGCCGCATGATGGAGGCCGCCGAGGCGGAACGGTCCGGCCTGGTTGCGCGCGTGGTGCCGGCGCAGGACCTGCTGGCCGAAAGCCTGCGCACCGCCGCCGCCATTGCCGCCATGCCGCCACTCGCGGCACTCGCGGTCAAGGAAGCCATCAACGCCGCCGATGAGGCGAGCCTGTCCCAGGGAATCCTGCTCGAACGCCGCCTGTTCAACGGGCTTTGCGCCACCGCCGACAAGCACGAGGGCATGAAGGCCTTCGTCGAGAAGCGGAAGGGGGTGTTTCATGGAAACTGATGCGATAAGTGGCGACTTTTTTGCAAAAAAGTCGCGCAAAAAACTCCCGTTACCGGAGTTTGCGGCGCCGGCCGGGAAACTCCGGCGCAAAGTGACAAAAGTTTTTTGGTTCTTTTTTTCAAAAAAGAACCCTTTCTTCTGCATGGAACTCTCCAGATGAAACTCCTCGTCTGCGTCAAGCGCGTCGTCGATTACAACGTCAAGGTCCGTGTCCGCGCCGACCATACCGACGTCGAAACCAACGGCGTCAAAATGTCCATGAACCCGTTCGATGAGATCGCGGTCGAGGAAGCCATCCGCCTGCGTGAGCGCGGCCTCGCCAGCGAGATCGTCGCGCTCTCCATCGGCCCCGCTGTTTGCGCCGAGACCATCCGCACGGCGCTCGCCATGGGGGCTGATCGCGGCATATTGATCGAAACACCCGCCAGCCCCGAGCCGCTCGCGGTGGCCAAGCTCGTCCGCGCCGTGGCCGAGCGTGAGCAGCCCGGCCTGATTATTCTCGGCAAGCAGGCGATAGACGACGATATGAACGCAACCGGTCAGATGCTGGCCGCCCTGCTCGGCTGGCCGCAAGGCACATTCGCCAGCAAGCTCGACATCGGGGGCGATAGCGCGACCGTCACCCGCGAGATCGATGGCGGGCTCGAAACCCTCCGCCTCACGCTGCCGGCCATCATCACCACCGATCTGCGCCTGAACGAGCCGCGCTACGCCTCATTGCCGAACATCATGAAGGCGCGCAAAAAGCCCATCGACACGCTCACCCCCGACGCCCTCGGCGTCGATATCACGCCGCGCCTCACGCTGCTCTCGGTCACCGAACCGCCGACCCGCAAGGCCGGCGTCAAGGTGGGCTCGGTCGAGGAACTGGTGGGTAAACTCAAGCTCGAAGCAAAGGTGATCTGACCATGCCAATCCTCGTGCTCCTCGAGTGTGAAGCCGGCACCGTCAAGCAGCCATCGCGCAGCGCGCTCGCCGCCGCCGCCCGGCTCGGCGGCGATGTGCATGGCCTCGTCATCGGCGCCGCCGAGGACGCTGCAGCGGCCGCCGCCCTGCCCGGCATCAGCCAGATCCTGCACGCCGATCTGCCCCACCCGCTCGCCGAACCGGTGGCGGACCTGATCGTTTCCCTGGCGGGGGATTATTCGCACATTCTTGCCGCCTCCACCGCCTCGGGCAAGAACATCATGCCGCGCGCCGCCGCGCTCCTCGATGTCCAGCCGATCAGCGACGTCGCCGAGATCGTCGATGCGGATAATTTCGTCCGCCCCATCTATGCCGGCAACGCCATGGCCCATGTCCGCTCGGCGGACGGCAAAAAGCTTCTGACCATCCGGGCCGCGAGCTTCGACCCCGTGCCCGCCACCGGCGGCGCCGCCCCGATCCGCGCCCTCAGCGCGCCGGAAAACAGCAAATCGGCCTTCGTCTCGGCCGAAATCGCCAAATCCGAGCGCCCCGAACTCACCGCCGCGCGCGTCGTCGTCTCCGGCGGCCGCGGCATGGCAAACGCCGAGAATTTCCACCTGCTCGACGCGGTGGCGGACAGGCTCGGCGCCGCCGTCGGCGCCTCCCGCGCCGCGGTCGATGCCGGCTACGCGCCGAACGATTTCCAGGTCGGCCAGACCGGCAAGATCGTCGCCCCGGAACTCTATATCGCCGTCGGCATCTCGGGCGCCATCCAGCACCTCGCCGGCATGAAGGACAGCAAGGTCATCGTCGCCATCAACAAGGATGCCGACGCGCCGATCTTCCAGGTCGCCGATTACGGCCTGGTGGCCGATCTGTTCACCGCGCTGCCGGCGCTGGAGAAGGAACTTGAGAAGTCTTCCTGATAGACCGAGACAAGGAAGCGCGTTCTTTTTGTGAACAAAAAGAACCAAAAAAACTTTACACCAAAAGCACGACTTTGTTGGGAGACTCGGCGGGCAGGCGACTTTTCCGCGGAAACGCGCTTTAATCGCGCATGTCCGCCAATCTTCTTGCCACCGAAACCTCGCCCTATCTGCTCCAGCACGCCGCCAACCCCGTGCATTGGCGCCCCTGGGGCCACGCGGCGCTTGCCGACGCCGCGTCCCTCGACCGGCCGATCCTGCTTTCCATCGGCTATGCCGCCTGCCATTGGTGCCACGTCATGGCGCACGAAAGCTTCGAGAACGAAGCCATCGCCGCCCTGATCAACGCCCACTTCGTCGCGATCAAAATCGACCGCGAGGAACGCCCGGAAATCGACGCCATCTACATGGCGGCGCTGCACGCCATGGGCGAACAAGGCGGCTGGCCACTCACGATGTTCCTCACCCCGGACGCGGCCCCCTTCTGGGGCGGCACCTATTTCCCGCCCGAACCGCGTTTCGGCCGCCCATCCTTTCCCCAGGTGCTCACCGCCATCGCCGAGGCTTGGCGCACGGAGCGGGGCCAGATCATCGCCAGCGCCGGGAATTTCCCGCGCCTGTTGAAAAATCTCGCCGCTGCCACCCCCGGCCACGACATCGCCCCGGAAACCCTGGCCGCCGCCGCGGGCCTGCTGCTCAACAGCACCGATCCGGTTCATGGCGGCCTCAACGGCGCGCCGCGCTTTCCCAATCCGCCCATTTTCCGCTTTCTCTGGCAGGAGGCGCACCGTGGCGCCAACCCGCGCGCCGCCCGCGCCGTGCACGCCCTGCTCAACGGTATCGGCATGGGCGGCATTTATGATCATCTCGGCGGCGGCTTCGCCCGCTATTCCACCGATGCGGAATGGCTCGTCCCGCATTTCGAGAAAATGCTCTATGACAACGCCCAGTTGCTCGATCTGCTCGCCCTCGCCCACGCCGCCGCGCCATCCGCCTTCACCCAGGCCCGCGCGACCGAGACCGTCACCTGGCTTGCCACCACCATGCGCGCGCCACCCGATGCGCGGAATGACTCGGCCTTCGCCGCCGCGCTCGACGCCGATTCCGAGGGGGAAGAGGGCAAATTCTATGTCTGGACCAAATCGGAGATCGACGGCGCGCTGGGTGCGGAAGCGGATTTCTTCAGCCGGTTCTACGAAATCACCGACCCCGGCAATTGGGAGGGCCGCATCGTGCTCCGCCGCATCGCGCCCATGGCGGATGCCGAGACGGAAGCCCGGCTAGCCGCCCGGCGCGCCACCCTGGCGGCACTGCGCGCCACCCGCCGACCGCCCGCGCGTGACGATAAAATCCTCGCCGACTGGAACGGCCTTGCCATCGCGGCACTCGCGCGCGCGAGTGCCGTGTTCGACCGGCCGGATTGGCTGGCGCTGGCCGCCGCCGCCACCCGCTTCCTGCACCAAGCCCTGACGGAACCGGACGGCCGCATCGCCCATGCCTGGCGCCTCGGCCGCGTCTCCGCCCGCGGCCTGCTCGACGACCAGGCGGCCCTCGCCCTGGCTGATCTTGCCGTGTTCCAGGCCACCGGCGAGCAAGGCCCGCTCGACGCCGCCATCGGCCTCGCAACCCTCATCGTCGCGCGCTTTGCCGCCCCTGGTGGCGGCTTTTTCACGGAACCGGATGATCTGCCCGATCTGCCGCTGGGCCCGGGTGCCCGCACCCGCAATGCCGCCTGCGGCGTGACACCCGCCGGCAACGCGCTGGCCGCCCAGCTTTTCGCGAGCCTGTATCACCTGACCGGCGACCCCGCCTGGCGCCAGCACGCTCAGGCCACCATCGCTGCCTTCTCCGGCGCCGGCACCAGCCTCACCGGCATGCCCACCCTGCTCGCCGCGGCCGATCTGCTGGAAAACGCCACCACCCTCATCATCACCGGCCCGCCGGGCCCGGAACGCGCGGCCCTGCACCGCGCCGCCCTCGCCGCCCCCGACCCCGCCTGCCTCACCCGCCTCGTCCCGCCGGGTGCCACGCTGCCGCCATCCCACCCCGCGCACGGCAAACCCACGCAAATTCCCGCCGCTTTCGTCTGTCGCGCCGGCACCTGCGCGCTGCCGGTGCACACCCCCCAGGCCCTGCGCGCCCTGCTGCGCCCCACGCCGGGCTGACCGCGCCCCCCGGCGGCGACGCCCGGCTGGCCGGCACCGCTGCTTGCCGGCTGTTACGTGAACGTCACATCCGTGCCGCCATGGCCATCGCCGCTCAGGTGGAAACTGGCACTCGTGTAATTGCCCGAGAAATTCAGGCTTGCCACCGTCGCGCCGTTTTCGGTCAGGGTCAGGGTGTGGTTGGCAAAGGTTTCGCCGTTCGCGCCCGTGTTCAGCAGATCGATCACGCTGCCCGCCTGGAACCCGGCGATCGTGCCCAGGAATTCCGACGGATTGGCGAGATCAAGCCGATTGCTGCCCGCCAGGAATTGCACCGTCTGCCCCGCTGCCGCGCCGGCCTGCAAGCTCAGCAGGCCGTTGTTGTAAATGCCCAGCTTGCCGGTGCCCGTCACGGTATCGGCGAAGGTGAGGCGGCCGTGGGTCGCGGCTATGGTGCCGTCATTCGTCACCGCGCTCATGATCTCGCCCCGCGCCACCAGCGTCGCATCGCTCGCGACCGTCAGCGCCGCGACCGAGATCGTGTTGGCCGGGTTGATCGCGGCAAATCTCCCCGCCGTGAGCGCCAGCGTGCCGGCCCCGCCGATCTGTCCGGCAAGGCGCGTGCCCGTCGTATCGCCGCCCGACAGCGCAAGGGTCGCGCCCGCCGCCGCCTCCAGCGTGCCCAACACCTCGATCGCGCCGGCCAGGTTCAGCGCCAACGTGCCCGAGGTCGCATCGATCACCCCATGATTGTCGATCGGGCCGGTAATCGTGCCCGCGCCCGCGAGCGTCGCCCCGGCCGCGATCGTCAACTGGCCGGAAAGCGTGGTGGCACCACCCAGCGTCAGCATGCCGTAATCATTCACCAAGCCGGCGAACAGATTGTCGCCATCCAGCGTCCAGTTGGCGCCACTCGCCACATCCAGCGTCGAGAACCCGGTATATTCTCTGCCGAGGCCGGAAAGCGTGCCGGCTTTGGCCCCCGCCAGGTCCAGCACGTCATTCACCGCCGCATTGGCCGCAACCACGCCATCGAACGTCGCCCCGGCATAAACCGCGAGCGTCGCGGCGTTGACGCCGAACTGCACCGCATCCGCGCCGTTCGCCCCCGCGATCAACCCACCCTGGTCGATCAGGGTTGCGCCCGACAGATAAACGCCAACGCCGTTGGTGCCCACCAGATTGCCGGAGACCCCGGCAGCGCCACCGGCGATCGTGCCGGAATTGATCAGCGTGCCGCCGATGACAACGGCCCCGGCATTTCCGTTGCCGGGCAAATACGCGCCGTCGCCGCCGGCACCGCCGAATATGCCGCCGCCATTGGTGAATACCCCGCCTGCGAGTTCGAGCCCGGCGCCACCCGAGCCGGCATAGACGGTGTTGAACCCGTTGCTACCCTGCACCGTGCCGGAATTGCCGAAGCTGCCGTCAAACATCAACACCGCGGCCCCGCCATTGGCGCCATCGGCAATCAGCCCGGAATTGTTGACGCTGCCGGCGTAAACGACCACGCCAGGGCCGCCAAAGCCATTATAGGTTCCGCCATACCCGGCGGCGCCCCCGGCGATCGTGCCGGAATTGATCAGCGTGCCGCCGGAAAGCAGCACGCCCGCGCCGCCCCGGCCGCCGATATAGCTCGGCCCGCTGCCGCCGTTGCCGCCGACGATGAGGCCGGAATTGGTCAGCGTGCCGGATTGCATGGCAACCCCGGTTCCGCCGAGCGGCGCATTGTTGTTGCCCGAAGCGCCATAGCCGCCCGCGCCCCCGGCCAGTGTGCCGGCATTGGTCAGCGTGCCGCCGAGCAGGGTGAGCGCGGTGAGCCCCGCTGCATCAGTCCCGCCCGCGGCGCCGCTGATATTCCCCTGATTGAGCAGATATCCCGAAACCGCGAGCGCGCCATCAACCATGCCAACGCCCGCGAAACTGTCATTGCCCGAAAGCGTCCAGGCGCTGCCGGAGGCGACGTTGAGATAGGTGAAGCCGGAGAGGTTGGTGGCAAGCGTGCCTGGGGTGGTGCCCACCAGGTTCAGCGTGTCGGTGCCGGTGGCGACGATGGCGCCCTGGAATTGCGCGCCCGCGTAAATCGTCAGCGTCGCCGTGCCGCTTGCGTCGATGGCATCGGCGCCGCCATACCCGGCAATCAACCCACCCTGGTCGATCAGCGTGCCGCCCGAGAGGCTTACGCCCGCGCCGCCAGGACCCGAGCCGGACAGACTGCCGCCGCCCGCGCCCCCTTCGATGGTATTGTCATTGGTGAGCACGCCGCCGGACAGGATGACGCCGTCCCCCCCCGCCCCGCCGCCGTTCGAGGGATTTGCGTTATAGCCACCCGCCGCTCCGTCGATTGTGCCTTCATTGGTCACGACGCCGCCGCTCAGCGTGACACCCGCCCCACCCGCGCCCCCCTGATTATCGGCGAAGCCCACGCCGCCACCCGTGATCACGCCCTGGTTGGTCAGCGTGCCGGAGCCGATCGTGACCCCGGCACCCCCGGCGCCAGACGTGCCGAACAACGTTGCGCCGCCCTCACCGCCGGTTATCGTGCCAGAATTGGTGAGGGTGCCGCCGGAGAGGATCACGGCGCTCGCGCCGGCAGAGGCGCCATAGCGGCCATAGGCCCCGGCCCCACCGATGATGGTGCCGCTATTGCTCAGGCTGCCACCCGATTGATCGACGCCAATACCCGCGCCGCTGCCGGTATCCGCGGCGCCAATGACGCTGCCGTAATTGAACACCGTATCGCCCGCGCCCAGGCTCAGCGCCGCGCCGCTCACCCCGCTCGGCGTAATCGCGCCGGTATCGGTGATGGTCAGCGTGCTCGCGTAGTACCCGGCCCCCGCCGTTACCGGCTGGGTCACGTCGGTCGAGATCACGCTCACCACCGGCCGGCCCAGCGTTACGTAGGTGTTGCCGTTGGCATCGCGGTAATGGAACGCCTCGCCCTGCGGCGCGGCACCCGTATCCAGCGTGATCGTCGTGACCCCGTTGGTCAGTTCAAGCCCCTGGCCCGCCACGTAGGTCTCACCCGTGGCCACGAAGCCTTGCAGCGCCAGCGTGTCGGTGCTGGCAAACCCCGCGATCGCGATGCCCGCGCCGGTGGCGAAGGCCGAATAGGTGCCGGCCACCGTCCAGCTTGCGCCCTGGGCGAAATCGAGCGTGCCGAAATTGGTGTATTCGCTGCCGAGGCCGGAGAGGGTGCCGGCGGCGCTGCCCGCGAGGTCGAGCACGTCGCCCGCGCCGGACGTGGCGGCGACGAGGCCGCTGAAGCTGGCGCCAGCGTAGAGTTCGAGCGTCGCTTCGGTGGCGCCGAACTGCACGGCGTCGCCATTGGCGCCGTTGCCGTTGCCGCCAGTGCCGCCGATGCCGCCGCTGATGCTCCCCGCGTCGATCAGCGTGCCGCCATCGAGGTAAACACCGGCGCCGCCATTGCCGCCTTGGCCCGGGTTGGGCGAAATATAGGCGCTGCCGCCATTGCCGCCTTCGATCATGCCCGAATTGTAGACCGACGCGCCATTGATCGAGACGCCGATACCGCCCGCGCCGGCGTGGCCGTTGCCGGAGTGGCCACCGGCACCCGCGACGATCGTGCCCGCATTATTCAAGGTGCCGCCAGACAGCGCAACGCCGTCACCGCCGACGCCGCCTGTGAAGAACACTCGTCCGGCGCTACCCGCGATCAATCCGGAATTACTCAACGTGCCACCGGTCTGCGTGACACCATTCCCGCCCGCGCCCGAGGCCCCGGGGCCGATGTGACCCGCGCCACCCGCGCCACCCATGATCGTGCCGAGATTGGTCACAACACCATCGGACAGCGTCACACCCGCCCCACCCGTGCCACCGGCAGGGGACATAGAGCCGCCGGCGCCGCCGGTAATGGTGCCGTTGTTGATTAGGGTGCCGCCAACCAGATCCGCGCCAGCACCGCCCGCGCCGCCATCGATGTTGGAGTCGTTGCCGCCACTGCCGCCGGTTATGGCACCGTTGTTGGTTAGGATGCCGCCAACCAGATCCGCGCCAGCACCGCCCGGGCCGCCGACGTAGATGTTGCTGGTGCCGCCACTGCCGCCGGTCATGGCGCCGTTATTGGTTAGGATGCCGCTAACCAGATCCGCGCCGGCCCCACCCGCGCCACCAATGCCTGCGAGGCCGTTTCCGCCACTGCCGCCGGTCATTTCGCCGTTGTTGGTCAGTGTGCCGCCCGCGAGGGTGAGGGCGACCCCGCCGGGGGAACCCCCATAGAGGCCATACGCGCCCGCGGCGCCGATGAGTGTGCCCGAATTATCCAGGCTGCCGGTCAGCGTCAGGCTGCCGTCGATGGTGCCGATGCCGCCAAAACTGTCGTTCCCCGCAAGCGTCCAGGCGCTGCCGCTCGCCACACTCAGCGTCGCGAAGCCGGAGATGTTGGTGGCAAGCGTGCCTGGGGTGGTGCCCACCAGGTTCAGCGTGTCGGTACCGGTGGCGACGATGGCGCCCTGGAATTGCGCGCCGGCGTAAAGGGTGAGGGTTGCGGTGCCGCTTGCGTCGATCGCATCCGCGCCGTTGGCACCCGCGATCAACCCGCCCTGGTCGATCAGCGTGCCGCCCGAGAGGCTTACGCCCGCGCCGCCAGGACCCGAGCCGAAAATGCCTCCGCCGCCCGCGCCGCCCTCTATGGTGCCGTCGTTGGTAAGCGTGCCGCCGGACAGGATGACGCCGGCACCACCCGCCCCGCCGCCACGCTCGAGGGGGCCATAGACACCGGCCGCTCCGTCGATCGTGCCGTCATTGGTCACGCCGCCGCCGCTCAGCGTAACCCCCGCCCCACCCGCGCCCACATAGGTTGCGGTGACGCCCGCCAGGCCACCCGCGATCACGCCCTGATTGGTCAGCGTGCCGGAGCTGATCGTGACCCCGGCACCGCCGGCGCCAGACGTGCCGTTCACCGCTTCGCCGCCCTCACCGCCGGTTATCGTGCCAGAATTGGTGAGGGTGCCGCCGGAGAGGGTCACCGCGCTCGCGCCGGAAGAGCCATCATTGAAGCCATACGCGCCCGCCCCACCGATGATGGTGCCGCTATTGCTCAGGCTGCCACCCGATTGATCGACCGCGATGCCGGCACCGCTGCCGGTATCCGCGGCGCCAATGACGCTGCCGTCATTGAACACCGTATCGCCCGCGCCCAGGCTCAGCGCCGCGCCGCTCACCCCGCTCGGCGTAATCGCGCCGGTATCGGTGATCGTGAGTGTGCTGGCGTAATACCCCGCCCCCGCCGTCACGGGCTGGGTCACGTCGGTCGAGATCACGCTCACCACCGGCCGGCCCAGAGTTACGTAGGTGTTGCCGTTGGCATCGCGGTAATGGAACGCCTCGCCTTGCGGTGCCGCCCCCGTATCCAGCGTAATCGTCGTCACCCCGTTGGTCAGTTCGAGCCCCTGGCCCGCCACGTAGGTCTCACCCGTGGCCACGAAGCCTTGCAGCGCCAGCGTGTCGGTGCTGGCAAACCCCGTAATCGCGATGCCCGCCCCGGTGGTGAAGGCCGAATAGGTGCCGGCAACATGCCAGCTTGCACCCTGGGCGAAATCGAGCGTGCCGAAATTGGTGTATTCGCTGCCGAGGCCGGAGAGGGTGCCGGCGGCGCTGCCCGCGAGATCGAGCACGTCGCCCGCCCCCGCCTGGGCCGCCACCTGGCCCATGAACGAAGCCCCGGCATAAAGCGCCAGCGTCGCGGCCGCGCCAAACTGCACCGCATCCGCCCCGCGCGCGCCGGCAATCAACCCACCCTGGTCGATCAGCGTGCCGCCGGAAATGGAAACACCGGCGCCATTGGCCGCGGCGCCGAATCTGCCGTAGCCGCCCTGCCCACCCAGCACGGTGCCGCTATTGGTCAGCGTGCCGCCCGCCATGACCACCCCGGTGCCGCCGGCGCTGCCACGCAAATACCCATTCACGCCCGCGCCGCCGGCAATCGTGCCGGTATTCACGAGGTCACCGTCGCCAAGCTGCGCGCCAACCCCCGCCGGGCCCGAGTAACTACCGGCACTCACGCCGCCATTGCCGCCCGCGAGCGTGCCGTTGTTGATCAATGTTCCCCTCGAAAGAATGGCGCCGGCGGCACCCTGGCCGCCATTCTTGTAGGAATCATAGCCGCCAGCGCCACCGGCGATCGTGCCGTCATTCGTCAACGCGCCACCCGAGATCACAATCCCGGTGCCGCCCGAACCCCCGGTATGATAGCGGTTGTCGAACGCCTTACCGCCCGCCCCCCCGGCGATCAGCCCGGTATTGGTCAGGCTGCCCGAGGCCAGGGTCAGTGCCAGACTGCCGTTCGTATAGTACCCGCCATTCGCCCCGCCCAGCGTGCCTGTATTATCCAGGCTGCCGGTCAGCGTCAGCCCGCCATAAATCGTCCCAACCCCGCCGAAACTGTCGTTCCCCGACAGCGTCCAGTTCGCGCCCCCCGCGACACTCAGCGTCGCGAAGCCGGAGACATTCGTGCTCAGCGTCCCCGCCCCGCCGCTTTGCAGCTTCAGCGTATCGCTGCCCACCGCCACGATCGCGCCCTGGAATTGCGCGCCGGCGTAAACCGCCAGCGTCGCGCTGTTTTTCAGGTAAACCGCATCCGCGCCGCCGGCGCCGCCGATCATCCCACCCTGGTCGACCAGGGTTCCCCCGAGCAGAACGGCGCCCGCCCCGCCAGCCCCCCGCTGCGACAAGCTGCCGCCTGTCGCCCCAAAAATCTCCCCTTGGTTGACCAGCGTGCCGGCACTCAGCACCAGCCCCGTGCCGCCCGTGCCGCCGGATGTGGCGCCTTCCCCGCCATAGCCGCCCACGATGACACCAAGCCCGGCATTGAGGAGATAGCCGCCGTTCAGATAAGCGCCGGTGCCACCCGTGCCGCCATAGCCCGCGGAATTATCGCCACCCACGCCGCCGATGAGGTCGCCGTGATTGTTCAGATCCCCACCGGTGATCGTCGCCCCGGTGCCGCCCACAGCCGCGCCGGTGCCACCGGCCCCGCCGGTGATCACGCCGCCATTGCTCAGGCTGCCGCCACTCTGCGCGAGCCCGCTGCCGCCCTGCCCGCCTTGCTGTCCGCCCACCCCGCCGGCACCGCCGGTAATCACGCTCTGCGTGGCAACATAGCCGCCCGACAGCACAAGCCCCGTGCCGCCCATGCCCGCATTGCCGGCGGCGCCCGCGCCCCCGCCCTCGCCGCCGGTCAGTGTGCCGTCATTGTACAGGGTGCCACCGGTCATGCCCACGCCCGCGCCACCCGCATAGCCCTGGCCAGCCCCGTATTGCCCCACCGCGCCGGTCGCGGCACCACCGCCATAGATTGTCACCGTGTCGCCGGCACCCAGCGTCAAGGCCGTCGCGCCATAATAGGCCGCACCCACCGGCGCGACACTGCCCGACCCGAGCATAGTCAGGTCGGCGGCATAATTCCCCGCCCCTGCCGTCACCGGATGCGGCACATCGCTCGTGATCCGGTTGACGACATCGACGAAGGTCAGCGTCGTCGCCCCATTTTCGGTCGCATAACGTATCGCCGCGCCGTAAATCCCGGAATTCTCCAGGCTGAGCGTGATCGTCTGCGTCCCGTTGGTCAATTCGATCCCGGTGCCACTCACATAGGTAGCCCCGGTGGCCACGAAGCCCTGCAGCACCAGCGTATCCGCGGTCGAGAGCGCATCGAGCGTAATGCCATTACTGAACGCGGAATATGTGCCCGAAACCGTCCATCCGGCGTTGGCGTCGAAAGCCAGCGTGCCGAAATTGGTGAATTGCGTGCCGAGGCCCGAAAGCGTGCCGGCGGCGCTGCCCGCGAGGTCGAGCACATCGCCCGCCCTCGCCTGGGCCGCCACCTGGCCCATGAACGAAGCCCCGGCATACAGCGCCAGCGTGCCGCCACCCGTGAATTGCACCGCATCCGCGCCACTCGCGCCCGCGATCAATCCACCCTGGTCGATCAGCGTGCCGCCGGAAACATTGGCACCCACACCATTCGCGCCGACGCGGTCATTGCCGCTGCCACCCGCGCCGCCCGTGATGCTGCCATCGTTCACAAGCGTGCCGCCCGAAAGCGCCACACCCGAACCACCCGCACCACCAAAATATTCCCCGGATCCCCCGCTGCCGCCGGTAAGGGTGCCGTCATTCGTCAGCACGCCCGCGGTAAGCGCAGCGCCCGCACCCGCCGCACCCCCAAAGGAAAAACCATATGCCCCGCTGCCACCGGCAATGCTGCCGTCATTCGTCAGCGCACCACCCGAAAGCATCACACCCGCGCCACCGCCGCTGCCGCTGCCGCTGCCGCTGCCGCCGGCACCAGAGATCGTCCCGTCATTCGTCAGCGTACCGCCCGAAAGCACCGCACCCGCGCCACCGTCGCTGCCCCCGGCACCGCCAGAGATCGTCCCGTCATTCGTCAGCGTACCGCCGGTAAGGGAAACGCCCGACGCCCCACCGGTACCCGTATTGCCTTGAGCACCCGCCCCACCCGTAATGACGCCATAATTGCTCAAACTCCCGCCCGATTGATCGACGCCAATACCCGCGCCGCTGCCGGTATCCGCGGCGCCAATGACGCTGCCGTAGTTGAACACCGCATCGCCCGCGCCCAGGCTCAGCGCCGCGCCGCTCACCCCACTCGGCGTAATCGCCCCGGTATCGGTGATCGTCAGCGTGCTCGCGTAATACCCCGCCCCCGCCGTCACCGGCTGGGTCACGTCGGTCGCAATCACGCTCACCACCGGCCGGCCCAGAGTTACGTAGGTGTTGCCGTTGGCATCGCGGTAATGGAACGCCTCGCCCTGCGGCGCCGCCCCCGTATCCAGCGTGATCGTCGTCACCCCGTTGGTCAGTTCAAGCCCCGTCCCCGCCACATAACTCTCGCTCGTGGCAACAAACCCATCCAGCGCCAGCGTGTCCGTGTTGGCAAAACCGCCTATGGCAATCCCCGCCCCGGTCGTGAACGCCGAATAGGTCCCGGCCACCGTCCAACTTGCGCCCTGCGCGAAGCTCAGCGTGCCGAAATTGGTGTATTCACTGCCAAGGCCCGAAAGCGTGCCGGCGGCGGTGCCGGCCAGATCGAGTGCATCGGCGGCGCTCGCCGCCACCTGGCCGATGAAATGCGCGCCGGCATAGAGTTCGAGCGTCGCGGCATAGTTGGCACCGAAGACAATGGCATCGGCGGTGCCGTTACCAGCGATGAGACCGCCCTGATCGATCAGCGTCCCGGCCTCGATTTCGGCACCGACGCCGCTCGGCCCGTAGGATGCGCCATAAGCGCCGCGGCCGCCCGCCGCCCCTTCGATGGTGCCGGCATTGATCAATCGGGCGCTCTCCGTGGTGACGACGACACCGGCGCCACCCCCACCCCCGTTGTGTCCTCCGCCGCCAGCACCCCCGAGGATCGTGCCGTTATTGGTCAGTTGGCCGAAGAATGCGACAGTGGCGCCGACGCCCCCGTTGCCGCCATCGCTGCCGAAATAACCGTAGCCCCCGATGATCGCGCCGTCATTGGTGAACGTGCCACCCGAAGTGGCCACGCCGCCCCCACCGCTTCCGCCATTGGCATAGTGCGCGTAGCCGCCGTGACCGCCGGTGACGGTGCCGTAGTTGAGGACGCTGCCAGCGGCGAGGTTCCAGCCCAGCCCACCATCGTTTGGCGCATAGTGGGCGTAAGCCCCGGCACTACCGACGATACTGCCGAAATTCATCAATACGCCACCGGACTGCCGGCCACCCGCGACGCCGAACCCCGTGCTGTAATTCTCGCCGCCAGTACCGCCTTGGATGAGACCATGATTGGCAAGCGTGCCGCCGGAAATATCAACGCCGTAGCCACCATTACCCGAGACCA
>DAIDIQ010000215.1 GCA_027459285.1 Acetobacteraceae bacterium
CGGTTGATCGATTCGGCGGCCAGATCACGCGCCAGAATAAGAACCGGGTGTCCCGGCGCGGCCGCCATGAATGCCGTGCCCAGCAGGCCCAATTCGCCGCGCGCCAGCACCAATGTCGCGCCATCCTCGATCAGGGGTGAAACCGGCCCCAGCCTCGCACTGAACGCATCGGCATACATGCCGCCAGCTTCCGCCAGGACAGCCAGGCGGAACATGTCCGCCCGCACACTGGGCGTTACCCCCCGATGATAGGCGAACAGCACGTCCTGGCTGCATCGCTCGCCCAGAAAGCGTCGCGCCATCTTGTCGTCGAACCGGATCCGGTCGGGGAAGTCTGGCTCATGCCAGCCTTCCAGCAGGGGTATCATGTCGGGCGGCGGGGCATCCCAATACTGCACCAGGCGGCGTGGTATGTTGCTGCCGCCCGGCTTCGGCGCCGTCAATTTTCCAGCCTGCCACGCGGTTTCCAGCAGGCAGGCGGCCAACAAGGTGCTGTCCGAATAGGCGCGGGCCAGCGGCAGCAGCGCCCTCAGCCGCTGATCCGGCGCCTGCGGCAGGTCACGCAGCGCGGCAAGTGCCGCCTGGTCGACCCGGTAATCATTGTAGACGGTCTCGATAAAGCCCTGTTGGCTGCTACCGCCGCGCGCCCGCCGGCGCGCGAGGCTGCTCCGCACCAGATCCAGCCGGCTCAGCCACGCCCCGGCCTGCGCCAAATCAAATCGCGCCAAATGCGCGCGTATTACGTTGTTCAGATAGGCGGCATTGGCCGGCTCCAGCGCGGCGGCCTGTTCATAGTGCCGCAAGGCATCGCCGACCTCGCACCGATCCATCGCGGCATCACCACGCATGGCCAGCAGGGCGGCGCGCTGCTCCTCGGACTCGGGCACCGCCTCGTCCAGGGCGCGGGCTGCCGCATGAGCGTCCATGCTGGCCAGTCGAGCATGCCAGGCCGCCTCCCAGAGGGGAAAATGCGCGGCGAAGCCTTCCCTTGCATGGTCGCACAAAGCCGCCGCCTCGGCCGGCCGGCCAAGCTGGCGCAGCAATTGCGCTCGGCGCACTATCAGGCTCGGCGTCGGGCCGCAGGCGGCGTCAGCCTGGTCCAACCGGCGCAAGGCGGCCGTCACCTCGGCGCGGCGCGCCAGTGCCACGGTGCCAAGCAGATAGCCCTGCGCCTGGGCTGGCTTCGCGCGCACCAGCGCATCGGCCCGGGCCAGCGCGCGCCCGGTATCGCCCAGCGTCAGCGCGCGTTCCGCGGCATAGATCAGCAGCGCCTGGCCAGCCAGGCCGCGGGCCAAGGCCTCGTCCAGCAGGGCATCGCCGCGCTCCGCCTCGCCGGCCTCGTGCAGGGCGCGGATATAGGCAAGCAAAACCCCGGCATCGTCTGGCGCCGCCGCATGCGCCAGCGCCAGCGCGGCGGCGGCGGCCTTCGGTTCGTTCTGTTCGCGCAGCACCTGGCCGCGCGCCAGCAGTGCCGGCGTGTAATCTGGCTGCCGCGCCAGCACGGCGTCGATGACCGCGATCGACTGCTCGGTTTCGCCCAGTTCGCGCAACGCGGCGGCACGTTGCATCAGCGCCTTGATCGGCTCGCGGCGCCTGCCTTCGGCTTCCCCGCCTGGCTCGACGCGACGCCTTCCCGCGCGACCGGGCATCAGCGCATCCGCCGCCGCCGTGTGTCGTGCCGCCGCTTGCCTGTCATCACGCGCCTCGGCACAGGCGGCAAGGCCGCGCAACGGCTCAGGCCGGTCCGGCGCCAGGGCGGCCGCCCGCCGATAAATCATTTCCGCCAGCGCCACATCAGCGTCCCGCCGGCAATCGGCGGCAAGCTGCAACAATGGCCGGATCGGGGCCAAGGCGTCGACCGCGTTGGCGGCATCGACGACGTCCTCCGGCGTTTCCGCGAGCGTGGCGGCAAGCGCCAATCCGCCCCCGTGCCTGGGATGCCGTGCCAGCAAATCCCGCACGGTCGCCCGCGCCGCATCATGCCTGCCACCGGCAAGCTGGTCTCGCGCCAAAGCCAGCAGCGCGGCCGCCTCGGTCGGCACCAGGGCCACGGCCTTTGCCTGCCAACGCTCCGCCGAGCCAAAATCGCGCTCGGCCCTGGCGCAGGCCGCCAGTCCCAGAAGCGGTTCCACAGCGCGTGGATCGATAGCGGCGGCCTCGGCACAACAGGCACGCGCAACCTCGATCTCACCCGCCTTGCGGCAGGCGGTGGCGAAATGCATCAATGGTCCGATTTTCCGGCTGATCTCGGTCGCGCATAAAAAGTCCTCTTTCGCGTCGGACACATGCCCCGCGGCGAAATGGCAACGCCCCAAGCCCAGCAGCGCGCCAACCTGGTCCGGCGCATCGGCCAGAATAGCCTGATAGGCTGCCTGCGCCTCGTCCAGCCTGGCTTCCCGGCGCAAAATATCGGCCGCCTGCAATCGCGCCCGCAGCGCCGCTTCGTCATGGTCGATGCTGGCGGTGTTCGCGGTCGGCTGGCTGGCCCGGTCCCTCTCAAGCTGGCTCGCCAGCCGCAATGCTCCCGGATGGTCCGGATCAGCCTCCCGCACCCGTGTGACCAGCGTCACTGCATCATCTATCCTGCCAAGCCGGCGCAAATCACGCGCCAACTCCAACTGCGCTCCAACATCATGGGGTGCCAGTGAAACCGCCCACCCCTGTGCCTCGGCGGCGGCCGCAAAATCGCCCGCGTCGCGCGCGCAGGCGGCAAGACCAAGCGAAGGCTCAGGCCGGTCCGGCGCCAAATCGGCGGCCTGCTTGAAGGCAAGGCGCGCAAAATCGCCCTCGCCTTCCTTGCGTAAAGTCTGGGCCAGGCGCTGCAACGGCCAGATTTTGCCCAACCGGGTTGCGGCAGCGCCGGCATGGCGCAGCGCGGCGGCATGATCACCCAGCGCTGCGGCGCACTGGCTGGCGCCCAATTCGGCGTCGAGCGTCCCCGGTTGTTCGGCCAATATGCGCTCGAACCACGTCAACGCCTCGGCATGCTGTCCGGCGTTGCGCAGTCCCTCCGCCACTGACAGCAATTCCCTGACAGCCTCCGGGGCAGCCTCTGGCGGGGTGGCCTCGTGCGGCAGGGAAGCGTGGCTGTCTGTCATCACGCCAGGGTCCTGGGGTTGTTCGGTCCGGCGCAATCAGGCGCCCCGGCCAGGGGGTGCCACGCCACGCCGGGCCCGATCCCGGCCCAGGCCCCGGAAAAAGTCAACCGGCCGTGAGGGGGCACCTCAACGGCCGGTTACGGTGTCGGACGAGATGGCCGATCAGGCGGCCAGGCGCATCCGCAGGCTGTATGGAAGCTGGCGCAGCGCCTTGGCACGCGGCACGTCCATGTGGGCCACGTTGCGGGCAGCGCCGAATTCAGCCTGATAGGCAGCCGCGTTATCAAACGCCACGCGCGAGGCGCGATCGGTGTAGCTCTCCGCCGCGACGCCCTCGGCCAGCAGCAGCGCATGCTCCTCAAGCTCGACATGATAATAGGTGAAGGGCTCGGCCGCCGCCTCGGTCGTGATGGTGCGACCATTGACCAGCGTGCTGGCATGCACCAGCGCGCCATCCAGCATCAGGCCATGGTCGGGCGAAACCAACAGATCACGCACCGGCAGATTCCCGCCCAGCGCGCCAGCCTGGATACGCACCGGCAGCACGGCGGCAGCGGTTTCGGCACCCGGACGCACGAATTGCTGGCCAACCCACTTCACAGCCATGGCGCGGCCATCATGGGTCAAGACAAGGTCGCCAGCCTGAAGGGCTTCAACCGCCCGCTCGCCTTCCGGCGTCGCGATGCGGGTGCCACCAACAAAGCACAGGAAGGTCGGGTCACCCACATCGATCACCAGCGGGGTGTTCGCGGGCACCGAGCTGTCGGTGAACATGTAGGTCTGGCCGGTCATCGGGTCGACCGCGGCGAAACCGACCGGATTGCCGTTCTCCGTGACCACGCCATCATACAGCAGCGTGATCGTGTTATACGGGTCGGTGAACGTGATCGGGCTGCCGAACAGAAGCTCGTTGCTGCTGGACGAAATGGTCGCGGAGCCGGCGATCTGCTCGCTCGTCGAATAGCCACCGGTTTGCAGGTTTTCCGACAGCAAATAGGCGTTAGTAAAAGTTTCCGATGACACGGCAGACTCCCGTTGTTACAGCCGTTCAGGCCAACACTTCCCGCATCGCTGGTAGCGAATTCCGAGACGTTAATCAATAAAAAACGCGCGCGCCTGCCGCGCCGCAAAAATGCCGGCCACCGGCCTTCCGCCCCATTCCGGCGCGCCCCCGTTCCGTGCAAGCCTTTGGCGTGCCCGACTCGATCTGTCCCAGCCAAGGCGCCACGATCGCCGATCCAGGCCGCGTGCTCCGCGAGGTGTTCGGCTATCCGGCGTTTCGTGGCCTGCAATTACCGGTCATCGAGACCGTGCTGCGCGGCCAGGACGCGCTGGTGCTCATGCCCACCGGCGGCGGCAAAAGCCTGTGCTATCAAATCCCCGCGCTCTGTCGTCCCGGTCTCGGCCTGGTGGTCTCGCCGTTGATCGCGCTGATGGAGGATCAGGTGCAAAGCCTGCGCCAGTTCGGCGTGCGCGCCGCCGCGCTGCATTCGGAACTGGACCCCGATACCGCGCGGCAGATCTGGCGCCACATCGCCGCCGGCACGCTTGATTTGCTCTACGTCTCGCCAGAACGCCTGCTGGCCGGCAATCTGCTCGACCGTCTGGCCGACCAGCCGGTTGCTTTGGTTGCCATCGACGAGGCGCATTGCGTGTCCCAATGGGGGCATGAATTCCGCCCGGATTACCGGGCGCTGGCCTGCCTCAAATCCCGCCTGCCCGGGGTGCCGCGCCTGGCGCTCACCGCCACCGCCGATGCCCGCACCAGCCGCGACATGCTGGCCGGGCTCGCCATGCCCGACGCGCAGGTTTTCACCGCCAGTTTCCACCGGCCCAACCTGTTCATCGAGGCCGAGCCGAAAACCGGCGAGACCGCGCAGTTGCTCGGCTTTCTCAGTCGCCACCAGGGCGAAACCGGCATTATATATTGTGGCACGCGCGCCCGCACCGAACGCGTTGCCGCGCGCCTGCGGCGTGAACCCGGAATCGAGGCGATTGCCTACCATGCCGGGCTCGATGTCGCCGCCAAGCGCGCGGCGCTGGCGCGTTTCCGCTCCGGGGACGCCGTGGTCATGGTCGCCACCATCGCCTTCGGCATGGGCATTGACCGGCCGGATGTCCGCTACGTGATCCATACCGACATGCCGGACAGCCCCGAGGCTTATTACCAACAAATCGGCCGCGCCGGGCGCGATGGCCTGCCCGCCACCGCCCTGCTGCTCCATGGTGGCGAGGATATTGCCCGCGCCCGCCATTTCCTGACCCAGTCGAGCGCGCCGGACGCGCAATTGGCGGCCATGCGCGAGCGGCTCGAGGCCATGATCGCCTTCACCGAAACACCCGAATGCCGCACCGCGCGCCTGCTGGCCTGCTTCGGCGAAGCCCTGGCCGAACCATGCGGCCATTGCGACACCTGCCAGACGCCGCCGGTGCTGTTCGATGGCACCGAGGCCGCGCGCATGGTGCTCTCCGCCGCCTACCGGACCGGGCAGATGTTCGGCGCCGTGCATCTGGTGCATGTCTTGCGCGGCGAGACGAACGACATGGTGCGCCGCCATGGCCACGACACCCTTCCCTTGTTTGGCATCGGCCGCGACCGGCCGGCCACTTTCTGGCGTGGCGTGATCAGACAATTGATCGCCCATGGCGCGCTCGATACCGGCACCGAACGCCTCGCGCGCCTGACCCTGGTGCCGGAAATCGCCCGGCCGATTCTGCGCGGCGAAGCGACGTTGCGGCTACGCGTTGAAAACAGCGCGCCCCAGCCGACCCGGACGACCACTCCCGCCACATCGGCGGCGCCGGTCGAGGCGCCGTCGCCTGCCCTGCTCGCCCGCCTCAAGGCGTTGCGGGCCAATCTGGCTCAGGCGCAGCGTGTGCCCGCCTATGTGATTTTTCACGATTCCGTCCTGCTCGAAATCGCGGCCAGGCGTCCGGCCAGCCTTGATGCGCTCGCCACCATCAAGGGCATCGGCACCAGCAAGCAACAGCGCTATGGCGCGGCCCTGCTGGCCTGCGTCGCCGAACAGGACGCAGCGGCCGGATCGCCGCATGGCCCGGCGCCGACTTGACCTCGTCGCGCCCTAAGGCCGACTCTCCCTGCCGCTCATCCCATCACCGCCTCATCCACGCCGAGCACCCGCAGGCGCCGCAGCATCGGGCCGCCACCTCGGGCGGAAACCCGCATCGATAGCGTGTGCGCCAGCTCCACCAGGCTTGCCACCAGGGCCGATTCCTCCGAGCCGGGCGCCAGATCATAGGTCAGCGACGGATCGAGGTGCACCCGCGTCAGCGGCAGGCGGCGCAACAGGGAAATGGCGCCAAGCTCCATGCCGAAATCCCCCAGCGCCAGGGTCACGCCGCGGTCGCGCAAATCGCACATATCGACCAGCAATGACGGTGTCGCGTCCAGCAAGGCTCGCTCGCTCAAGCGCAATTCCAGGCGGCTCGGCGGGCAACCACTGGCTTCCAGCGCCGTCAGCACCAGCGGCGGCAACTCGGCCGTCAGCAGCGCCGTTGGGATCGGCACCGAAACCATCGGCGCGTCAGTCCGCCATTGGCATGCCGCCCGCAACAGCCACGCGCACAGCCGGCGCACCGAGGCACCATCCCGCGCCTCTGCCACCGTTGCCGCCACCGGCTGGCCCGCCTGCGGCCAGCGCATGCTCAGTTCCTCGGCCACCAGCGCATCGTCATTCAGGCTGTGCCGAGGCTTCGCGGCCAGCCGCAGCCGGTCCCGGTCCAGCGCATCGGCAAGGCGCCGCGCCGCCAGCCTGCGCGTGCGTGACGCGCCAGACCGCGTATCCCGCGGCAAAACACCATCGCGGGCCGTTCCGTCCGGTCCGGGTCGCGCAGTCGGGGCATGCAAACCATCCATGGCCCCAGCATCCCCAAGCCGCGTAACCCAAGCGTTAACGTCTGGCTCGATTCCCGAGACAATGCCCGAATTTCGGGGCATTGCCGCAAAAACATGGCAAAAACAGCAAAACGCCGCCAGTCATGAGACCAGCGGCGCGCGCCCAGCGGTAAATCTGTCGGTCGGCCCGGTCATGGGACCGGGCTGCCAGTTATTTGATCTTGGCTTCCTTGAAGGTCACGTGCTTGCGCACCTTCGGGTCGTATTTGCGCATTTCCATCTTGCCGGTCTGTGACCGCGCATTCTTTTTCGTGACGTAGAAAAAGCCCGTATCGGCAGTCGATACGAGGCGGATCTGGACGGTGTTCGATTTGGCCATGGCGCTACCCCTGGGGAAGGGCGCGGAACATGGCCAGAGATGCGTCCGCGGTCAAGAGGCTTCGCTGCGGCGTCATTCCCACACCACCGCTCACAGCGCTGGCCACCTCATCATCACGTTCATACCCGGAGGGCAACATCCTCTCAGCCCGGTGCCCAAAGCCGAGCCATGCCACCCGCCTGCGAGACGAATCCCAGACTGTCTGAGCGACTTTTTGTAGAGCGAAGGCCCTAAATCGCCACCAGCCCCTTGGCATTGAGATCAGCGGTCATCGCCAGCACGTCGGTCGCAATCTGGTCGCGCGGCGCGGCATAGCGGGCCGCGAGATCATCGATGACGATCGCCAACGTCTTCCGCCCGTCGAATTCGCGCAGAATCGCCGCGGCAATGTCATCGGGCACAAAGGCGCGTTCCGGCCCGAGCACCACCCATTGGTTGCGCACATCGTCGCGCCGGATCCGAAAGCCCCGCGCCAGCCGGGGAATGGCGGTCTCGTCCAGCATCCCTCAGCAACCGGGCCTGAACGCGCCGGGCGGGATGTGGCCGGGGCTGACATAGGCGTAATCGAGCGCGTCCAGCATCGACCAGAGCACATCGCACTTGAAGCGCAGCGCGTCCTGCGCGGCCCGCTGCTGTTCGGGCGTGATGGCGTGCTCGCGGACATAGGCGAGCGCGAAATCGGAATCGCGCGGCGCCTGCGTCAGACGCGGGGTGAAATACGCCAATGTCTCCTGAGTGACCCAGGGATAATTGGCGAGCATGCCCGACACACGCTCGCTGATGATGGTCGGCGAGAACAGCTCCGTCAGCGACGAGGCGATGGCTTCCAGAATCGAGCGCTCCCGCACGAAATGCACATAGGCATCGACCGCGAAGCGCGTCGTCGGCAGCAATTCATCGGTGGCTTCGACCCGGGCCCGCTCCAGCCCCACGCCATCCGTCAGCTTCAGCCAGCGGGCAATGCCGCCGGTGCCGGGCGCATCCCCGTCATGGTCGATCAGCCTTCGCCGCCATTCACGCCGCAATTCCGGCGTCGGCAGCCGCGCGAGCAGCGCCGCGTCCTTAACCGGGATCTGCGCCTGATAATAATAGCGGTTGAGCGCCCAGGCCTGAACCTGGCCGCGATCGAGCCGACCCTCATGCAGCGCGCGATGGAACGGATGATGGATATGATAGCGCTCGGCGCCGATCCGCCGCAGTGCCGCTTCCAGTTCGTCGGGGGTAAGCGCGTTCTTCACAGCGTGAACCTCATGCCATCGAACCCGACCTGCCAGCCCGCCTGCCGGACGGCTTCGTGTTCCGGGCTATCGGACAGCAAGATGGGGTTGGTGTTATTGATATGGATCAGCACGCGGCGCGGAATGGCAATGCCCTGCAATTGCGCAATCACGCCCTCCGGCCCGCCAACCGACATATGCCCCATGTCCCGCCCGGTTCGCGGCGCAATGCCGGCCACCGCCATCTCATCGTCACGCCACAGCGTGCCGTCGAAAAACAAGGCGTCGGCGCCATGCAGGCGGGCACGCAGCGCGTCATCCACCCGGGCGCAGCCTGGCAGAAAAACCAGCCGCGTGGACCCGTCCGAGATATCCAGCCCGACATTGCCATCGGCCGGCATCGCCGACCGGTCCCCCGCCCTCTCCCGATAAAGCGGCGTCTTGCCGGGCGCGGCAAAGGCCGTGACCGTAAGCCCCGATGCCCGCCCGTCCGCCAGCGCAAGCGGGCTCGGGGTCTCGAGGCTGATCGTCTGGCGGCGCACCAGCGCCCGGTTCAGCACCTCGAACATCGGGTTGGCATCGAGATGCGCGAAAATCGTCGGTGTCGCGGTAATCGTGAAGGCATGCGCCTCACGCAGCGTCAGCAGGCCAACCACGGCATCGATCTCCGAGCCGGCGAGCACGACGCCCGCGATCGGGGAGTGGCGCGGCGACTGCCTGGGGTGCAACTCCGGCGTCGCATCAAGCTGCGCGCGCATATCCGGCGCGGCATTGAGCAGAAACCAGTTATCGCCATCGGCGCTGATCGCGACCGAGGCCTGGGTGCGCGGCAACGCGGCCGGGTCGCCCCGCCGCGCGCGCACACAGCCGGGCGCGGCCGAGTTCCACTGCGGAAACCCGCCGCCAGCGCCGGCGCCAAGCACGATGACGGAGATCATACGCGGGTTCTACGGCGAGGGGTTTGGGAAGACCAGGGGTCCGGGGCCCCGGTGGGGTCCAGGGGCAAAGCCCCTGGCCTTGATCCCTACGCGCTCAGCGACGCGGGCTCGGTGCGGACGCGCTTGACCAGAAGCTTGTTGAGCGCGTGGATATAGGCGCGGGCGGCGGCGACGATGGTGTCGGTATCAGCACCCTGGCCATCGACCAGCTTGCCATTCTCCTCCAGCCGCACGGTGCAGCGCGCCTGCGCATCCGTGCCCTCGGTGACCGCGCCGACCGAGAAAAGTTGCAGTTCCGCGGTGTGGCTGAACGCCTGGCGCAGCGCGTTGAATGTGGCATCGACCGGGCCATCGCCATCCGCGGTCGCGGTGCGGCAAACTCCATCGACATCGAGCTCGATCGAGGCGCGGGCACGCCGGCGGGAGCCGGCGAGAATATCGAGGGCGATGAATTTCACCCGGTCATGGTCGCGGCCGATCTCATCATCGACCAGGGCGGTGATGTCCTCGTCGAACACGGTCTTTTTCCGGTCGGCCAGATCCTTGAAGCGCCGGAAAGCATCATTCAACTGGGCGTCGTCAATGTCCGCATAGCCCAGCGCGCGCAGCCGCTCGCGGAAGGCAGCCCGGCCGGAATGCTTGCCCAGCACGAGCGAGGTCTTGGCCCAGCCGACACTTTCGGGGGTCATGATCTCATAGGTCTGGGCATGCTTCAGCATGCCGTCCTGGTGGATGCCGGATTCATGGGCGAAGGCATTGCGGCCGACGATCGCCTTGTTGGGCTGCACATCGAACCCGGTAATGGTGGCCAGCAGGCGCGACGTGCGCAGTATGTTCTCGGTCTTGATGTGCGTGTGATAGGGCAGCGCATTGGCGCGGGTGCGCAGCGCCATGGCCACTTCCTCCAGCGCGGCATTGCCGGCGCGTTCGCCGATGCCATTGATGGTGCACTCGATCTGCCGCACGCCAGCCCCGAGCGAGGCGAGGGTGTTGGCGACCGCGAGGCCGAGATCGTTGTGATTGTGGGCGGAGAAGATGACGCGTTCGGCGCCGGGCACCCGGGCGCGGAGGGTGGCGAAGATGCGGGCCATGTCCTCGGGCAGGGCATAGCCAACGGTATCGGGGATGTTGATGGTGGTGGCGCCGGCGGCGATGGCGGCCTCGACACAGCGGCAGAGGAAATCGATCTCGGAGCGGCTGCCATCCTCGGCCGACCATTCGACATCGTCGGTGTGGTTGCGGGCGAGGGCGACGGAGGCGGTGACCGCCTCGAGCACGGCATGCGGTTCCATGCGCAGCTTGTGCTTCATGTGCAGCGGGCTCGTGGAGATGAAGGTGTGGATGCGCTTGCGATGGGCGGGGCGCACCGCCTCGGCGGCGCGAAGAATATCGGCGGGGGCGGAGCGGGCGAGGCCGGCAACCACGGGGGCACGGTCCGGCTGGTTGTGAAACAGGGTGGCGATGGCCTGCACCGCCTCGAAATCCCCCTGGCTCGCGATCGGAAAGCCGGCCTCGAGCACATCGACGCCAAGATCGGCCAGCGCTTCGGCCATGCGCAGCTTTTCGTTGAGATTCATCGAAAAGCCGGGCGACTGCTCGCCATCGCGCAGCGTGGTATCGAAAATTATTACCCGGTCCTGGGGCAGGTCGCCGAAACTGGGGTGGGAGATCGTCATGGTTAATCCTGCTTGCCGGTTGCGATGACGCGCGCCGAATTGAAAACCCTATCTGGGCAAGCCTGATCGGGCTGCCAGGGCACCTACCTACCCCCCGAGGCGTTGCCGCACCGCGGCGTTACGCCCGGGGGCCAGTAAGCCCACCCATGAGAGCGCGATGCGTGCATGACGCGACCATGGCCACCACTGTCTCGCCACCCCGGCCCGCCGACAAGCAAAAGCTTGGCGTGTCTGCCATGCCGCTCCCGGCTCCGGGCCTGGCTTCACAGCATCCGCGCCCGCAAATTGAACAGAATAACCAGCGTGCCGCCAACCATCAGGGCGATGATCAGGCTTGAGAACAGGATAAGCTGCAAGTCGGCCCGGGCCGAGCGCGTGAGGTCGATGTGCAGAAAACAGCGGAAATGCACCAGCATCTGCGCAAGACCCAGACAGAGCACGGTATAAAAGCCGGCCCTCGGCGCGAGCCAATGGAAATAGGTCAGGGCAAACGCGGCACAGGTCAGCAGCAGGGCCAGCGCGTAGCCAATGACATAGGTCAGGGTTTCCCGCCGCTCGATCCGGGGAGAGGTCATCGGAGCAACCCCTGCAAATAAACGACCGAAAAAATCGCGATCCAGACGATATCCAGGAAGTGCCAGAACAAACTGAGCCGGATCAGGTTGATTTCCACCTTGTGGTCGCGCCCGATGGTCGCAAGCTGCACCAGCATGACCACCATCCAGAGCGACCCGATGCTGACATGCAACCCATGCATGCCAACCAGCACGAAAAATGCCGAAAGGAACCCACTCCGTTCCGGTGTGGCGTGTTGCGCCACCATGCCGGCGAAATCATTGATCTCCATGCCAAGAAAGCCAAGGCCGAGCAGCAGGGTTGCCACCAGCCAGAATACCAGGCGCTTGTTCCGCGCGTCCCGCTTCAGCGCGATCGATGCCATGCCGAACGTGAAGGTCGAGCTCAGCAGCAGCATCGTCTCGATAAAGGCGGGGCCGATCTTGAAGATTTGCGCGGGGCCCGGCGCACCGGCCGTGCCCCGCAACATGGTGCCATAAATGGCGAACAGCAGCGCGAACAGCACCGCGTCGCTCATCAGGAATATCCAGAAGCCGAAAACATCGTTTTCGTCCTGCTCGCGGATATGATCCGGGTCGTCGGGAAGGTTCAGGCCCGGATGCCGGCGTCGCATGCCTAGGCCATCCATTGCGCGAGCCCCTGATTCTCGGCCGATTGTTCGCGCTCGCGCGGGGTGGGCTGCGCCGCCTCGGCTTGCGCCAGCCATTGCCGGTCCACCGCCTCGACCCTCGCCGCGGGAATAATGCGCGTCACGTCGCGCTCGAACGCACGCAGAATGACGGTCGCGACGATAACCGCCAGACATAAAACCGCCATCCACCAGATATGCCAGACCAGGCCAAAGCCGCAAACCCCGGCGGCAAGGCCGATAATAACACCGCAGGCTGTGTCCTTCGGCAGTTCAATGTCGCGGTAATGATCAGCGGGCCTATAGGCGCCTTGGTTGCGCTTGCGCCAATAGAACGCATCCCGGTTGCCAACATGCGGGATGGTGACGAAATTCCATTCCGGTGGCGGGGCGGCAATCGACCATTCAAGACCCCGCGCATCCCACGGATCGCCCACCGGCACGCGGTTATGATCGCGGTCCCTGATGCTCACGTAAAGTTGCACGAACAGGCTGATAAGGGCGGCAAACAACACCAAGGCACCGCACAGCGCGACGATCAGCCAGGGTCGGAAGGCGGGATCGAAAATTTCCTGGGTGCGCCGCGCCAGGCCGGCGGCGCCGAGCACATAAAGCGGCATGAAGGCCAGATAGAACCCGCCCACCCAGCAACATACCGAGATGCGGCCCCAGGCTTCGTTCAGGCGGAAGCCGAATGCCTTGGGAAACCAGTACATGTAGCCGGCCAGCAGGCCGTATAACAACCCGCCGATCAGCATGTTATGAAAATGCGCAACCAGGAACAGCGTGTTGTGAAACATGAAATCGAGCGGGGGGGTGGCCAGAATAATGCCGGTGAAGCCGCCCAGCACGAAGGTCATCATGAACGCGATGGACAGCAGCATGGGCGGCGTGAAGCGAACCCGCCCGCGAAACATGGTCCAGATCCAATCATAGATTTTCACGCCGGTGGGAACGCCGATAGTCATGGTGGCAATGCCGAAAAAAGCATTGATGTCGGCACTTTGCCCCATGGTGAAGAAATGGTGCAGCCACACCGTGAACGACAGAACGGCAATGGCCGCGGTGGCAACAACCAATGAGGTATAGCCGTAAAGCTCCTTGGAGCTGAAAGCCGATATCACCTCGGAATAGACGCCGAAAGCCGGCAGAATCAGTATATACACCTCCGGATGGCCGAACAGCCAGAACAGATTGACGTAATTCATCATGTTGCCACCGTGCCCGACGGTGAAGAAATGCATGCCCGCATAGCGGTCCGCGGCCAGCAGCAGGGTCGCGACGGTCAGCGGTGGCATGGCGAATATCATCAGGATGGCGGTGCACAGCGCGGTCCAGCAGAAAAGCGGCATCCGCATCCATGCCATGCCAGGCGCGCGCATTTTATACAGGGTGCAGGCGATATTGATGCCGACCGTGGTGCTGCCGATCGACGACAGGGTCACAGCCCAAATCCAGTAATCAGGACCGGGGCCTGGATTGAAGGATAATTCCGTGAAGGGCGGATAGCCACTCCAGCCGCCAGTCGAGAATTGACCAACCACCAGTGAAACCATCATCAGCAGCGCGCCACTGACGGTAAGCCACAGCCCGACCGAATTGAGATAGGGAAACGCCATGTCGCGCGCGCCGATTTGCAGCGGCATGACGTAATTGATCAGCCCGGTCAGGAACGGCATCGCCATGAAGAAAATCATGATGGTGCCGTGGGTTGAGAAAAGCTGCGCGAAGTGGTTGGGCCCGACCACCCCGGACGCGTTGATCGCGACCGCTTGCTGGGTGCGCATCAACACCGCCTCGATCAGCGCACGGGTTAGCATGATTCCGGCAAGTATAATATACATGATGCCGATTTTCTTGTGATCGAGACTGATGACCCACTCGCTCCACAAATAGCGCCACTTGCCAAACCGGGTAATAACCACGAACAGCGCCACCGCGCCCAGCACCACGATCGCGGCGGCCGCCGCGCCAATCACCTCGCTCACGCTCGGATCGCGCCAGGCCCGCACGAATGGCAGCGCGTGCCAGCTGAGATTGCCCAGCAGAAAATGCCAGATGCCCGGTTCCGTCATGATGGGTTGGCCCCCCTCGCCGGCTTCCGCTTCAACGCCAGATCGTGCCCGCTGGGCTGGGTCAGGGCCAGAATCCCGGCAAACAAGCGCGGATCGATCGCGCCGAAGGCCAGTGGATGGGGCAGTGTCGACCGGCGCGAGAGGTTTTGATACGCCGCCTGGTCCAGCCGGTTGGGCAGCGCCCTGGTTGCCGCCAGCCAGCGGGAAAAGGCGGCCTCGCTCATGACAACGACAGGGAATTTCTGCTGAGGGAATCCACTGCCATTGAATTGCGTGTTTTCACCCCAGACCGTGCCGGGTTTGTCGGCCGCCAGGTTGATCTGCGTGCGCATGCCGGGCATGGCATAAATCTGCCCCGCCAGGCGCGGAATCATGATGGACTGCATCACCGTGGCGCTGGTCAGGCTCAAATGCACCGGTTGCCCGGCGGGAATGACCAGCCGGTTGACCGTGGCGACGCCGTCCGCGGGATACAGAAACAGCCACTTCCAATCGAGCGCCACGGCCTGAATATCGATCGCGTGCCCGGGCAGCGGCTTATACGGATCAAGCCGTTGCGTATCGCGCCAGAGGTAGACCGCAAGCCCCACGACGATCAGGGATGGCGGAATCCAGATCAGCCCCTCCAGCAGCCAACTGAAGGCCCATTGCTGCTGATACACGGCGCGTCGGTTCGAAAGCCGATAATGCCAGGCGATCAGTGGCGTCAGCAGCAACACCGGGCCGATGACGAACAGCATGACCAGGCAGATAAC
>DAIDIQ010000217.1 GCA_027459285.1 Acetobacteraceae bacterium
CGCATCAGACAGCGCGGCGGCGGTGGCGATACTCGACCCCGAGGTGGTCGGCCATTTGCTGCGTTGCCCGAGCGATGATTGGTGCGAGGTCAGCACCCATGGGTATCGCGGCTGGCTGCGACGCGACCAGTTCTGGGGCACACTGCCGGACGAGAAAGTTAACCCGTAGGTTCTCAAAAAAAGAGAGTCTCGTCTGGGTATTTTGCGGCGATATCAACCGAGGGGAATATCCCAGGCTTGACGCGCCTGCTGGTCTGATTGGCGGGCTTCGACCCAGTGGCTGCCGCCGTCGCTGAAGCGTTCCTGTTTCCAGAACGGCGCATCGGTCTTCAGCCAATCGATCAGGAACTGGGTCGCGGACAAGGCGGCATGGCGGTGGGCGGCGGCGGCAAGGACGAGGACGATGGGCTGACCGATCGTGAGCGTGCCGATGCGGTGAATGATCGTGATGGCATGCAGCGGCCAGCGTTGGCTGGCCTGGTGGGCGATGGCATGCAGGGCTTTTTCGGTCATGCCCGGATAATGCTCGAGGGTCAGGCTGATAAGGTCGCTGCCGGCGCGAACCTGGCCGATGAAGCAGCCGATGCCGCCGATGCCGGGCTGGGTGGCGATGGCCGCATATTCCGCCGCGAGGTCGAAATCCGCTGCCTGGACCGAGATTTTCAGGCGCGTCATTTGATCAGACGGTAAAGTGGGGTCGGACCGATGCCGGCTTTGCTGGAATGCATCAGGCTCAACCGCCGGTGAGCGGTGGAAAAATGGCGATCTCGTCGCCGGGTGCGATGGGTGTTTCAGGGCGGGCAAATAGCTGATTGACCGCGGCGCGGAGCAACTCAGGCCGGGCAAGCGCGTTGGCGTGCCTGGGGCTGAGGCTCGCAAGGTGGGTCAGCAAAGCCCCAAGCGTCGTCACGCCCGCGGGCAGGGCGAGGGTTTCCGCGTCGGTGCCGACGCGGTCCCGCACCCAGGCGAAATAGAGCACCGTGATCATGGAAGCTTGGCCCGGCGCGGCGCCGCCCGCCCTATTTGGGCGGGGTGGGAATGGTGGTGATGGTGCCGTCCGGCGCGATAACGGTGCTGGTGCCATTGCCGTTGGGTATGGTCACGAAGCCCTTGTCGTTGCCGGTGGGCGGCGGCGGCACCGGCCGTAGGGGTGGCACCGGGCCGGTGGTGGGCGAGAGCGGGCCGTTCAGGTAATTCAGATTCGGCCGCGGCTGTAGGTGCGGTGGCACTGGCGGTATGGCAAGCGTGGGCACCGTTGATCGCGCCGGCTTCGGTGTGCCGTTCTCCAGCGGCGGCACGGGGGTCATGGGCTGACGGGCCAAATCCTCGAGCGTCGGGGTTGGCGGTGGCTTGCCAGGCCAGACATTTCCCGGCTCGGGCGTGAGCGGCTGAATTGCCACCGGCATGCCCTGGATTTCGCGCATGTTTTCGCTGTTGCCGATTGGCTGGTTCATATGCGGGGTGGGGTTGTGGGTATCGTCCAGAAAGCCCCAGAAGCCGGCGCAGCCGGTGAGCAGCAAGGGTGTGAGCAGACCCAGACAGGTGGCCAGATGGCGCATGGGCGGCGCGGTCCTTGTTCGCGATGGCGCGTGGGGTGACGGCACCCGTCAGCAGCGGCCGGACTGTGCCTGTTGCGGCCCGGCGGCTCAAGCCCGGCCGTGCCGGATGTGGCACGTGGACCGGATTGCGTTGCCGGAACAACCCGATGCTCACGGGTCCAGACCCGGTGGAACCAGTCCCGCCGGGGCGCCCTGCCGGGCCGCCGGGGCCTTGTTGGTGGCCTGGCGCACGCCGGCGGTGAGATAATCCCACCCTGTCAACAAGGTGAGCATGGCCGCGACCCAAAGCAGCATTTCCCCGATGGCCGAGACCGGCAGGAAGCCAATGCCGGCATAGCGCGCGGCGGCGTCGCCCGCCAACAACGTGCCAAGCGCCACCATCTGCACCCCGGTTTTCCATTTCGCGAGGCGCGAGACCGGCAGGGAAAGTCGGCGCCCGGCGAGAAACTCACGCAAACCACTGACCAGGATTTCGCGCAATAAAATGACCAATGCCGGAAACAAGCCGGCATGGCTCAGACGATGCTCGCCGACCAGCATCATCAAGGTGGCCGCGACCAGTAACTTGTCGGCAATCGGGTCCATCATGCGGCCGAAATCAGATTGCTGGCCGCGCGCCCGCGCATAATGCCCGTCCAGCCAGTCAGTGAATGCGGCGGCGGAAAAAACGGCACAGGCCGCCCAATCAGCCGCGGGCTCATGCAAGGCGGCCAGCAGCACCAACACGGGAATGGCGGCGATGCGCGACAAGGTGAGCACATTCGGCAGGTCGGACAACATGGGACCCTCTTTAGCCGCCCAGAGACTGTTTGATAATTGCAGCCCGGGAATCGACCTTTGGCAGGGCGGTCAGCAAGCGAAGAAGCGACTTTTTTTTATAAAAGTCGCCCAAAAAACCTTTATGCCTTTGCCTTCGGGGCAGTTTCTGTCGTGTTGCGCCGTCGGGGGTAAAAATATCTTGCCCGCCGCTCAGGCCGGTATGGGGTGGGGCGTCTTGGAGGCGTCGTCGGGTTTGGCCCTGACGCCGAAGCAATGTTCAGGTCCGGGGAAGCGGCGGGCGCGCACATCCTCGGCGTAGGCGGCGACGGCGGCGCTGGCGCGTTTTTGCAAATCTGCATAGCGGCGGACGAATTTGGGGGTGAAGGCGTCGAACAGGCCGAGCATGTCGTCCGCGACCAGAACCTGGCCGTCGCACGCGGCCGAAGCGCCGATGCCGATCGTGGGTATGGATAAAGTGGCGGTCAGGTCGCGGGCGATCGGTTCGACCGTGCCTTCGATGACGAGGGCGAAGGCGCCGGCCTGTTCAACGGCTTTGGCGTCTTCGCGGACGCGCTTGGCCTCGGCCGGGGTGCGACCGGTGGCGCGGAAGCCGGAAGCGTTGACCGATTGCGGCATGAGGCCGACATGCCCCATGACCGGGACGCCGCGATCGGTCAGGAAGCGGATGGTTTCGGCCATCGCCTGGCCGCCTTCGAGCTTGACGCCCTGGGCGCCGGTTTCGGCAAGCAGGCGGGCAGCGTTGCGGAAGGCCTGGGCCGGGCTTTCCTGATAGGACCCGAAGGGCATGTCCACGATCACGGTCGCGCGCTGGCTGCCGCGCACCACGGCAGCGGCGTGGGCCAGCATCATCTCCATCGTGACGCCAAGGGTGCTGGGCAGGCCATACAGCACCATGCCGAGGGAATCGCCGACCAACAGCAGGTCGACATGCGGGTCGAACGCCCGGGCCATGGGGGCGGAATAGGCGGTGAGGCAGACGATGGGCGCCGTGCCTTTGGCGGCGCGGATGGCGGCGATGCCGCGGCGAACGATGGGGGCCGCATCAGGCGGGCGGGGTTCGGTGCTCATGTCATGTCTCCGTCTTCGACTGTCGCTTCCAGGCCTAGTCCCTGGGCCAGCGCATCCATGCGGCGCAGCAAGCCTTCGCCGACGTAAGCGCCATCACCCTCAAGCCGCAGCACCAGGCGGCCATCACGCACATGCAGCCGTGTGCGTGCCAGCAGCGCGGGGGTACCGGCCGAAAGCGCGTAAGCCAGGTGCAAAGCCTTGCCGAGCGTTTCGGCGCGGGTGGCGCTGGCAAGGTCGAGCAGCAGGCGGGCCGGCGCAAGAAAGGGCGCGTCCGGCGGGGCGTCATACCGGCCGGCTATGCAGAGGGCCAGAAAGGCACGAGCGTGGTGATCGACGCCGATGCCGGGTTGCCAGAGCACACGCTCGAAGCCGAGCGCCGCGCGGTATTCGGGGTGGTCAAGGCAGCCAGTATCTGACAGATAACAGGCGGCTTCGCGGAGGCGCCGTGCCTCGGCTGCCTCGTCGGGAAAGAGGGCCGCGGTCCATGCGATCAGTGCCTCGGGGGTGGCGGCATCACGGCTGAGGCGGAGGGCGGTCTGGCGGGCCCAGGCGAGCAGCGGGTCCTCGGCGCGCATCGGCGCGGGCAGTTGGCGGAACAGCCAGCCTTCACGCAGGCCGCTGGCACTGAACACCACGCGGCGGGGCTGGGCGGCGCGTAGCACGCGGCGCAACACAACGGCGGCGAAGGGAAGATCATCGAGGCGGCGTCGGGAAACGCCCGGTATGCGCTCGAGCCCACGCCGGCCGATGGTGCTGACCATGTGCGTGAGGTCACGCGCTTCCTCTCGGCGGACGCTGTAATGGTGCAGAATGTTCAGCGGGTAGCCGATCTGGGTCATGTGGATGCGGGCGAGCGCGCGGAAGGCGCCGCCGACCAGATAGAGATCGGCACCCTCGCCGTGACGCAGGAAATCAACCCCTTTCAGCGCCTCCTCGACCAGCGCGCGGGCCCGCACGAGGTCTCCGCCAGCGCGTTCAGCGAGGCGCAGCACGCCGAGCTTGAGCGTGGCCATGGCGCGGGCCTCGCCATGTTTGAGGCGCGCCAGTTCGAGCGAGCCGCCGCCGATATCGGCCAGAATGCCATTGGCCTGGGGAATGCCGCAGACCACGCCCTCGGCCGAAAGTGTCGCTTCCTCCTCGCCAGAGAGTACGTGCATCGGCACGCCGGGCAGCATGGCCGCGAGATCGGCCATGAAGGCGGGGCCGTTTTTGGCTTCGCGCACGGCGGCGGTGGCCAGCACCTCGAACACGCTCGCACCCATGGCGCGGGCCACGGCATGATAGCGCGCGAGCACGGTTTTGGTGAGCGCCATGGCGTCATCGCCGAGCTTGCCGGTGGTTTCGATGCCCCGGCCCAGGCGCAGCACAGCCTTTTCGTTGAACAGCGCGACCGGATTGCGGGCCAACCCCTCAAATACCACCAGCCGGACCGAATTGGAGCCGAGATCGACCACGGCCAGGCGGCGGTCCGGCGCGCCGGGCGGCAGGGCGGCAGCCTGGATTTCGCCGAGCGTGCTCAATCCTCGCGCACCCGGTCCTGGCGGCGGGCAGGGGCAAGGTGGCCGTGTAGCGCCGAGCCGCGGCCGGAAAGGGACGGGTTGGTCATGAAATATTCGTGTGCGCATACCGGCTTGCGCGCCGGCGGCACGCGGTGCCAGGTGCCATCCGGCATCAATTCCCAGGATTGCACGCTGTCGCGCAAATTCACGACCATGATCTGGTCCAGTACTTGCGCATGAACAGTGGGGTTATCGATCGGGACCATGGTTTCGACCCGCCAATCCATGTTGCGGATCATCCAATCGGCCGAGCTGATGAAAAGCCTGGCTTGGCGCGAGGGTAGGGCGTGGCCATTGCCGAAGGCAAAGATTCGGCTGTGTTCCAGAAATCGGCCGACGATGGATTTGACGCGGATGGTATCCGACAGGCCGGGCACGCCGGGGCGCAGGCAGCAGATGCCGCGCACGATGACCATGATCTTGACCCCCACGCGCGAGGCCGCATAGAGCCGGTCGATCAGCTGCGCATCGACCAGGGAATTCATTTTCAACCAGATGGTGGCTGGCCTGCCTGCCTCGGCATGGGCAATTTCGGCGTCGATCAGGCCGTTCAGGGTCGCGCGCAGGGTAAGCGGCGCGAAGGCGAGGCGTTCCATTTGTTCGGGCTTGGCATAGCCGGTCATGTAATTGAACAAGCGCGCGGCATCCCGTGTCAGTTCGGGCTCGCAGGTGAAGAATGACAAGTCGGTGTAAATGCGCGCGGTGATGGGATGGTAATTACCAGTACCGAAATGCGCATAGCTGCGCAGTGTGCCGCCCTCACGCCGGACGACGAGGGACAGCTTGGCGTGGGTTTTCTGCTCGGTGAAGCCGTAAACCACCTGCACGCCCGCGGCCTCGAGCGCGCGGGCCAGGCGGATATTGGCTTCCTCGTCGAATCGGGCGCGGAGTTCGACCATGGCGGTGACGGATTTGCCGGCCTCCGACGCCTCGATCAGGGCCTTGACGATGGGGCTGTCGCGGCTGGTGCGGTAGAGGGTCTGCTTGATGGCGACGACCGCGGGGTCGATCGCTGCTTGGCGGAGGAATTGCAGCACGACGTCGAAACTCTCGAACGGGTGATGGACGACGATATCCTTGGCGCGGATGGCGGCAAAACAATCGCCGCCAAAATCGCGGATGCGTTCGGGAAAGCGCGGTGAATAGGGTTTGAACAACAAATCCGGCCGATCCTCGACAATGAGCTGGCGCAGATCGGCGAGGCCGAGCAGATCGGGCAGCGCCACCACCTCCTCGGGCGGGGCGTCGAGCTCATCGACGACGAGGGCACGCAGATCCTCGGGCATGGAGGCGTTGACCGAGAGATGAATGGCCCGGCCGCGGCGGCGACGCTTGAGCGCGGTTTCGTAGCTGCGGACCAGATCCTCGGCTTCCTCCTCATATTCGACATCGGTATCGCGGATGAGCTGGAACTGACCCTGGGCCTTGATGCTGAAGCCGGGAAACAGGCGCTCAAGCATCAGGCTGACCAGATCCTCGAGCATGACGAAGCGGATCGGGCCGGGGGTTTCGCCGGCTGGCAGGCGGATGAAACGCTCGACCTGGGCGGGCAGCGGGATAAGCGCGTTCATGGCGTGCTGGTCCTCGCGGCGGACCAGCTTCAGCACCATGACCAGGCCCATATTGGGGATGAAGGGGAAGGGGTGGGCGGGGTCGATCGCGAGCGGGGTGAGGACAGGAAAAACACGCTCCATGAAGGCGGCGTCGAGCCAGCGTCGATCCGCCTCGGCCAGATGCGGGGCGCTGAGGCCCGGCGCGTCCAGCACCAGGATGCCGGCAAGACTGAGCTGGGCGCGCAAATCAAGCCAGACGCGCTGTTGGGTGTCGAGCAGGCGTCCGGCGGCCTGGCGGATATCGGCCAGTTGCCGGGCGGGGCTGCGCCCGTCCGGCGAGAGCATGGAGATGCGCGAGGCCTCCTGGCCGATCAGGCCGGCGACGCGGACGGAATAGAATTCGTCGAGATTGGAGGCGCTGATGGAGAGGAAGCGGACACGCTCGAGCAGGGGATGGTGGGGGTTGTCGGCTTCCTCGACGACGCGGTGGTTGAAATCGAGCCAGGAAAGCTCGCGGTTGATGAAGCGCTCGGGCGAATCGGCGGCGATGTGCGCGGCTTCCGCCCGCGTGAGCGGCGCTTCCGCCTCGGGGTCGGGCGAGCGGGCAGGGTCGAGTGCGAAGCGGGTCATGGTGGGGTCATCGCTGGGTTCGGCGGCATGGGGTTGGCGGGTTCAGCCCCGTCCTCGGGACTGAGCATAGGCGCCAGGCTGGCGCGCGCGAAGGCGCGGGTTATGCGGGGCTGCGCCCCAAGCGATGCGGCAGTCAGCGATGCGGCATCGAGCCGGGCGACTGCGGCGAGCACGGCGGCGGCATTGCGTGGCAGGCGGGCGAGCAGCCAAAGTTGCACTGACGTGTCGATGCGCATCTGGCGGGCAGCCAGCGCCCGGACAAGCAGGGCATGCAGCAGCGCATCCTCGGGCGGGGCAAGGCCGACAGCGGTGGTGGCCCGCAGACGACTGACCAGATCCGGCAAGGTGTGCGCAAACCGGGCGGGTGGCGTGCGGGCCACCAGCAGCAGGGCGCAGCCCTGCTCGGCGCAACTGTTCAGCCAGTGCAGCAAGGCATGGTCGGGGGCGGCATCGGCCTCATCTATCACCACGCGCGCGCAAGCCGGGGCGGAGGCGGGCGGCGCCAGGCTCGCGCCGCGCAAATAAAGGCCGCTGCCGGCCCAGGCGCGGGCAAGGTGGGTTTTGCCGCTGCCATCGGGCCCGTGCAGGGCAAGCCGGCCGGCCGGCCAGGATGCCGTCCGGGCAAGAAAGTGCCGCGCCTGCTGGTTGGATGGCGCAACCAGAAAATCCGCCATATCGGCGGGCAGGTCCGGCACAGGCAAATCGAGCCGCATCTGGCTAAGCGGATCAGGCATGGGGGCCGCGTGCCTCACGCCAGACATACAGGGCGCCGGAGCCAATGGTGGTGGCGGCGACCAGAACGATGAGCACGCCGGTAAGGCCGGGCATGATGAAGCCGAAGCCTGCCTGCATCAGGACAAAGGCGAGCAGCGTGACCAGGGCGGCGGTATTTATTTTGGACAGCAGCAACGGCCGGATGGTGACGTAATGGCCCAGGAAATTCAGCACCAGCGCGCCACCCACGATCAGCACGTCTCGAAATACGACCAGAATGGCCAGCCAGTCGGGCAGGCGGGCAATGGCCGCGAGCACGATGGTGACCGAGACCAGCAGGAGCTTGTCGGCCAGTGGGTCGAGCACGGCGCCGAGGTTGGTGCGCGCGCCACGGCGGGCCAGATAGCCATCGAGCGCGTCGGAAAGCCCGGCGGCAAGAAACAGGCAGAAGCCGGCGCGCAGCGCGCCGATGACAACAAGCCAGACGGTGGCGGGCACCGCGCACAGCCGCGCCAGGCTGATGGCGTTGGGCACGGTGAGAATGGCGGAACGTGAAACCTGTCGGTCCATCGGGGGCGCATAGTGCGTGCGACGCAGGGCGGTGGGCAAGGGACGCACGACACAACGCTCACGCCGATAGTCTCTCAGTTTGAAAACGGGAGTCCGGCACCGGCCTGCACCCCCGCCCGGCCATCCATGTCAATATGCTCCCGTGGGTGGCCGGGCGGTGGGGGCGGGCCCGTGCCGGACTTCAAACTGAGCCACTCCCCCACGGCCGGTGCATTGCGCCTGTCAGCCTTGTATGATTGATCGCGCCGCGGACGGGGAGTCGAACAGCATGGCGGGCCTGACTTATCGCGCCGCCGGCGTCGATATCGATGCCGGGGAAGAGTTGGTGGAGCGCATCAAGCCCCTGGCGCGCGCGACCCTGCGTGCGGGGGTGCTTGGCGGCATTGGCGGGTTTGGCGCGCTGTTCGACCCGCGCGCGGCCGGGTTCACCGACCCGGTGCTGGTCGCCACCACCGATGGGGTGGGCACCAAATTGCGGATCGCGATCGAGGCCGGGGCGCATGACGGAATTGGCACCGATCTGGTGGCGATGTGCGTCAATGATCTGGTGGTGCAGGGCGCGGAGCCGCTGTTCTTTCTCGATTATTTCGCGACCGGCGGGCTCGATGTGGCGGTGGCGGCGCGGGTGGTGGCCGGCATCGCGGCCGCGTGTGCCGCGTGTGGTTGTGCGCTGGTGGGTGGCGAGACGGCGGAAATGCCCGGCATGTATGCCAAGGGCGATTACGATCTGGCCGGGTTTGCGGTGGGCGCCGCGGAGCGTGGCACGCTGCTACCGACTGGCGTTGCCGCCGGTGATGCGCTGCTGGGCCTGCCGGCAAGCGGCGTTCATGCCAACGGATTTTCCCTGGTGCGGCGGATTGTGGCGGCAAGCGGCCTGGCCTGGGCGGCGCCGGCGCCCTTTGCGCCAACGCAGAGCCTGGCGCAAAGCCTGCTGACGCCGACGGCACTTTACGTGCGCCCGGTGCTGGCGCTGGCGCGGGCGGGGCTGGCGCACGCGGCGGCGCATATCACCGGCGGTGGTCTGCCCGGCAATCTGCCACGGGTGTTGCCAGAAGGGTTGGGCGCGGTGATTGATTCCGCCTGGGCGGTGCCGCCAGTGTTTCGCTGGCTGGCCACCACCGGCCAGGTCGCGGCGGCGGAAATGCTACGTGTGTTCAATTGCGGTATCGGCATGGTGGTCGTAACACCGGATGCCGGCGCCGCGACCCGCCTGCTCGCCGAGCAGGGAATTGCCGCCGTGCCGCTCGGCCGGATTGTCGCCGGCGGCCCGCCATTTCAGGTCGCGGACAGGATCGACGCCGCCCTGTTCGCATGACGCGACGGGTCGCGGTTTTCATCAGCGGGCGCGGCAGCAATATGCTGAGCCTGATTGCGGCGGCGCGGACGCCGGATTTCCCGGCACACATCGCGCTGGTGTTCAGCAACAACCCCAATGCGCCCGGTCTTGCGCGGGCCTCGGCGGAGGGCATCCGCACCCACGTCATAGATCATCGGCCCTTCGGCCGGGACCGCGCGGCGCACGAGGCGGCGATCAATGACGCGCTGATCGCACGCGGCATCGAACTCGTATGCCTCGCCGGTTATATGCGGCTGCTGACGCCGTTTCTGGTCGGCGCGTGGCGGGGCAGGATGCTGAATATTCATCCGAGCCTGCTGCCGGCGTTTCCTGGCCTGAACACCCATGAACGGGCACTTGCCGCCGGCGTTGCCCTGCACGGCTGCACCACCCATTTCGTGACCGAGGCAATGGATGACGGGCCGATTATCGGCCAGGCGGCGGTGCCGGTGCTGGCGAGCGACACCCCGGATTGCCTTGCCGCGCGGGTACTGGCACAGGAACATGTGCTGTATCCGGCATCGCTCGCGGCGGTGGCAGGCGGTATTGTGCCAAAC
>DAIDIQ010000231.1 GCA_027459285.1 Acetobacteraceae bacterium
GGGGCCAGCACGCCGCCGAGGCGGAGTGGCTGGACGGCGCGGGCGAGGCCGGTGGTGTCGTCGGTTTCGATGATGAGCCCGCAGAGCGTGGCCGGGCCGTCGGCGGGGGTCAGTCTTTCGCCGGGCAGTTTGCGCCAGAAGCGCAGCATTGCCGCGTTGGTGGCCATGCCGATGACGCTGTCATAATCGCCGCACATGCCGGCATCGGTTTGATAGGCTGTGCCTTGGGGCAGGATGCGGGCGTCCGCGGTGGGCACATGGGTGTGGGTGCCGATGACGGCGGAAACCTGGCCGTCGAAGGAATAGCCGAACGCCTGTTTTTCGCTGCTGGCTTCGCCGTGCAGATCGATCAGGATGGCGGCGATGCTGTGGCCGAGGCGGTATTTGCCGAGTTCGGCGGCGGTGGCGCGGAAGGGGCAGTCGAGCGCGTCCATGAACAGGCGGGTCATGGCGTTGATGACCAGCACCGAGGCGCCGGATGGGGTGGGAACGACGACGCTGCCCGCGCCGGGTGTGCCGGGGGGGAAATTCAGTGGCCTGATGACGCGTTTTTCGGTTTCCAGGAAGGGAATGATCTCGCGCCGGTCAAAGGCGTGGTTGCCAAGGGTGAGGACGTCGGCGCCGGCGGCGAGCAGGGCGCGGGCCTGGTCGGGTGTCAGGCCGAAGCCGTGGCTGGCGTTTTCGGCGTTGACGATGGCGACATCGATGCCGAGTTGCGCGCGCAGGCGCGGGAGTTCGGCCGTTACCGCGTCTCGGCCGGTCCGGCCCACCACGTCACCCAGAAATAAGAGTCGCATGGCGGAGGCTTATCAGACCGGAGGATCGACCGATACCAGGCGGGCTTCGGTGGCGATTGCGGGCAGTTTGTGGTCGTGCGGTTCGGCCGGGATGGCGGCGAGTTCCTGACCGTCGAAGGCGCAGCCGATGACCTGGGCGCGCGGCAGGGTGGGCAGGGTGAGGTCGTAATAGCCGGCGCCATAGCCGAGCCGGTTGCCGGACCGGTCGAACGCGAGCAGGGGCACGAGCACGATATCGGGGGTGAGCACGGGGCCGGTGGGGTGTTGGGTGCCGAAGCGGCCGGGCATGAGCGGCGCATCGGGCTGCCAGGCGCGAAACAGCAGGGGCAGCCCGCGCCTTGGCGTTTCCGGCAGGCAGAGCCGGGCGCCGGCCTGGGCCAGGGCATGCAGCGCCGGCAGGGGGTCGATTTCGCTGCCGATCGGGTAATAGCCGGCGATGGTCTGGCCGCGCAGATCCGGCCGGGCGAGATGGGTGAGGAGCACGCGGGCGAGGCCGGCGGCGGCTTGCGCGCCGCCGTGGGCGGCGAGGTGGGCGCGGGTTCGCAGCGCGGCTTCGCGCAGGGCTGGTTTGGTCATGAGGGGGTGCGGAGCCACCCTGTCCGTTGGCGTCTCATCCTCCAAGAGCCTGCGTGTGCAGGTGGGCGCCAGATACCATGACCAGGGTCATGACAGAGCCGGCTCCCGGAGAATGCCTATCGGCCCCGGGGATTTGGTGCCTGACGCGACGGGTAGCCCCGCATG
>DAIDIQ010000128.1 GCA_027459285.1 Acetobacteraceae bacterium
CGCCAGTGCTGGCCCCGCCGGACAATTGGATGGTGCCCGTATTGGTGAGCAGGCCGGAGACCGACAGCACGCCACCAGCGGAATCATAGCCGCCCGCGCTGCCGGCCGAGCCGCCACGCACGGTGATTTGCCCATTATTGGCAAGCGAGCCAGTGACCGACAGCGTGCCACCCCAGCCACCCCCGGCGCCACCCTGGCCGCCCGCATACCCCCCGGCAATGAGGATGGAGCCCGTGTTGCTGATGCCGCCGGCAAACGTGAGATCCGCCCCGTAACCGCCGGCCGCGCCGAACGCCGTGCCCGCACCACCGCCAAGCAGCTTCAGGGTCGCCGAATTGGTCAGCACCCCAGCCCCGGTGAGCACACCGCCCAAGGAACCGGCCTGCCCCGACGCCGCGGCGCCATTACCGCCAAGCAGCAGAAGATTGCCCGCGTTGGTCAGCGTGCCATTGTCGGCAAGGGTGCCCGCGACCGTCAGCGTGCCCGCGGGCACCGTGGTGCCCTGGCTCGCGGCAACCACAAGGCGGCCGCCGCCACCACCACCACTTGCCGCGTCGAGCGTAAACAACCCGGTACTGGCCAGTGTCAGGCGACCGGCGTCACGCCAATATCCGCCCGCCTGGCCTGGTGCGATGCCGGCCTCAAGCGTGAATATCCCGGTGTCGGTGAACAGGCTGGTTTGCAGCAGCGTGCCACCGGATGCGACATAGCCACCGCCGACGCTTGCCGAGACGATCGGCAGCATCGTCGCGCCGGCGGCGACTTCGATGCGGCCTGGGCCGCCGAGGACCGTGTTCAGCGTGAGTGTGCCGCCCGTTGCCTCCAGCAGGCCATAATTGGCAAGGCTGGCCACGGCGATGGTGCCGGAGCCCTCCAACAGGCCAAGGTTCAGGATTGTGCCGCCGAGTGTGAGGCTGACGGTGCTGGCGATGCTGCCACCGGCGAGGGAGACCGTGCCGCCCGACGCAATGCTCAGAAGCCCGGCGTAACCGGCGGGGCCGGTTTGCAGGCCAATCTGGCCCCGATCGATCAATGTACCAGAGACGAGAATTTCACCGGCCGCGTCCTGGCCGGGCGACAACACGCCACCGCCGGAGCCACCAGAGTAGGCGGAAATGGTGCCGGTGTTGGTGAGCAGACCCGTCACCGACAGCACACCACCCGCGCCCGCATAGCCGCCCCCCGATCCGGAGGCGCCACCACGCACCAGGATTTGCCCGCTATTGGTAAGGACCCCGGCATCGATCAGCGTGCCACCCCAGCCACCACCCGCGCCCGGCACGGCGCCGGCCTGGCCGCCGGTAAGCAGGATGGTGCCGGTGTTTTGCAGACTGGTGGCGATGTCGAGCTGCCCGCCCTGGAGACCCGGGCCGGAGCCGGCATAGCCGGCAGCGCCGCCGGCGATTTGCAGCATGCCGGAATTGAGCAACAGGCCAGAGACGCTGAGCATGCCGACCGCGCCAGCAGCACCGGAAGCACCGTAGAGGATGAGTTGGCCGGCATTTTCAAGCGTGCCCTGGTCGAGCAGGCTGCCGCCCAGCATGACGCTGACGTTATTGAGAATTTGCAGCGTGCCGGCCAGACCGTTGCCGGCGCCGACGATGCCATTGCCGGTTTCGGTGAAGCGCGCGCCGATCGTGAGTTCGCCACCGGCGGCAACAGAAAGCCCCGCTGTTGTGATTTGCCCGCTGGTGGAAAGAGCGGCGCCGGCGGTGACACCCAGCGTGCCGGCGCCCGAGATGGCCGAGCCAATCAGCAATGTGCCGTCATTGGCGATGATCTGCCCGGAATTGACCAGATTGACACCCGCCAGCGTGCCGTAGCCGCTGATGAGACCGCTGTTGGTGAGGCCGTTGCCGCCGCTGAGCGTGCCACCCTGCATGAGCAGCGTGCCAGTGGCGAGGATTTCGATTTGCGCGGCGAAAACGCCAGAGCCCGGAGACGCGGAGATCAATCCGCTGTTATCGAGCACGCCGGTGATCTGCAACTGACCGCCGCCGTTTTGCTGCGCGCCGCGCAGCCCACCGTAGCTGGCGCCGCTGGAGATCAGTAGCGTGCCGGTATTGTCGAGCAATCCGGCATCGACGAGAACGGCGCCGGTGCCGGCATAGCCCTGGTTGACCCCGCCGAAGCCACCACCGATGGTAATTCCGCCCTGATTGAGGAGAGTGCCGGACAGGCTGAGGGTGGCGCCATAGCCACCGCCCTCGAAGCTGGCGTAACCGGATCTGCCACCGCCCTGCCCGCCATTGAGGACCAGGCTGCCGGCATTGGCGAGGACGCCGCTGACACCGATTTGCGCGCCATAGCCTCCGCCGGCATGGGCGACGGTGCCGCTGGCGCCGCCGGCGGCGATGAGAATGCCGGTGTTGGCGAGGCTGTTGCCGACCACGAGGGCGGCGGCGTCCAACGGCCCGGGTTGGTACGGGAGCGTGCCACCGGCGCCCGCTTGCAGGGTGAGGCTGCCGGCGTTGAGCATGATGCCGGAACCGTCGATGGTGCCGGCGATATTGATATTGGAGCCGGTGCCGAAGACGATCGTGCCATTATCGGTGAGGGTGCCGGAGAGAGAGAGAAAGGCTGAATTTGCGGCGCTGAAGAGACCATACGCGGCGACCGTAATATTTCCGGGAACGGTGAGGTGACCCGCGTCGAGCAAGGTGGCGTTGGCGCCGACCGTGGTGTTCGCGCCGAGTGTGGCGAAGCTTTCAATGGTGAGGAGGCTCGCGGCGGCGCCGCCGGCAAGCGTGACCACCCCGCCGGCGTTGAGGAAGCCGGCATCGATGAGGGTTGCGCCGGCGGCGAGCGTGATGGCGCCACCACCGCTGAGGTAACCGGTGATTTGTGCGTAGCCCTGGGCACCGAGGCTGAAGGTGCCGTAATTTATCAGGGAATTCGAGAGCAGCAGCGTGCCGGCGCCGCCGGCGCCGACGCTGATGACGCCCTGATTGATGGCGGTGCCGGCGATGGCGAGGGTGGCATTGCCAGACGCCGCCGCGACAGCGAGTGTGCCAGCGGCTGTGATGGTGAGAAACCCATCGCCGGAAGCGGGTACGGCGCCACCATACACGATAAGCGAGGCCGCATCATCGAGATAGCCGCTGACGGTGAGGGTGGCGCCACCACCGGCCTTGCCCGCCATGACGGAAAGCGTGCCGGAATTGACAAGGGAGCCGGCGACGAGGGCCTGTGCGCCGGCGATGGGCGACACGGGATTGGTGACGGCGCTGCCGTAGAGCAGCAGCGAGCCGGTGTTGATGAGCGTGCCGGTGACCTCGAGCAGGCCATTGCCGCCATTGCCGGCGTAATTGAGACCGATGCCGTGGCTGCCGGGCAGAACGGCGAGTCGGCCGGCATTGATGAGCACGCCGGAATCGAGCAGCGTGCCGCCCGCGTTCTGGCCGTAATAGCCGGCAAGGCCGGAGCTGACTATGATATCACCCGAGTTGGAAAGCGTGCCGGCATCGAGCAGTTGGCCGGCATAGCCATGCGCGGAGTTCGGAAAATAGCCGCCGTTTCCGCCATTGAGGAAAATTGTGCCGTCGTTTTGCAACTGGCCGGTAATGGCAAGCGTGCCACCCTGGCCGCCGGCCGCGTCGTAACCATTGGCGCCGCCACCCTGCAGTTCAATGGTGCCGAGATTGATCAATGTGCCGGAAACGTCGAGCTGGCCGGCGAGCGCCGCGGTGCTGGGGGACTGGGTGCCGAGCGCGCTGCCGACGGTGATGAGGGCGGCATTGCGGAGCAGCCCGGCATCATCGATCCGGCCACCCAGGCCTTGCGTTGCGGCGGCGAAGAGCGAGTAGCTGGCGGCGGCGTAGAGCGCGCCATAGTTATTCAATGTGCCGGTGATTTCGAGCAGTCCGCCCTGGAACGAGGCACCGGCCGCGGCACCATAGCCGGCTGCCACCTCGATGAAGCCGTCATTGCTGATGAGGCCGGCATCGATGATGGTGCCGGCGGGCGCGTTGGTGCTGGCGCCGGTGACGAGCAAGATGCCGCCATCGACGAACAGATCGCCGGCAGCGCCTGGATTGCCGGCTTCGGTGGTGAGGGTGCCGCTGACGGTGAGACGCCCCGGATCGAACAGGGTGGCGCCGGAACCGGGCGTGCTGCCGGCCGCGATGGTCAGCGCGCCCGAATCGTACAGCACAGCCTGATTGATCAGGCTGGCGCCGTAGCCGACTGACGGGCCGGCGCCGAGGACGAGGGACCCGGCGTTGATCAGCACGCCGGTATTGATCAGTTCGGCGGCGGAGGTGGCGGCGCCATTGACGGGCGACGCGGGCATGGGGCCGCCGCCGCCAAGGCCGAGATAGGCCGTGTTGTCCAGGCTGCCGGTGAGCTCGAGGGTGGCGCCGGTGCCGGCTGAGCCGTAAGTGCCGCTGGTGGCGCCCTGCAGCAGGATTGTGCCGGAATTGTCGAGATAGCCCGCGTCCAGCAGCAGACCGCCATTGCCGGCTGCCGCGCCGCCGACGCCGTAGGCGCCAGCGCCGAGCACGATGGTTGCCGCGTTGGTCAGCAACCCATAGATGGCGAGGGTGCCGCCAGCACCGCCATCGATGCCGCCATAGATGCTGATGACGCCGGCATTGGTGAGCGATGTATAGAGGCCGATCAGCCCGGTTCCGCCGGCCGCACCTGGCGTATTGCCAGCGAGAATATCCAGCCGATCACCGGCCAGGATGGAGGTGTAGAGGTCGAGTGTCTCACCAGGCGCGATCGAGTTTGTCAAGACCTGTGCTCTCCTGATATTTCCCGGACGGGGTGTTCGGTTTTTTCGGTCTCGGCCGGGTGAATGCGGTGACACTCAAGGATGAGGATAAACGCATGTTTGCGACGGGCTTGCCTGCAGCAGGCTGGTCAGGGCGGTATCGAGGTAAGGGCTGCAGGTCGCGATATCGGTGAAGGCGGCATCCGTCTCGACTTCGATGTAGAGGCCGCCATCATTGATGCCATTTTGCATGATGGTTCCGTAATTTGGCGGAGCAACGGCGCACAGCGGACCGCTGTTGGTGGCGGTTTGCCATCCCACCAGCGAACCCACGCCGAGAACTTGCACCGGGCCACCGTTGAGGGTCTCGATCGGCGCATGGACGGGATTTGTGTTGTTCATATTGCACGAAAGCTGTTGCAATGATTGAGGAGAATTCTGTGAGAGGTTGGTTGAATTGACGGCCAATTGTTGAGGAGCGAGCGCGAAACCATCAGAGCGCAGAGTGGCGTAGGCAGTGGCGGCAGCCCTGCCGGATAGTCCAGCATCGAAGAGATCCTGGACGTATTTCTGAAAATAGTAGTCGCTCCAGTCACCGACGGATTGGGGCTGCACGCTGCAAACATTGTCGCCGGAGGTCCCGCAATCGACATTGGCGAATTCTTCTCCGTTAGCGACCGCGATTGAGAGAATGGCCTGATTGAATGCATCATTTTTCAGGGTCGCCCAGAGATGACCGATGACCGTCCCGAACGACGTTTCGGCTGCCTGGCTGAAATTCATACCCGGCAGGGATTGGGAGTTGTAGGCCGACAGCCAGCTGTTTGCGCCCGGGATCACGGAGGAACACTGCAACGCGCCACCCGGACCCGGCGGGCCTGGATCGGTGGGCATGATGACAGGCGCTGATTGTCCCGGCATTTGGTATTCGAGATCGTTTCCGGTGATGTTGGCTACCTTCACCACCATGACGTTCGCGCCGGCAGGGAACCGCGAGGCGATATAGGCCAGCAGCTCATCGTAGGCGGCCTCGTAGGCGTGGGTGAATTGCGGCTTCCAGGAAAGTGGTAGCCGGCCGCATTCGGCGGTACCGGATGCAGCGGGCGGCAAAGGCACGGGGACATCGACCGTGCCAACGGTGTTCAGCACGGATTGCGGCGTGCCGACGCCGGCGGCCATGCCAACCGAGAGAATAAGAGGCGGCAGGCCTGTGGTGGCGCGCTGGACATTGATGCGCTGAATGATTGCGAGGGTGCCGCCGAGAATGCTGGTGGTGCTGCCACTGCAGGTATCATAGCGGCCGGCGCAGGGGCTGACCTCGTCGGGGGAGACGATCTGCACGCCCGGGCTGCCATAGCCGTTACTGAACTGCAAAAAATAGTGACAGGAGGGAATAGGCTGACCGGCGCTGTTGGTGATGTGGCTGAGCTCAAAATTACACCAATGCAGGCGCAACAATATGCCGTTACTGGCGCCACAGAATGGCGTGACGGTTTGCGCGGTGGGCGATGAGCAGGGGGTTTGCGCCGCGGTTTGCAGCAAGCTGATGCTGGCGGGGAGATACGGGTCGATGATCGTGTAAATGCCCTGGTAAGGCGCCGCGGCGTGGGCGGGGCGGGCGGCGCTGAGCAGGAGCGCCAGAACAAACATTACGGTTGCGCAAAATGTTTGACTCCAGCCAGAAAAGCGAACGCGTTTTGCGTTGCACAATTCAGGATATGTATTCATGCCGTTTTACCCGCTCAGGTTGTGGCCTGTTGGGGTTAACGTATTTTAAGCAATTATGTCCAGTGCTTTCGCGCGCTGGTTGATCACCGCGCGGAAATCAGACGCTGTGCGTGATTATGATGACGAGCCTGCAAACCAAGCGATTTTTCCCGGCCGGCACGATGCGCGGGCACCTTGCCGGTTGGGCAACATATCAGTCCCCGTCAGGGATTTTGGCCTTGGCTGTTACCGCGTGTCGGGCGGCTGGGATGCGGGCTAGGCGGAGGCCAACGTGTTTTGGCGGGTGCGGGGCAGGAAGGCGGCGAGCACGCCGAGGGCTGGCAGCAGGCTGCACAGGCGATAGACGAAATCGAGGCTGGTATGATCGATCAGCACGCCAAGGCCGGCGGCGCCGACGCCGCCCAAGCCGAAGGCGAGGCCGAAAAACAGGCCGGAAATGAGCCCGATGCGGCCGGGCAGCAGGTCCTGCGCGTAAACCAGAATGGCGGAAAAAGCCGAGGAGAGCACGAGGCCGATCGCGACCAGCAACGCGTCGGTGAGGCCGAGACCCGCATAGGGCAGCGCCAGGCTGAACGGCAGCGTGCCGAGAATGGAGACCCAGATGACGTGCTTGCGACCGATGCGATCGCCGATCGGGCCGCCGATGAAGGTGCCGGCGGCAACCGCCGCGGCGAACAGGAACAGATGCAATTGCGCCGCCTGCAGGGACAGCGCGAAACGGTGCATGAGATAGAAGATCAGATAGGAGGAAAGGCTGCTGAGATAGACGAATTTGCTGAACATGAGCGCCACCAGCACGGCGATGGCGCGCACCAGTTGGGCGCGGGGAAGGGTGGGGCCGGCGTGGCTGACGCGGCGCACGCGTTGCGCGATGTGGGCCGCATACCAAAGCCCGACCCGCCAGAGCAGGGTGATGCCGACAAGGGCGGCGAGCGCGAACCAGGCCAGCGCGATCTGGCCGCGCGGCACGACGACGAAGGCGGCGAGCAGTGGGCCCAGGGATTGGCCGGCATTGCCGCCGACCTGGAACAATGATTGCGCGAAGCCGAACCGGCCGCCGGCGGCCATGCGGGCGACGCGCGAGGATTCCGGGTGGAAAATGGCCGAACCGAAGCCGAGCAGCGATGCCCCGACCAGCAGCAGCGCATAGCTGCCGGCGACCGAAAGCAGCAGCAGGCCACACAGGCTGATGCTCATGCCGATGGGCAGTGAGAAGGGCATCGGCCGCTTGTCGGTGACTTGCCCGACCACGGGTTGCAGCAGCGAGGCGGTGACCTGAAAGGTGAGGGTGAGCAGGCCGATCTGCGCGAAATCGAGCGCGTAATGCTGTTTGAGCAGCGGATAGAGCGCCGGCAGCAGCGACTGCATGAGGTCGTTCAGCAGATGCGACAGGCTGATTGCCGCCAGGATGGGCATGACCGTCGCGCTGGCCAGGCGGGCGGGGGCGGCTTCGGTGCTGACGCTCATGAACGCTCCGGAGGGGGCACGCGGCCGCGCCGCGGCGGGGGCACGCGGCCGCGCCGCGACGGGTGATGTGGCGCATGGCACATGGTCTGTCGAGGGTTGTATGCTTGCCGCGACATCAGGCGAGGCCGACATGAGACACAAGGCTTGGCGGCGGGCGGGCCGGATCGTGGCCGGGCTGGCCGTGCTGCTGGTGGCGCTTGGCGTGGGCCTGGCCGGGCTGGTCTCTGCAAGCCTGCCGGCCGCGCGGGCGGTGGGGCGCATTCCCGGGCTGAGCATGCCGGTCTCGGTGCGGTTCAACGCGGATGGCGTGCCCTGGATAAAGGCCGGCAATGATCTGGACGCCGCCGCGGCGCTTGGCTTCGTGCATGCGCGCGACCGGATGTTTCAGATGGAGTTGGGACGGCGCATCGGGTCTGGCACGTTGGCGGCGCTTGCCGGCAAATCGGCGCTGACGCTGGATGAATTCACGCGCACGCTGGGGCTGCGGCGGCGGGCGGCGGCCGATTACGCGCTGTTGCCGCCGCACACCAAGGCGCTGCTGCTGGCCTATGCGCGCGGGGTGAACGCCGAGATTGCCGCGCGCGGGCGGTGGATTGCCCCGGAATGCCTGCTGTTCGGGCGACCAGGGCCATGGACGCCGGTGGACAGCTTGCTGTGGGGCAAGGTGATGACGCTGTACTTGTCCGGGAATTATCGGCAGGAATTGGCGCGCCTGGCGCTGCGCGGCACACTGCCGGCGGCGATGATTGCGAGCTTGTGGCCGGCGCAGGCCGAGCCGCCGGGGCCGCAGGCGAAGCTTGCGGCAACGCCTGGGCTTACGCGGTTGGCGGCGGCCCTGGTGCCGCTGGTGCCACGCTTCGGCGATGCGTTCGTGGGGCCGGCGACGGCGAGCAATGAATGGGCGGTGGATGGCGCGCACAGCGTGACCGGGGCGCCGTTGCTGGCCGGCGACCCGCATTTGGGCCTGAGCCTGCCGGGGGTTTGGTATCTGGCGCGGATCGATACGCCGCATGGCGTGCTGGCGGGGGCGACCGCACCCGGCCTGCCGATGCTGGTGCTTGGCCGCAATGCACACATCGCCTGGACCTTTACCAGCAGCGGCACCGATACCCAGGACGTGTTCATCGAGACGGCGGTGGATGCGGGGCATTATCTGGGGCCGCGCGGGCCGCTGCCCTACGCGACGCGGACCGAGATCATTCATGTGCGGGGCGGCCGCGACGTGGCGCTGCGGGTGCGCGAGACGCGGCACGGCCCGGTCATCAGCGACTTGGTGCGGGGGGCAAAGCCGGGCCAGGTGCTGGCGGTGGCGATGGCCGGGCTGCAACCGGCCGATACCGCGGCGGGGGCCGGGCTGGAGGCGCTGAACCAGGCGAGCACGGTGGCGCAGGCGCTGGCGGCGGCGCCGCTGATTACCTCTCCGACCCAGAATTTGCTGGTGGCGGACGCGACCGGGATCGGCATGGCGATGACCGGCCGGGTGCCGATCCGGCGCGCGGGCGATGGCGAGGCGCCGGTCGAGGGCGCGGACGGCCGGTTCGACTGGATCGGCTTTGCCAGCGGTGACGCGCTGCCGCACATCGTGGCGCCGGCATCGGGGCGGCTGGTGAACGCGAATGAGCGCACGGCGCCGGCGGATTTTCCGGTGTTTCTGGGGCGCGACTGGTATGGCGATTGGCGGGCGCGGCGGATTCGCGCGCTGTTGGCGGCGGGCGGCAAGGCGAGCGTCAGCGAATTCACCCGCATGCAGGTGGACGTGACCAGCACCTATGCCGCGCAGATCCTGCCGGCGCTGTTGCGGGCGCGGCCGCGCACGGCGCTGGGCCGGGCGGCGCTGGCGCGGCTTGGTGGCTGGCATGGGCTGATGGCGCGCGGGCGGCCGGAACCGCTGATTTTCAACGCCTGGCTGCAACAATTCGCGCTGGATGCGCTGGCGCGCTGGCATGTGCCGGTGGCCGATGCCGGGCCGCGGCTGGAATTCGTGGCCGGCATCGTGGCGCGCCAGGACAGACGCTGGTGCGGCGGCGAGTGTGACGCGGCGATGGGGGTGGCAATGGACGAGGCGGCGCGCTTCATTGCCCGGCGGCAGGGAAATTCACCCGCCGGCTGGCGCTGGGGCGCGGCGCACCAGGCGGTGTTCGCCAACCCGTTGCTTGGCCGCCTGCCGGTGCTGGGGGCGCTGACGACGCGGCGGATCGCGGCGAGCGGCGATGACACGACGGTGGGCCGCGCCGGCATGGCCGAGGGGGCCGGGCTTGATTTTGACGATGTGCACGCGGCGAGTTTCCGGGGCGTGTATGATCTGGCCGATCTGGACCGCAGCCGCTTCATGGTGGCGCCGGGACAGGCCGGAAACCCGTTCAGCGGGCAGAGCGCGAGCCTGTTGCGCCGCTGGCGGAACGGGTGGACGATGACGCTGGGCAAGGCGCCCGATACTGTTGCCGCCCGGCTTGATCTGGTGCCGGCCGATTGAGGCCACCATGTGATCGGGCAGGCCGTTTGGAAAGGCTTATGGCGATGAGCGATTTTACCTATCAGCCGGAAGCCCGGGCAACCCGCGAGGTGTTGGGCCGGCGGGTGCTGGCCTGGGTGATCGATGTGGTCATTCTGGCCGGCGTGCTGATTTTTCTGCATCTGTTTCTGGGCGTGCTGGGGCTGGTGACGTTCGGGCTGGGCTGGATTTTGTATGTGCTGTTGCCGGCGGTGCCGTTCGTCTATTCGGCGTTTTTCGTGGGCTCCAGCCTTTCGGCGACGCCGGGCATGCGCCTGGTGGGCATTCGGGTTGGCGAACACGATACGCTGCGACGGCCGACGCCACTCGAGGCGGTGGTGTGGACGGCGCTGTATGTGGCCTCGATGTCGGTGTTCGCGCCGATATTGCTGGTGGCGTTGTTCACGCGGGAAAATCGGACGCTGCACGATATTCTGTCCGGGCTGGTGGTGGTGGCGTCGCGCTAGGCGGAGGGAGAACTATCCCATTGACGCCCATGCCCGCGGTCTGGGAGTGTGGTGTGTGGGCCACGCGCCGTGTGGCAGCATTGCGTGCATGACCGGAGCGTGATGACAGGGACGATCGGGCGGCGTTCGGGCGGGGCGGGAGAGGCGCGGGCGGGACGCGCGCGGAGAGGACGGGCGCGGGCGGCTCCGGGCGCGGACGCGCCGACGCCATGACGTTTACCGCGCCACGCCGGCCGCAATTTTTTTATACCACGGCCCCCCTGCCCTGCCCCTATGTGCCGGGCCGGGTGGAACGCAAGATCGTGACGGAAATTGCCGGGCTGGACGCGGATATGATGCACGACCGGCTGTCACGCGCGGGGTTCCGGCGCAGCCATAATATTGCCTATGCGCCGGTATGCCCCGGCTGCCAGTCCTGTATTCCGATCCGCATTCGCGCCGCCGATTTCCGGCCCGGCCGCACGCAGCGGCGGGTGCTGCGGGCGAACGCGGCGACCGAGGGGTTCGAGGTGCCGGCGCGGGCGACCGCCGAGCAGTTCCAACTGTTCCAGCGCTATCAACAGGCGCGGCACGGCGATGGCGATATGGCGACGATGAGCTTCTATGATTTTCGCGCCATGGTGGAAGATACGCCGATCGACACGGTGATGGTGGAATTCCGTGACCCGGATGACCGGCTGATCGGCGCCTGCCTGACCGACCGGTTGGGCGACGGGCTTTCGGCGGTGTACAGCTTCTATGAGCCGGGCCTGGCCGAGCGGTCATTGGGCACGTTTGCCATTCTGTGGCTGGTGGAGCGGGCGCTGCGGCTTGGCCTGCCGCATGTGTATCTGGGCTATTGGGTGCCGGAAAGCGCCAAGATGGCCTATAAATCCCGTTTCTCTGGTAGTGAAATTCTGGTGGGCAGCGCGTGGCGGCCGTTGCGGGTGGCGACGAGCGGGCCGGAGGTGCGCGCCGCCTGCCTGAGCCTCGGCTGACGCCACGGGCCACCATGCGGCGCTGCTATATCCATACCGGGCATGCCAAGACCGCGACCTCGTATTTGCAGTATTGCCTGCATTTGAACCCGGAAATATTTGCCGAGGCGGGGTATTGGCTGCCGGCGGAATTCGCGCCGTTCGGGTTCCAGGACATGGCGGAGGTGGCGGCGACTGGCGGGGTGATGTGCGGCAATCTGGCGCCGATGCACGCCTTGATGTGCGAGGGGCCGGGCGAGATGGTCGACCCGATGTTCGCGTATTTGCTGACGCCGCCGGGCGGGCGGGAATCGGCGGACGTGATTTTGAGCTCCGAATTATTCTTTTATTATGTGTTCGCCACTGCCCGGGTGGTGAATAACGCGCGGCGGCGGGGCTTTCTGCCCGAGATAATCGTCTATCTGCCACGGCAGGACCATGGCGCGATCAGTGCCTTTCTGCAGAGCGTGCGCTATCACCATACGAGCCCGGGCGTGGTGGAGTTTCTGGTGCATGATGATTTCATCCCCTATTGTCAGTATTACCGGACCCTGGCCAAGTTGCGGGCGGCTGTGCCCGAAATCGTGATCCGGGTTCGCACCTTCGCGCCGGCATTTCTGCGCGATGGGGATATTCTGAGCGATTTCCTGGCCCAGATCGGCGGGCGGGTGCGCGCCGCGGATTTGCGCCGGCCGGACGAACGCAGCAACCAGGGATTGCTGCTGGAACATTACGAGGCTTTGCGGGCGGCGAAGATTCTGGGCCAGGACGCGGCGGCGGCGGCGGTGCGTGATTTGCGGGTCGAGTTGACCCGCGAAGACCGCGCGCGGGTCAGGGCTTTTTATTACCGGCCCTATGTCCGGCGGTATCTGGCGGCGCATTTTCTGCCGGCGAACGAGGCTTTGCTGGCAAGCTTCATGCCAGGCGCGGACGCGACCGAGCAGGAATATTGGCGGACATTGGATGAGACCGAGGCGGCGCCGGTGGTTGATTACGGGATGATCAACGGCTTGCTGCGAATGCGGCCGTGATGG
>DAIDIQ010000256.1 GCA_027459285.1 Acetobacteraceae bacterium
TGATCGAGCGTAGCACCGGCTCATGCTCACCACGGGCCACCGCTTCCAGCCGCACCAGAAACTCGATCGCGCCGGTCTCGGTTGGCGCGAACAGCCCGATCCGGAACGGAAAGCAGTCCAACGCGGCCAGCGCCTCGGCCGTATCCAGGAACGAGTCGGGCGTGAAAATCCAGCAATGCGCGTCGATATAGCGTGGCGCCTGCCTGGCTGCCTCCTTCCACCACGCCAAGGCGGTAGGCAGGCGTGCCAGCATTTCCGCCGGCAGTCCGGCGCCGCGCGCCTCGGGCCTCCAGCACGTGTCGGCGGGCTCGTCCCTGGACAGCGCCATCGCCTCGAACACCTGGCGCCGGCTGGGCATTTTGCGCTGTTCCAGATAGGCTTCCACCATCTCGCCGATGCCGCTTTCCTGGCGATAGACATCAAAGGTGTGGCGCTTGTCGGGAATGACCAGCCCGAGCCTGCCGCCCGGCCGCAGGCAGGCGTGCAATTCCAGCAGCCAGCCGATCAAATCCGGCACATGTTCCATCACGTGGCTGGCCAACGCGTAATCGATCGGCCGCGGCAGCAGCGTGTGCAGCGGGCGTTGCCCCCAGATGATATCGACCTCGACCAGATCCGCCGGCGCGACATCGGGGTGCCGCAGCGTGCGGCGCAGCGTCTCGGTATCGGTGTAGTCGACATACCGTATGTCGCTCTCCGCCTTCAGCACCAGCGGCGAGGCAAGCGGCCCGATCTCGATGCCGATGGCGGTCCGCAGATCGATCTCGCCCAGCAGCATCCGCCGTCGCTCCATGCCAGTCTCCTTTTGCGGCAAACCCTTTGCCCCATGCCCGCCAGGCCGCCCGGCCAGGGTCCGCACCCGTCGGGCACCGGCCAAGTCTCGCGTTGTTTTGCCGGATGCCGCAAGGCTGCCGCGGCGCGCGCCCGCATCGCCCGGCCGGTTCAACTCCAACCTGCAGGGGATTCAATTGCCCGGCCCGCCGCCGCGCGCCACATAAACCGCATCAGGCGCCGCGCCCCGCGCATCGGGGCAGCACAAAGCCGGGGAGTGTTGTCATGTCCATGCCCATGCCGGACCCGGACCGGCTCATTCTCACGCATTTGCTGCGTGACGCGGTGGCGGCCCACGCCAACCGTCCGGCGCTGCGCTATGAGGGGCGGGTCTGGACGTATGCCGAGTTCAACGCCCAGGTCGACAATGCCGCCGCCATGTTGCAGTCGCTCGGCGCGGGTCCCGGCACGCGTATCGGGCTTTGCCTGCCCAACACGCCCTATTCGGCCATTTTCTATTACGCCATCCTGACCATCGGCGGCGTGGTGGTGAATTATAATCCGCTCTACACCGAGGCCGAGTTGGCCAAGCAGATCACGGATTCGCGGACCACGCTGATGGTCGCGCCAGATCTCGCGGCGGTTTATGACAAGCTGCCGCCCCTGCTCGGCCAAACCAGTCTCGGGCGGCTCGTCGTCTGTTCCATGGCCGGCGTCCTGCCGCGCCTCAAGGCGGTGGCCCTGCCCTTCGTGCGGAAGGGCCTGCTGGCGCGTCCGGTCTGGTCGGCCAGCGTGGTGCCCTATCGGCCCGCCCGCGCCTATGGCACGCCCACCAGTGCGTCCCTGACAGGCGCGCATCTCGCCGTGCTGCAATATACCGGCGGCACCACCGGGGTGCCGAAAGCCGCCATGCTGACCCACGCCAACCTGGCCGTGAACGCCCTGCAGATCGCCGCCCACATGCCCAGCCTGCGGCCCGGCCAGGAACGGCTGATGGGCGTGCTGCCCTTCTTTCATGTGTTCGCCATGACCGCGGTGCTCAACACCGGCATCGCCATCGGCGCCGAGCTGCAACTGCACACGCGCTTTCACATCGATAAAATCATGCGCGCCATCCCGCGTGACCGGCCGACCGTGCTGCACGCCGTGCCCACCATTTACGGCGCCATCGCCAACGCGGCGGAAAAAAACGGCATCGATATCGGCTCCATCCGCGTGTGCATTTCCGGCGGCGCGCCATTGCCCGAGGAAATTCGCCTGCGCTTCGAACGCCTGACCGGCGCCCGCCTGGTCGAAGGCTATGGCCTGACCGAGGCCGCCCCCTTGGTCACGTGCAACCCGCCCGACGGGCTGGTCCGGCCCCGCTCGGTCGGTCTGCCCGCGGCCTGGACCACGATCGAAATCCGCGCGGCCGATCCGCCGCACGCCATGCTGCCGGCCAACCAGCGGGGCGAGATTTGCGTGCGCGGCCCGCAGGTCATGGCAGGCTATCTCGACCGACCCGAGGAAACGGCGGCCAGTTTCATCGATGGCGCGCTGCGCACCGGCGATATCGGCTATCTCGACGATGACGGCTATCTGTTCATCACCGACCGGATCAAGGACATCATCATCTGCGGCGGCTATAATGTCTACCCGCGCGTGATCGAGGAAGCGCTTTACGAGCATGACGCGGTGGCCGAGGCGGTGGTGGTCGGCGCGCCGGATGCCTATCGCGGCGAAACCCCAGTCGCCTTCGTCACGCTCCGCGCCGGCAGCACCGCCACCGTGCCGGATCTCGCGGCGCATCTGCGCCACGCCCTCTCGCCGATCGAGCAGCCGAGCCGCATCGAAATCCGCGCCGAACTGCCGAAAACCGCGGTCGGCAAGCTGTCGCGCAAGGAATTGCGGCAGGAATTACTGACCAAGTCCGAACAAGCCGCCTGATAGCCAGGCCAGGAGCCCCAATTCCGTGTCCCACGCAGTGATCGCCGGTTATGCCCGTTCCCCCTTCACCTTCGCCCAGAAAGGCGCGCTGCGCTCCGTCCGCCCGGACGATCTCGCCGCCACCGTGGTGCGGGGTCTGGTCCAGCGCCTCGGCCTCCCGCCCGACACCATCGAGGATCTCATCCTCGGCTGTGCCTTCCCCGAGGCCGAGCAGGGCTTCAACCTGGCCCGCCTGGTCGGCCTCGCCGCGGGCCTGCCGCAATCGGTTGGCGGCGTCACCGTCAACCGCTTCTGCGGCTCCTCGATGGAGGCCATCCACATCGCCGCCGGCCGCGTCGCGCTCGGCGCGGGTGACGCCTTCCTCTGCGCCGGCGTCGAAAGCATGAGCCGCGTGCCGATGACGGGCTTCAACCCGATGCCCAACCCGCGCCTCGCCGCCGAAATTCCCGGCGCCTACATGCCGATGGGCGAAACCGCCGAGAACGTCGCCCGAAAATGGCAGATCTCCCGCGCCGCCCAGGAGGAATTCGCCCTCGCCAGCCAGCAAAAGGCCGCGGCCGCCCAGGCGGCCGGGCACTTCACCGCCGAACTCGTGCCGATCCCGGCCAGATCGGGTGAGGTCGCGCAGGACGGCTGTATCCGCCCCGAGACCACGCGCGAAACCCTGGCCGGGCTGAAACTCGCCTTCGACCAGGCGGGCTCGGTCACGGCCGGCACGTCCTCGCCGCTGACCGATGGCGCGGCCGCCGTGCTGGTCTGCTCGGAAGCCTATGCCGCGCGGCACGGCCTCACCCCGCTCGCCCGCATCGCCGCGGTCGCCGTCGCCGGCTGCGCGCCCGAACTCATGGGCATCGGGCCCGTCGCCGCCAGCCGCAAAGCCCTCGCCCGCGCCGGTATCACCATCGCCGATATCGGCGTCGTCGAACTGAACGAGGCGTTCGCCTCCCAGTCCCTCGCCTGCATCCGCGATCTTTCCCTCGCCCCCGACACCGTCAATCTCGATGGCGGCGCCAT
>DAIDIQ010000268.1 GCA_027459285.1 Acetobacteraceae bacterium
TTCGCCGAGGCGACGCTGCTGATGCTGGCCGACGCCTATCAGGATGCGGTCGGCCTGCCACCGCCGCCGGCATGAGCGCCGATGCGCTGATTTTGGTGGTTGATGATGATGCGCGCCTGCGCGCGTTGATCAGCCGGTTCCTGACCGAGAACGGGTTTCGCGTCATCACCGCCGAGACCGCCGCCGATGCGCGCGACAAGTTGCGCGTGCTCTCGCCCGATGCGCTGGTGCTGGACGTGATGATGCCGGGCGAAACCGGGCTCGCTTTGGTGGCCAGCCTGCGTGAGGCGAATTCCGCCCTGCCGGTGCTGCTGCTGACCGCGCGTGGCGCGCCGGAGGACCGGATCGAGGGCTTCGAATCCGGCGCCGATGATTACCTGCCCAAGCCCTTCGAGCCGCGGGAATTGCTGCTGCGCCTGCGCGCCCTGTTGCGCCGCGCCGCCTCGCCGCTCTCCACCACCGGCCGGGGTGGGCCGGTGCCGCTCGGCGCCCTGATGTTCGACCCCGAACGCGGCGAATTGCGCGGCCCGGACGGCGTGACCCACCTGACCGGCGGTGAGGCAGCCCTGCTCGCGGCCCTGGCCCGCCGGCCGAACGAAACCCTGACGCGCGAGGAACTGGCCGAGACCTTGGGCGCCGACCAGGCTGGCGAACGGGCGATCGATGTGCACGTGACCCGCCTGCGCCGCAAAATCGAGCCCGACCCGCGTGAGCCACGCTTTCTGCAAACCGTGCGCCACCGCGGCTATGTGCTGAAGCCGGGCGGGTAGGCGCCACCATGAGCCGCGCCAGCAAACGGCTTTTGCCACGCTCGCTGTTCGGGCGGCTGATGTTGATCATGCTGGTGCCACTGCTGGTGCTGAACGGCGTGGCGCTGCAGATTTTCTATGGCAGCCACCTCGATCTCGTGTCGCGCCGATTGTCTGGCGCGGTGGCCGGGGAAATTGGTGCCATCATCGACGCCATGGACCGTTGGCCGGCGCAGCGCGACTGGCTGCTGTGGGAAGCGCATGACAGGTTCGACCTCGAGATGCGCTTCAGGCCCGGCGCGCGCATGGTGCCACGGCGGGGCACCAATGTGCTGGGACCGGCCGATGACGATCTGCGGCGGGCGCTGACCGCCCGCCTGCACCGCAAGTTCGACATGGACTGGACCACCGACCCGCGCCAGGTGCTGTTGCACATCCAGTTGCGAGACGGCGTGCTGGACGTGAAGGCGCCGCGCAAGCGGCTGGATACCGGCACGATCTATTTATTCCTGCTCTGGCTGGTGGGCGTGGCGGCGCTGATGTTCGGCATCGCCGCCTGGTTCGTGCGCCGCCAGGTGCGCTCGATCGGGCGGCTGGCGCGCGCCGCCGAAGCCTTCGGCCTGGGCGAGGATCCCGGCATGATCAAGCCCGAGGGCGCGGTCGAGGTGCGCCGCGCCGCGACCGCCTTCAACCGCATGCAGGAACGCATCCGCCGCTTTCTGGCGCAACGCACGGAAATGCTGGCCGGGGTCTCGCATGATCTGCGCACGCCACTGACGCGGCTGCGGCTGAATCTGGCGATGCTGCCGGAGCACCCTGATATTCCCGGCATGGAAACCGATCTGGATGAGATGGAGCGGATGATCGATGGCTACCTGGCCTTCGCGCGCGGCGAGCGTATCGAACAGGCCGCCCTGGTGCCACTGCCGCCCCTGCTCGAGGAATTGGCCGACGGCGCCCGCCGCGCCGGGGTGGCGATGACGCTCGGTCCCCCGCCTCAGGCGGCGCTGCGGCTGCGCCGCGACGCGGTGCGCCGCGCCATTGCCAACCTGATCGATAATGCGGGCAAGCATGCCCACCACGTGAGATTATCGGCCGAGATTTCCGCGCGCGCGGTGTGGATTCTGGTCGATGATGACGGGCCGGGCATTCCGCCCGATCAGCGCGAAGGCGTGTTTCGCCCGTTCGAGAGCGGTGCCGCCGGCGGCACCGGGCTCGGGCTGACGATCGCGCGCGATATCATCCGGGCGCATGGCGGAGATATCATGCTCGAGGAAAGCCCGCTGGGCGGGTTGCGGGCACGGGTGCGGTTGCCGCTGGCGGAAACCAAGGCAGCGCCGCATCACGACTAAGGGAATTTAAGACATTGTTCTTTTTGTGAACAAAAAGAACCAAAAAAACTTCAATACAAAAAATTTCACTACAAAATCGTGCAGGCCAGATCGAAATCGAGCCGCGGCAGACGCGGGGGTAATTCCTGTTTGTCGGCATAACCGAGCGCGACCAGGAAATTGGAGCGCCAGCCGTGCATGGCGACGAGGTCCCGGTCGACGATCGCGTTGTCGAAGCCGGACATGGGGCCGCAATCGAGGCCGAGGGCGCGGGCGGCGAGCATGAGGTAGGCGCCTTGCAGGGTGCCGTTGCGGAAGGCGGTTTCGGTGGCGAACGACTCGTTGTTGACGAACCAGCCGCGCGCCTCCGTGCCTGGCCAGAGTTGCGGCAGATGGTCGAAGAAGCGCGGGTCGTGCGCGACGATGCAGACGACGGGAGCGGTGATGACACTGTCTATGTTGCCGGGGGAGAGGGCGGGCAGCAGGCGCTGTCGGGCGAGTTGGGATTTCAGGAACAGGAAGCGGGCCGGCGAGCAATTGGCCGAGGTCGGGCCGAGACGAAGCAAATCGTAGAGATCG
>DAIDIQ010000272.1 GCA_027459285.1 Acetobacteraceae bacterium
GGCCGGTACAGCACCGTGCCATCCAGCCCGATCAGATGAAACGCCCCACCAAGCGCCACGCCCCCGGCCGGTGCCGGACTTAACGTAAGCATGTGGGGGTGCGGGTCGGTGCCGGGCTGGGCGCCGGTCAGGCGTGTCTCACGATAACCCGACAGACGACGCTTTATCCTTGACAGACGGGGCAGCCTGCGCCTAACGCCCGCGGCATGCACGCAATCGCCCCCATGGGGTAGTCGCGGTCGGTTGATCGATCGCGCCAACACGCTGCCGGTTTTGCCGGCAACATTGGGAACTCAGAAAAGAATGGCATCGAACACCGCCGGCGCGGAACGCCCGGCCGAAGACTTCGCCGCATTGCTGGACGCAACATTGGGCCAGGATAGCGGCTTCGACGGGTCGGTCGTCACCGGCGTCGTGCTGCGCCTGACCGACGAATTCGCGATCGTCGATGTCGGGTTGAAGAGCGAGGGCCGGGTCGCGCTCAAGGAATTCGGCCCGAACCCGGAAATCAAGCCCGGCGATCATATCGAATTGTTCGTCGAGCGCTATGAGGACCGCGACGGCTCGATCGTGCTGTCACGCGAGAAGGCGCGGCGCGAAGAGGCTTGGACCGCGCTGGAGAAGGCGTTCGAGGCGCAGACGCGCGTCAATGGCACCATTTATGGCCGGGTGAAGGGCGGGTTTACCGTCGATCTCGGCGGCGCCGTCGCCTTTCTGCCGGGCAGCCAGGTGGATATCCGCCCGGTGCGCGATGTTGGGCCGCTGATGGGCACGCCCCAGCCGTTCCAGATTCTGAAAATGGACCGCGCCCGTGGCAATATCGTGGTTTCCCGCCGCGCGGTGCTCGAGGAAACCAGGGCCGAACAGCGCAGCGAGCTGATTCAGGGCCTGAAGGAAGGCATGATCCTGGACGGCGTGGTGAAGAACATCACCGATTACGGCGCCTTCGTCGATCTCGGCGGCGTCGATGGCCTGCTTCATGTCACCGATATCGCCTGGCGCCGGATCAACCATCCGAGCGAGGCCTTGCAGATCGGCCAGCCGGTGAAGGTGCAGGTGATCCGCTTCAATGCCGACACGCAGCGCATCAGCCTTGGCATGAAGCAGCTCGAGGTCGATCCGTGGGAAGGCGCGCAGGCGAAATATCCGCCGGGCGCGCGCTATACCGGGCGCGTTACCAACATCACCGATTACGGCGCCTTCGTGGAGCTGGAGCCGGGGGTCGAGGGGCTGGTGCACGTCTCGGAAATGTCCTGGACGAAGAAAAACGTGCACCCGGGGAAGATCGTCGCCACCAGCCAGGAAGTCGAGGTGGTGGTGCTCGATGTCGATGCCTCCAAGCGGCGCATCAGCCTCGGCATCAAGCAGGTGCAGGGCAACCCGTGGGAATTGTTCCTCGACCAGCATCCGATCGGCTCGATCATCGAGGGTGAAATTCGCAATATCACGGAGTTCGGCCTGTTCATCGGCGTGGGCGCCGAGGTCGATGGGATGGTGCATATTTCGGACATCTCGTGGGACGAGCCGGGCGAATTGGCCGTGACCAAGTTCGAGAAGGGCCAGGTGGTCAAGGCCAAGGTGCTCGATGTCGATGTCGAGAAGGAGCGGATTTCGCTCGGCATCAAGCAGATGCAGGAGGACCCGATTTCCGGCGCGCTGGACCGGTTCCACAAGGGCGATATCGTTACCTGCGTGGTCAGCCAGGTGCAGTCCAACGGGATCGAGGTGAAGGTGGACGACACGTTGACCGGCTTCATCCGCCGCGCCGAACTGGCGCGCGACAAGGCGGACCAGCGGCCGGAACGCTTCGCCGTTGGTGAGACGATCGATGCCAAGATCGTCTCGGTTGATCGGGCGGCACGCAAGCTGGCCCTGACCATCAAGGGCAAGGAAGTCGACGAGGACAAGGCGGCGATCGACGAATTCGGCAGTGCCGATTCGGGAGCCAGCCTCGGTGATATTCTGGGCGCGGCGATCCGCCGGCGTAATCAACAATCGCAGGATGTGTGATCCGGCTGCTGTCGCATGAGCCTGGACACGGACTGGCTGCTTGACCGGGCCGTGTTGAAGAAGCGCCTGACTTTCTGGCGCGTGATCGCGGTGTTGGCGCTGATGGGCGCCGGCGCCGCGTTTTCATATCGGCAGAACGCCGCCGGCCGGCCGCACATCGATGCGCTGCGCATCCATGGCATCATTACCGACGATCCCGGCCTGGTTGCGCGCATCGACAAGGCGGCCGCCGATAAGCAGGCACGGGCGCTTATTCTGCGGATCGACAGCCCAGGGGGCTCTGCCGCGGGGGGCGTTGCCGTGCATGACGCGCTCGCCCGGCTGGCCGCCAAAAAGCCACTGGTCGCCGTCATGGGAGCCGAGGCAGCCTCGGCCGCCTATATGATCGCGCTGCCGGCGGCGCGAATTTACGCGAGCCCCGCCACGCTGACCGGGTCGATCGGCGTCATTCTGGAGGCGCCGGATTTTTCCACCCTGCTCGGCAAAATAGGCGTGGCCGAGACCCAGATCGTCTCGGGTCCGTTGAAGGGCCAGCCGAGCCCGTTCGTGCCGCTGACCCCAGCCGGGCATGATTATCTGCAAGGACTGGTCAACGACATGTTCGACCAGTTTGTCACCATGGTGGCAAACGGGCGGCACATGACCAAGGCACGTGTGCTGAAGCTGGCTGATGGCAGGGCCTATACCGGCCGACAGGCGTTGCAGCTTGGCCTGATCGACGCGCTGGGCGACCGCCATGACGCGCTGGCCTATCTCGACGCCCACGGGGTGCCGGCGAACCTGCCCATCATCACGATCGGTCAGAAGAAACGGGATTTCCCGCTGCTTGGCCGCGCGATGTTGCCGGATTGGCTACAGAGGCTGATGGAACTTGTTTTCCCCCAACATGTTACGCTTGACGGTCTGGTATCGCTCTGGCAGCCTTGAGCGTGCGTTGAGGGGTCGCGGGAAATATGACCAAGTCCGAATTGATCGGCGAAATCGCCGCCGCCAACCCGCATTTGCAACAAGCCGACGTGGAAATGATCGTGGCCACGATTTTCGATGAAATCACCGCGGCGCTGGCCCGCGGTGCGCGGGTGGAATTGCGGGGCTTCGGCGCCTTCACGGTCAAGCGGCGGGACGCGCGCACCGGCCGCAACCCGCGCACCGGCGAGACCGTGCCGGTGGACGAGAAATTCGTTCCGTTCTTCAAGGCCGGCAAGGAACTGCGGGAGCGGATCAATGCCGGCACCGCCGCCTCGCTGGCGGAAAAAAGCTGAGCCGGGCCCGCGCGGAAGCCAGAAGCCTGCCCATGCCCTCGCCGCTTATCGTTGCGCTTGATACCGCCGCCCTGGACCAAGCTTTGCACTGGGCCGGTCTGGTCGCACCCTATGCCGGTTTCATCAAGCTTGGGCTTGAATTCTTCTGCGCCAATGGCCCCGCCGGCATCGCGCAATTCACCCAGCCGGTTTTTCTCGATCTGAAACTGCACGACATTCCAACCACCATCAGCGGCGCGGTGCGGGCAATTTGTGCGGCGCCACCCGCGTTGCTGACAGTGCATGCAAGCGGCGGCCCACATATGCTGGAAGCCGCCAGGAACGCGGCCGAGGCGGCATGCCCTGAGGGGCGTATGCGCACCCGCCTGCTCGCGGTTACGGTGCTCACCAGCCTGAGTGATGCGACGTTGGCCGAATGCGGCGTGCCAGGCGGGGCCACGGCGCAGGTGCTGCGCCTGGCGCAAATGGCACTGAACGCGGGCGCCGATGGGCTGGTTTGCAGCGGCCACGAAGTGGCGATGCTGCGCGATGCCTTTGGGCCCGCACCACTGCTGGTGGTGCCCGGCATACGCCCGCAGGGCAGTGCCACAGCCGACCAGGCCCGGGTGATGACTCCGCAACATGCTATGGCCGCGGGCGCGAGCCACATCGTGGTCGGCCGCCCTATCACGCAGGCGCCGGACCCGGCGGTAGCGGCGGCTGAAATTCTTGATATGGTGACATGAAAAGTCTGTTCTTTTTTGAAAAAAAAGAACCGAGAAACTTTTGTGATCTTGGTTTTGTACACGCTTGTTGATGCTGGGTATGCGATGCAGCCGGCAGGCCTGCCACGCGGGGTCTGTTGGCCTTTTGGGCTATTTTTTTTACGAAGCGTCGGGGTTTCTGATTTATTCTTTGTAAGATGATCAAAGTAAAGATTTGTGGCATCAATTCTCCTGCGGCAATGGATGCGGCTTGCGCCGCCGGGGCTGATTTTCTCGGCTTCGTGTTTGCGCCAAGCTCGCCGCGCGCGGTAACCCCAGCCATGGCGGAGGCCTTGTCTGCGCGGCACGGGCCCGGGCCGCTGCGCGTTGGTTTGTTCGTCGAGCCAACCGAGCGGGCGATCGAGGATGCGCTCGATGCGCTGCCGCTCGATGTGTTGCAGCTTTATACCGACGCTGAACGCGCGGCCGAACTGCGCGCCCTGTTCGGGATCACGGTCTGGCGTGCCGTCGGTTTGCGAACCGCGGCTGACCTGCCCGCGATCGACGAGGCGATCGACGGCTACGTCATTGAAGCCGCGCCACCCGATGGCGCCAGCCTGCCTGGCGGTAACGCGACCAGGCTGGATACCAGCCTGCTGCGCCAATGGTCGTCAGCAAAGCCCTGGCTGCTGGCCGGCGGACTTACCCCGTCGAACGTGCGCGCCGCGATTGCCGCCAGCAACGCGACGGCTGTCGATGTCTCCTCGGGCGTGGAAAGCAGTCGCGGGGTCAAGGACCCCGACCTGATCCGCGCCTTCGTCACAGCGGCCAAGACCGACCTGAACGGAGACCGCTTCGTACCGAAGATCTGATCGTCAGCATTTGCAGCAGGACAGGAACGTCTCGGCTCGCGCGATATCAATGCAGACCAAAAGCAGGACAGAATATCGCGCCAACGACATCGCTATTAGCGCCATCGTGGAATTGTGGTCGGTGACCTCCTGCCTGGCATCCTGCGAGGATTGGAATATCCAAGGCCCGGCAGTGACGCAGGGGGCCATACATCATGTTCACCGGGGAGTGTTTTATGGCCAGTGACTTACGCAAGAGAGCGATCGTTTTAGGTTAACTCGGACAGTGGTATTAACTTGAGACGTTCAAGTAGCTCTGACTTACAGGCTCAGGCTTGAAGGGTAAGGCAATTTGAGTCGAAGCGTTCCTGCAATCGAAGCATGTGTCATATCTGTGACGCCTTCCAGGGTTCGGCTTTACCGAATCCGCCCAGTTTCGTGCCTCCCGCCAAAATCGCGTTGCAGGGTTGATACGAAGTCAGGCTTGCCGTTCTTCCGCAAGCAATTGACTATCGAAGAGCGACTAGCCTTTCTGCCCATATTTGTTCTATTGGCGCGCACGATCGGGGCAGGGAGAGAGCAACGTGGCGACAAAGATCGCGATTAACGGGTTTGGACGGATCGGCCGGCTGGTGCTGCGCGCCATTATCGAGGCCGCGCGGGATGATGTCGAGGTCGTGGCCATCAATGATCTGGGCAGCACCG
>DAIDIQ010000014.1 GCA_027459285.1 Acetobacteraceae bacterium
GTACACTGCCATGGGTGGCAGGGCAGGGGGTGCGGGCCGGTGCCGGACTTTCTTTTTCAAACTGAGACACTGCCCACAGTCTGGGTTCTTGTTACGTTCAAAATATCACGCGATTGTGATGCTGTTACGAAACGTCTCGATGTGTCCGCGCGATCCTGAACGTTACAGGAACTTTCCGGGGGCTTCCGTTGCCCCGACGCGCTTGATAAGCGGCACCATGCTGATCGCCCGCACCCGTGCCGACTTGCAAGCCGCCCTTGCCGACCTGCCGGGCCGCGCCCTGGTGCCGACGATGGGGGCGCTGCATGACGGGCATCTGGCCCTGGTGCGCGCGGCGCGGGCGCAGGCGCCGGTGGTGACCTCGATATTCGTCAATCCCACCCAGTTCGGCCCGAACGAGGATCTGGCCCGCTACCCGCGCGATGAACCGGGCGATCTCGCCAGGCTCCGGGACGCGGGGTGCGACCTCGCCTTCCTGCCTGAGGTCGCGACCATCTATCCGCCCGACGATGCCTCGCGGGTCGAGGTCGCGGGCCCGGCCCTGGGCTGGGAGGGTGCCCGTCGTCCCGGTCATTTCTCGGGCGTGGCCACGGTGGTCACGCGCCTGTTCGGGCTCGTGCGTCCACGCTTCGCCTGGTTCGGGGAAAAGGACTGGCAGCAATTACAGGTGGTTCGTCGCATGACCGAGGATTTGTGCCTCGGTGTCGAGATCAACGCGCTGCCCACCGTGCGCGCCGGGGACGGGCTCGCGCTCTCGTCGCGCAACCGCTATCTCTCGGCCGCGGAACGCGCGCTCGCCGCCGCCCTGCCGCGCACCTGCCTCGCCGCGATCGATGCGATGCGCGCCGGCAAACCCGTGCCGGCCTGTTGCGCCGACGCCGCGGCGTCGCTGTCCGGCCTTGGCTTCGCCGTCGATTATCTGGCGCTGGTCGATCCGGCCTCGCTGCGCGAGCAACACGACCTGGCCTCGCCCGCCCGCCTGATCGTCGCGGCGAGGCTTGGGCCGGTGCGGCTGCTGGATAACTTCCCGGTCTGACGCGGCCACGCATCTTTACCAGGGCGGCAATGCGCGCGGGTGGCGTGCCAACCCCTACCAAAACCGCTAGCGGAACAGTATCTAGCGCTGCCCACGCCTCACGGCGCGGGCCGTCGCGCCGTGCTCATCGCGCTTTCCGGCCCCGACGCGCCGCCACTGACAGGACAATCCCGAAAGGAACGCATGCCGGGCTTCAAGGACAACGCGCTGGAAAGGCGCAACGCTTCGCAGGCCGCCAAACAGGCCCTTCTCGAGAAATTCAAAGCCGCGCCGACCATGAACGACCCCGAGGTGCAGCGGCGTCTGGCCGAGCGCCAGGCCATTGCCGCCGCCCGTGCCGAGCGCATGGCCGAACGCCAACGCGAAAAGGAAGCCGAGCGCGCCAGGCTTGCCGCCATCAAGGCCGCCGAGGAAGAAGCCCGCCGCGCCGCCGAGGAGGAAGCGGCCCGCCGCGCCGCCGAACTCGCCGCGCGCGAGGAGCAGATCCGCGCCGAGAAGAAAGCCGCGCGCGACGCCCGCTACGCCTCGCGCAAAATGCGCGTCATGCGCCGGCTGAAGTAACACAGGGCACCCGGCGACCGAGCCACTACCCACGCGCCGCCTTCATGGCGGAACGGCGATCGGCGCTCACGTGGTTCGGCTTGACGCAACCGGGACCGGAAGTCACTTCTTGCGCATGGTAACACGGGTCGACATCGATCATCGCGTGCCGCGCGTCCGGCACCCGGAAAAGCAGGCCCGCGCCAGCCAGCCGGTTGCCCGCAAGCCGGACTGGATCCGGGTGCGTGCGCCGAACAGCCCGATTTATTTCGAAACCCGCGCTTTGATGCGTGACCACGGGCTTGCCACTGTGTGTGAGGAGGCCGCCTGCCCGAATATCGGCGAGTGCTGGTCGCGGCGCCACGCCACCATGATGATTCTCGGTGATGTCTGCACCCGCGCCTGCGCCTTCTGCAATGTCGCCACCGGCTTGCCCGCGGCGCCCGATGGCACCGAGCCCGCCCGGGTGGCGGATGCCGTGGCCCGGCTCGGCCTGCGCCATGTGGTCGTCACCTCGGTCGATCGTGATGATCTGCCGGATGGCGGGGCGCGGCATTTTGCCGCTGTCATCGCCGCCATTCGCGCTTCCGCGCCAGAGACCACGATCGAGGTGCTGACGCCCGATTTCCTGCGCAAGCCGGGTGCGGTGGACATCATTGCCGCCGCCGCGCCGGATGTGTTCAACCATAATCTGGAAACCGTGCCGCGGCTTTACCCCGGCATCCGTCCCGGCGCGCGCTATTATCAGTCGCTTCGCCTGCTCGACCAGGTGAAGGCCCTCAATCCATCCATTTTCACCAAATCCGGCCTGATGGTCGGCCTTGGCGAGGACCGGGCCGAGCTTACGCAGGTGATGGACGATCTGCGCGTCGCCGAGGTCGATTTCCTCACCGTCGGGCAATATCTGCAGCCCACGCCGAAGCACGCCGCGGTCGCGCGGTTCGTGCCGCCGGATGAATTCGCGGAGCTCGCGACCATCGCCCGCGGGCGCGGCTTTCTGCTGGTGTCCTGCACCCCGCTCACGCGCAGCTCCTATCACGCCGACGCGGATTTCCTGGCGCTCCGCGAGGCACGCGCCGCGCGCCTGGCCACCAGCCAAGCCGCCCCCGGCCACGCGTGACCCGCTTCACCGAAACGCGGCTGCTGCCGTACACCGCCGAGCAATTGTTCGACCTGGTCGCGGATGTCGGCAAATATCCGGAATTCCTGCCCTGGTGCGCCGCGTCTCTGGTTCGCGCCCGCACGGACGCCGAGTTGGTGGCCGATCTGACCATCGGGTTCGGTCCGTTCCGGGAGAGTTTCACCAGCCGGGTCGCGCTGGACCGGCCGCGCCTCATCCAGGTGCGCTACGAGAACGGGCCGTTCAAATACCTGAACAATCGCTGGGGCTTCACGCCGAAGCCGATGCCGGGCGGCACCACGCAGGGTTGCGTTGTGCAATTCTTTGTCGATTTCGAATTCCGCAGCAAGCTTCTACAAAGCGCGATCGGTGTGGTGTTCAACGAGGCGCAGCGACGGATGATTAACGCTTTCCTCAAGCGAGCCAGAGAGATTTACGGCGTGCCAGGGTCTGAACTGCCGGCCAGTGGCGTCCCCGCGCTCTGACCCCTAACCGCGAGAGGAGCCGATGCGTTCCCTGTTGCTAGGCCTGACGGTGCTCATGGCGCTTGCCGTGCCGGCCGCGGCACAGCCGCATGGTGGTTTTGGCGGCCATGCGGGCCGGTTCGGGGGCGGTTTCGGGCGCGGCTGGTTCGCGCATCGCGGCGTCGGCTTTCGGCCGCACCCGGGCTTTGGCGGCCGCTTTCGCCAGCGTTTCAGCAGCGCGAGCCCGAACGGCCACCTGACGCTGGACCAGGCACGCGCCGGCCACATGCCCATGATCGCGCGGCACTTCGATGAAATCGACAGCCAGCACAAAGGCTATGTCACGCTCGACGATATCCGTGCCTATCAACGCAAGGTCCAGGCCAGGCGCCGCGCCGCCCAGGGCGATTATGGCGCGCCGGACACGCCGAACCCCTATCTGCCGCCGCGCTAGGTCCGATACAGTCTGCCCCAGCCGGGCATCCTCCCGCTTCAGATCCTTCGTCCTACGCGGTTGGTGCACCTTCAGCCCGCCTTACTCGTTGGGGCACCTATAACGCCCCTGCTCCAGCACGATCTCCGCCTCACGGCGCCTGTCGATGATCTGCTCTTCCGTAAGTCGCGCTTGCTTTGATTCCGTTCTCTCAAGGTCCGGAAGATAGTTCCAGGTGGAGGAAATCCTCCGGGGCAGGTCAATTGTGTTGCGGCAGGTAGGTTCCAAGCAGCACGGACTACCCCTGACCGTCATCCGTCCGCTTCCCCCCTAGACAAGGGAATAGCGTTTGCGGCGCCCGGGATGGAGGTAATCAGTCAGCAGACGCGTCAGTTCTTCGGCAAAGACCGGATTGGTCAGCCACTCCGGCTGGGCGCAGATTGCCTCGTCAATTACGCCAAGAAGGGCGTGACGGGCGATGAACAGGCTCATATCGGGATCCACGTCTGGCCTGATCTTCGAGCCGAGCAAGGCGGCCAAATCGGCCAGCCGACCGGGCGCATTGTCATCGCGGGCGCTTCGCGGAAGCGCTGTCAGCAGGGCGCGGTGCATGGCGAGATTGTCTGCGTGCTCGGCGACCGCCCCGTCGACCATCGCCCGCAACACCGCGGTCAGAGGCAGGTCCGCCAGTCGCTCGCGCATCAGGACCGCCTCTGGCTGGTCTGGCGTGGCGGCATGGCGCACCTGCAGCGCTTGAAGGATCGCGGCCTTGTTGGGGAAGTACTGGTACAGGGACGCGATGTTCACCCCTGCGCGTTCCGCTATGCTGTTGGTAGTGAAATTGGCCAGCCCGTGCTCGGCGAGAATGTAAGCTGCCGCATCCAGGATCAAGCCAACCGTGCGCTTGGCGCGGGCTTGGCGTGGCGCTTTTCGCATGTTCGTCCAACCTTTCCAGCGCCCGGCGTCGGCCCGAGACACCATGATTGAATGCAAGTAGCATATCCAAGCTTCTACTTACATTATAGCGGCATGAACATAGTCGCAAACGACTCTCCCGCTGATCACTTCGCGCGCCTGAATGGCCGTCGACGGGCCGTGCGCCGATTCGACGGCCAGCCCGTCTCCGATGCCACTTTGCTAGCAATTTGCAGTCAGGCCCAATTGGCGCCAAGCAGCCGTAACAGCCAGCCTTATCGTTTCCTTTGCGTGCGCAGTCCGGCGCTGAAGGCGGCGATCGCGCCGCTCTGCAACGGTCAGGCGGCGGCGCGCACGGCGGCAGCGTTGGTGGTCGTCGTGGCTGGCCGCCCACTGGCGATGGAAACCCTCAATGCCTGGGGCCAGCATCTGGCAGGCGATTGCGGGTTGGATCAGCGCAGCATCGCTCATCACCGCGCCGAACTGAAACAGTCGCGGGTCTTCCTGCGTATTGGCGTCTGGCCGATCTGGTCGCCACTGGTCAGCCTATTCACCTTGGTGCAGCCGGCCAACAGCCTGCTGCCTCTGGGCCGGATGGGAGTGCGGCACTGGACTGTGCGCAGCTCCCTTTACGCCGCTCAATCCTTCCTGCTGGCTGCCAGTGCTTACGGCCTCGACACATGCCCGATGGAAGGCTTCTGCGCGCCCAAGGTAGCGAAGACGCTGCAGCTGCCGCGTGATCTTGTCGTCCCGCTGATCATCGCTGTTGGCCACGCCGCAGCGGACGCCCGATGCGAGCCCCGATGGCGCAAGCCCCGGGCGCTGGCGGTTGAGCTCCTCTGAGGTCGGATTACGGCCGGTGCAGTTCCGAGACCGCTTGGCACATTCACCACGATGGAGAGATGGCGCGCCGCGTCGGGTGGACCCGACAAACACCTCGATGCGCAACGCCACCTCATCGCGCGCTGCTTCTCCAAGCCCAGGCAGTTCCGCTGGGTCTCAACGCGCGTTGAGAAAACTGCCAGAAACCATTCCGCCATCGTCACCCCCGCCGCAACCATCCCCTGGCCGCAACACGTGTTCATAGGATCTGAAGCGTTAATCTGTCTCCAGGCCGATGTTTCAGAGGGTGATCGGGCCGGCAAGCACGCGCAGGGCGGCAAATGCCGCGAATACGCTAGCCGAGCGCACCGCCGCGCGATCGCCGGCGAACAGATGCCGCTCGACCAGGGTTTGCTTCCCATCCGCGACCGAAAGATAGACCAGCCCGACCGGCTTTTCCGCGCTGCCGCCGCCCGGGCCGGCAATGCCGGTCACCGCCACCGCCATGTCCGCTCCGGCACGCTTGCGCGCGCCTTCGGCCATCGCCTTCGCCACCGGCTCGCTGACCGCGCCGTGCCGCGCCAGCAACCGCGCCGACACGCCCAGGCTCATGGTCTTCATGGTGTTGCTGTACGTAACGAAACCGCCGAGCACCACATCGCTGGCGCCCGGCAGCGCGGTCAGCAGCGCCGCGATCAGCCCGCCGGTGCAGCTTTCCGCGGTGACCAGGCTGAGGCCGCGGGCGCGGAGCAGTGCCAGCAATCGGTCCGCGTGGGCAAGTGCCACCTGGTCGGCCGGCATCAGCCCGCTCATGGCGCAAACCAGCCGGGGCGTGCCAGCCGCGCGCCCAGCAGCACCAGCGCGGCCATGCCGCCGGCCACCACGTCATCGCCCATGATGCCGGTGGCGTCGCGCCGGCGGTCGACGGCGCTGGCCGGCCAGGGCTTCAGTATGTCGAACAGCCGGAACAGCAGGAAGGCGGCCGCCGCCCCGGCCATGCCCGGCCGCGGCAGCGCCGCCACCGCCAGAAACTGCCCGGCCACCTCGTCGATCACGATCCAGCCGGGGTCGGTGTCGGCGGCGCCGCTGTGGCGGCAGGCAAGCCAGCCACAAGCGGACACCAGCACGAAGCCCAGCAGCAGCGCCACGTGGCCGACCGCCAGCAGCGGCAGCGCCGCCAGCACCGCGGCCAGGCTGGCCACCGTGCCAGGTGCCACCGGTGCCGCGCCGATGCCGCCCACGCCCGCCACTAGGCGCGCCAGACGGGTGCCCTCCGCGCTCATGAATTCAGTGGCGATGGCAATGCCTCATGCGCCTTGGCCCGATAGATCACGATGTTCTCGATCACCCGCTCGACATAATTGCGTGTCTCGGCATACGGGATCGACTCGATCCAGTCGATCATGGTCTGCGCGCCCTGGCCGCGCGGATCGCCATTTTCCTCGATCCAGGCAGTAACCCGATGCGGCCCGGCATTATAGGCGGCAATCGCCAGGGGCAGCGCGCCATCGAACTTGCCGACCAGCCCGGCCAGATACGCCGTGCCCAGACGCATATTGGCGTCGGCATCGCTGGTCAGCGCCGACACATCGACCCGCAGCCCCAAGCTGCGCCCGATCTCGCGCGCGGTCGCCGGCATCAATTGCATCAGGCCGCGCGCGCCCGATGGGCTGACCGCGCCGATATCGAAACTGCTTTCCTGCCGCATGATGCCGAGCGCGACCGGCGCCGGCAGCCCGTTCGCGGGCGGGGTGAACGGGGTTGGCCAGCCGGCTTGCGCGAGCATGGTGCCATAGCGACCCGCGAGCCGGGCCGCCGCCACCGCCTGGTCGGGCAACTCAAGCCCCAGCGCCAGATGCGCGACGAGGCTGCGGGTCACGTTATCATCGGCGAGCAAATCCACCTGCAACAGAAATGCGCGGGCCCGTTCCGGCATGCCCCAGGCCACCAGCAGTGCCGCCGCCCGCGTCAACTCCCGCCCGGCAAAATCGAGCGCCTGCTGGCTGGTCCAGCCCGGGTCGGTCAGAGTATCGATCCGGCTGGCCAGGGCCGCCGGGGTGGCGCCCGCCCGCAACGCCGCCACCTGGCCATAGAAGGTGGTCGGAAATGACGCCGCCTTGGCATATTCGGCCGCGGCGGTTGCCGCATCACCGGCGTCATGCGCCGCCACCGCCAACCAGAAATGCGCCCGCGCCTGGCTGATGACCGAGCGCGAGGTCGCCAGACGTTGGAACTGGGTTGCCGCCAGGCTCGGCGCATGCAGCCCGCGCAGCGCCACATAGCCGGCCAGAAACGCGGATTCCGCGGCCAGCGCGCCACCGGTCAGCATCTGGTCGTCGGCGAGCGTGTAGGCGCTTCTGGCCTGGTTGGTGCCCATCAATGCCCGCGCCAGCCGCTGACGGAGCGCCCAGAAGCGCCCGGCATCCGGCGCCCCGGCCCGGCGTTCCGCCGCGAAGCCGGCCGATCGCCACAGCGCCAAGGCCGGCCCGGTCTGCTCCGCCACCTCCAGCGCGCGCAGCCGGTCGAACACCAGGCCCGGGTCGTTGCGCAGATGGGCTGGCACGGCAGCCAGCAGCGAATCGGCATCGGCGGCGCCGGTCCGCAGCGCGAGCCTGGCCGCATCCAGCGCGTGATCGTCGCCGCGGATGCGCGCCAATTCAGCCCGCGCCGCCCGATTATCGGTGCCGAGCAGGGCCAGGAATTTCGCCTGTTCATCCGCCGGCGTCAGCGTGCCGCCGAAGCGGGCCAGAAAGGCCGCCGCCGCCCCCGGGTCCTCGAAGCCGGCGACCCAGGCCGAGCGCGCATAGGCCGCCGCGTCGCGCGCATCGCCCGTGTCGGCGGCGGCGGTGGCACAGCGCGCCAGCGCCGGGCCAGACCGCGGCGCCGGCACCGCGGGCCTTGCCGCGCAGAGCGGCAGCACATCGGCATCATTACTGGTGGCCGCCAGCGCCTCGTCGCGCCGCTTCAGCAGCAGGGCCAGGTTGGGCCAATCCGGATTGGCCGCAACGAAGCCGGCAATCTCCGCCGCCCCCGCCGCGCCCTCGGCCTCGAGCCGAAAATAGGTCACCAGCTTCGCCGCCAGCGGATCCGGCATGCCATGCGCGTCGGCCAGCGCGCTTTGCCAATCCTGCTGATGCAGCGCGTCCCGGATGTCGGGGGCTTGCGCGAAGGCAAAGGCTGGCGTCAGGGCCAGCGACAGCAATGGCAGGAACGGCAGAAAGCGGCGCATGGCGGTATGCTAAGCCATTGCCCGCGGCAACGGACAGCGTGAAAAAGAAAGGGTGAGGAGCGAAGTGTTGGTGAGGCGCGCCTGCCCGGCGAAGCTTATGGAGCAAGTCCGGCACCGGTGGTTTTTTGTTTCACGATGACTCCAGCACCGAACTTCGCTGGACTACGACCTGGCTCGCTGTGGCAGGTTTATCAAGGACTTAGGTCAGTCCATCCTATGCCGGTGCTTTCAGCAACTTGACCCGGCTTCCGCCCGCGTGACTCCCACGTGGCACCTGGAAACCGGGGTGCCGGAGGAGTCAGCATGGCAAAGATCAAACTCACCAAGAGCGCCGTCGATGCGGCGCAGCCCCGAGCGCAGGCGGTTGAACTGCGAGATACCGCCGTGCCGGGTTTCCTCTGCAAGATTACTCCAGCGGGTCGCAAGGTGTTCATGCTCCAGTACCGTACGAACGCCGGCCAGCGTCGCAAGCCCGCCCTGGGACTGTTCGGCGAACTAACCGTCGAGCAGGCCCGCGTCATGGCGCAGGACTGGCTGGCCGAAGTACGCCGGGGCGGCGATCCCGGCGCGGCCAAGACCGCCGCCCGCAAGGCACCGACCATGAAGGAGTATTGCCACACCTTCATGGAGGACTACTCCAAGCAACGCAACAAGCCAACCACCCAGCGCGGCTACTGGGGCGTCATCAACCGCAACATCATCCCTATCATGGGCCGGATGAAGGTGCAGGACGTAAAGCGTCCCGACATCGCGGCACTGATGAAAAAACTGGCCTACAAGCCGGCCGAAGCCAACCGCACCTTCGGAGTGCTGCGCAAGATGTTCAACATGGCAGAGGTATGGGGCCTGCGACCGGATGGCACCAACCCGTGCCGGCACGTTCCGATGTACCCACCTGGCAAGGAAACCCGGCTCATCGTGGACGACGAGCTGGTACTGATCTTCCGCCACTTGGAGAAGCTGGAGGCGGAAGGGCTCGAAAACTATGTCATCCCGCTGGCGATCCGCCTGCAATTCGAGTTCGCCGCGCGACGTTCCGAAATCTGCCCGCTCGAATGGGACTGGCTGGATTTCGAGAAGCGGCGCGTGGTGTGGCCCGACAGCAAGACCGGCGGCATTTCCAAGCCCATGAGCGCGGAAGCCTATCGGCTGCTTTCGACAGCGCCGCGTCGGGAAGGCTGTCCTTACGTTCTGCCATCGCCCAACGACCCGAGCAAGCACCTGACCTTTGGCGAGCATTACAGCGGCTGGAAGCGCGTGCTCAAGGCCGCCGGTGTGCCACATGTCGGCACGCACGGCATCCGCCATCGCTCGACGACCGACATTGCCAATTCTGGCGTGCCGACCAAGGTAGGCATGAAGCTGACGGGCCACAAAACCGTGGCGATGTTCATGCACTACGTTCACACCGAGGACAAGCCGGTGCGCGATGCGGCCGAGCTGGTGGCGAGCCGGCGCCAAGCCATTACGGGCGCTCGCCAGCTGGCCGAGGGGGCGGCATGAACGGGCGCCGGTCATCCGTGGCATCGTCCGCAGTGCCGTCGGCATTGCTGAGTGACATTCGGACACTGATCGAGGCGGCGCGGCAGCGCGCCGCTTCGACGGTGAATAGCGAGTTGACGATGCTCTACTGGCGCATCGGCCAGCGCATCCACACGCAAGTCTTGGAGGGCCGGCGGGCCGACTACGGCGAGGAAGTCGTGTTGACCTTGGCGGCGCAGTTGGTGAAGGAATACGGCAGCAGTTTCGGGGTCAAGAACCTGCGCCGTATGGTGCAGTTCGCCGCCACCTTTCCCGACGAGCAGATTGTCGTATCACTGATACGACAATTGAGCTGGACGCATTTCATCGCCCTCATCCCGCTGAAAGACCCGCTCCAGCGGGACTACTACGCGCAGATGGCAGGCGCCGAACGCTGGAGCGTGCGGACGCTGCGCGAGCGCATCGACTCGATGCTATACGAACGCACGGCCCTATCCAAGAAGCCGGGCGAGACGATCGCGAAGGAGCTGGCCACGATGCGCGATGCGCAGCGCATGTCGCCCGCCCTGGTCATGCGCGACCCGTACATCCTCGACTTCCTGGGATTGCGGGACACCTGGCAGGAAGGCGATCTGGAGGCGGCGATCATCCGCGAAATGGAGTCGTTCTTGCTGGAGCTGGGCGCCGGTTTCAGCTTCGTGGCCCGACAGAAGCGCATCCAGATCGACGACGATGATTTCCACCTTGACCTGCTGTTTTACAACCGCAAGCTGCGGCGGCTGGTAGCGGTGGAGTTGAAGATCGGAGACTTCAAGGCCGCCTACAAGGGGCAGATGGAGCTTTACCTGCGCTGGCTCGACAAGTACGAACGGGAGCCGGAGGAAGCTTCGCCGCTGGGGATCATCCTTTGCACCGGCAAGAAGCGCGAGCAGATCGAGTTGCTGGAATTGGACAAGTCCGGCATCCATGTCGCCGAATACCTGACCAGCTTGCCGCCGCGCGCCGTGTTGGTGGAGCGACTGCAGCAAGCTACCCATCGAGCGCAATTGCGGATCGAGCAGCGCAGGAAGGACAAAGAGTAGTTCCATTCAAAGCATTCGTGCGTCCCGGCGTTCCGCCGTCGGGCTCGCGGGCTTCGCCCCGCGCCTCGTGCCGAGTCGCGGCCATCCGGCTTTGATCCCTGACGCCTTCGGCCCTCGCGGGCCTGCGCGCTCCACTTGCACTGCGGATTGTCGGGCGGAGTGTGGGGCGGTCTTGCTGTTCCCTTCACCGTATCACGGCGTTCTCGCCGTCAAGGGCTGCGCGCGTATAGCGCGCTGGCGTCCTGGCGGCCGGCTTTGCCCCCTGACTGCTTGCGCTGCGCCGTGCTGGCGACGGTTCCGGGCAATTCCGCCCGTGCAACCGGAGATCGTCATGAACGACAAATCGCACGTTTCCCTTGAACAACACGTTTGCCTTGTCTGCGGCGTTCGCTTCGACACCGGCGCCATCCTGCTGGATCGCCGCCTGCGCGCGAGCATGGAGCACCACACGGCCACCGGCTGGGGCCTGTGCGCCGAACACCAGAAGCTGTCCGACGATGGCTTTGTCGCACTCATCGAATGCGATCCGCAGCGCAGCGGCTCGCCGGCGGGCGGTGCGAACGTAAAGCCCGAACAGGCATATCGCACGGGTCGCCTGGCGCACCTGAAACGCGAGGTGTTCGCTCGCGTGTTCAACTTGCCGATCGCAGCCAACCAGCCGTGCGTGTTCGTCGAACCCGGCGTCATTGAGCAGTTGCAGTCGATGGTTGCACCGGCGGCGAACTGATCGCACGCCGACAACCCGGCGCATCGTCCTTCGGGGCGACGCGCCTTTCTTTTGGGTATCCGGAATCTGGTGTGGGTTCTGGCTCCTTGGGTCTTTGTAGCTATCACTTTCAAAGAATGGATTTTGGTGTTGGACGGCTGAGCGGATGTGCTAGAGTAAAAGTCGGATTTCAGTGTGGGTTCGCCCAAGGTGCTGAGTGACGGACTTTCTCCAGCTGCGAAGCCTGAAGACGCTTGAAATCCTGACCAGCGAGGACAGTTACGTCGTCAAGGCCGAAGGCGTCAATCAGTGGGTGACCTGCCCGCTGTGCAAGACCGGACGCCTGCATGGTCACGGCTCACAGGAACAGTCGTTTCAGGACACACCGACGCACGGCAAACCCGTCGTGATCTTCATCCAGCGCCGTCGCTATCGCTGTACAAGCTGCACCAAGACCTTGTTTGAGCCTGTGGCGGACCTTGATGGAAAACGCCAAGCCACGGCGCGTCTGGTGCGTTATATCCGCGACCAGTCCTTCTCCAAGACCTTTGCGGCCCTTGCCCGGGAAGTAGCCGTGGACGAAAAGACGGTCCGCCACGTCTTCGACGATTTCATCGAGGAGGTCGAGGCCAAGACCCAGTTCCGGACGCCGCGGGTGCTGGGTATCGACGAGCTCAAGATCATCGGCCAGTACCGGGCCATGATCACCAACGTCGAGCGCAAGACCGTGTTCGATATCCGCCCCAGCCGGGCCAAAGCCGAGTTGATGCCCTATTTCCGCGACCTGCGGGACAAGGACTCGGTCGAGTGGGTGGCGATGGACATGTACCACGTTTATCGGCAGGTGGTGCGCGCCACGCTGCCACAGGCCCGGATCGTGGTCGATCGATTCCATATCCAGCGCATGGCGAACGACGCGCTGGAGAAGCTGCGCAAGCGCATTCGCAAGGATTTGTCCACCCGGCAGCGCCTCAAACTCAAGGACGAGCGGTTCCTGCTGCTCAAGCGGCAGCACGACCTGACAGGGAGAGATATGGACCGGATGCGGGAATGGTTCCAACAGTTCCCGCTCCTAAGCGAAGCCCACGCGCTCAAGGAAGGATTTCTGTCGATCTGGGATCAGAAGACCCGCCCAGCAGCAGAAGCCGCCTGCGCGAAGTGGCAGGCCAATATTCCGACCGAATTGGCGGCCACGTTCAAGGACCTGACCACCGCCGTGCACAACTGGCACGACGAAATCTTCGCCTACTTCGAGCAGCCGATTACCAATGCCTATACTGAGTCAGTCAACCGAGTGGCCAAAGACATGAACCGCATGGGCAGGGGTTACAGCTTCGAGGTGCTTCGGGCGCGCATGCTCTACGACAAGAAGGCGCGCAAGGATGGCTCGGTTATCGAAACCGTGTTGGTCGATGACGACGACCCAATGACCACGGACTTCGTGTTCCAGCGGATGACCACGGCGGCAACGCGCAAGAAGAAGATCACGCGCGTGGTCGAGTACGGCCCCTATCTCCCGACGCTGGCGCGGCTACTCGAAGAGGGGTATTTCGAATAGTCCTCAGCCCATTGTGCAAGAGGCGGCGCTTCAGCCTGAATTTGTGATTCAGCCGATGAAGCATAGGTAAGAGGCCCAGCCACTACCCCGCGCAACAGGACAGTTGCTTTACGTCCTTGGTGAAGGTTTGTGCCGCGAGTTTCAGCCCCTCGACCATCGTCAGGTAGGGGAATAACTGGTCGGCCAACTCTCGCACCGTCATGCGGTTGCGAATCGCCAGTACTGCGGTTTGGATCAGCTCGCCTGCTTCCGGGGCTACCGCTTGCACGCCGATCAGTCGTCCCGAACCGGCCTCCGAAACCAGCTTGATGAAACCGCGCGTGTCGAAGTTGACCAGCGCCCGGGGCACGTTGTCGAGCGTCAGCGTGCGGCTGTCGGTCTCGATACCGTCGTGGTGCGCTTCGGCTTCGCTGTAGCCCACGGTGGCGATCTGCGGGTCGGTGAACACCACCGCCGGCATCGCCGTCAGATCCAGCGTCGCGTTGCCACCCGTCATGTTGATTGCAGCGCGGGTGCCGGCCGCCGCCGCGACGTAGACGAACTGCGGCTGGTCAGTGCAGTCGCCGGCGGCATAGATGTGCGGCACGGTAGTGCGCATCGCGTGGTCGATGGTGATGGCGCCTTGCGCATTGACCACCACACCGGCCGCGTCGAGGTTGAGCGTGCGGGTGTTTGGGGTGCGGCCGGTGGCGAACAACAGCCGGTCGGCATGCAGTTCGCCGCGTTCGGTGGTGAGCACGAATTCCCCATCCTCATAGGCGACCTGGCTGGCCTGGGTGTGGTCCAGCACTTCGATGCCTTCGGCGCGGAACACGGCCGTGATGGCCTCGCCAATGGCGGGGTCTTCGCGAAAGAACAGTGTGCTGCGCGCCAGCATGGTCACCTTGCTGCCCAGCCGGGCAAAGGCCTGCGCGAGTTCGACGGCCACCACCGACGAGCCGATCACGGCCAGCCGATCGGGGATCGTGTCGCTGGCCAGCGCTTCGGTCGACGTCCAGAAGGGCGTGTCTTTCAAGCCCGGGATCGGTGGAATCGCCGGACTGGCCCCGGTGGCGATGAGGCAGCGGTCGAAACTCACCTCGCGCATCCCGTCGTCAGCGGTTGCCACGGTCAGCGTGTGCGCATCCTTGAATCGGGCATCGCCGCGCAGCACGGTGATGGTCGGGGTGCTCGTCAGGATGCCTTCGTACTTGGCGTGGCGCAGTTCATCGACGCGCCCCTGCTGCTGAGCCAGCAAGCGCTTACGCAGAATCTTCGGCGAGGCGGCGGCAATGCCGTCATCGAACGGACTCTCGCGACGCAGATGCGCAATGTGGGCAGCGCGGATCATGATCTTGGACGGCACACATCCGACGTTGACGCAGGTGCCGCCGAGAGTGCTGCGCTCGATCAGCGTCACACGCGCCCCTTGCTCGACGGCCTTCAACGCCGCCGCCATCGCCGCGCCGCCGCTGCCGATCACGGCCACGTGCAGTGCAGCCTCATCGTCCTCGCGCTTTGGTTCGCCGCCCAGCCGCTCTTGTGCATTGTTCAGCAGGTCGCTGGGTTGCCCCGGCGCATCGGCAAGCTGCGCTCGGTAACCGAGTGCGGATACCGCCGCGACCAGCGAGGTCACGTCCGCGGCGGTACCTACGCTGGCCTCAATCTCGGCCCGGCGCTGTGGGTAGGACACTGAGGCCGAACGCACGCCGGGCACCTTTTCCAAGGTCTGCTTGACGTGCTCGGCGCACGACCCGCAGGTCATGCCATCGATGTGCAGCGTGATCGCCTCGGTCATGAGCGTGTGCTCACTTCTTGACGGTAGACGGGTAGCCGGCGTTCTCGGTGGCTTTGGTCAACGCGGCCGGAGTGGTCTTGGCATCGTCGTAGGTTACCACCGCCTCCTTGGGCTCCCAGGTCACCTTGGCCTCGATGACGCCTTCGACCTTGGTCAGCGCCTTCTTGACCGTGATCGGACAGGTGGCGCAGGTCATGCTCGGCACCGACAGCGTGACGGTTTTGGTGGCGGCCCAGGCGGGAGCGCTGAGGGCAACGGTCAGAGCGAGCAATGCGACGAGTTTCTTCATGGCAATCTCCTTTCAGTAGAACAGGGGCATGAGGTAGGGGAACACGAGCGCGATCAGCACCAGGGCGGTGACGATCCAGAAGATCACCTTGTAGGCCGTCCGCACCTGGGGCACGGCGCATGCGTCGTCCGGCGCGCAGGCGCGAGCCGGCCGGAAGATGCGACGCCACGCGAAGAACAGCGCCACGAGCGCCACGCCAATGAAGATCGGCCGGTACGGTTCCAGCGCGGTCAAGTTGCCGATCCAGGCGCCGGAGAAACCCAGCGTGATCAGCACCAGCGGACCGAGGCAGCAGGTCGAGGCGAGGATGGCGGCGAGGCCACCGGCGGCCAGTGCACCGCGGCCGTTGCTGGGGTCTGCCATGTGAGGGATCTCCTTCCGAGACGTTGCGTGATGCGCTAAGGTTACTTCCGTAGTCAAGTACGTAGTCAAGCGCGATGGTGAACGATCCGCAAACACTGACCATCGGGGCTTTCGCCAAGGCCGCTGGGGTCAACGTGGAGACCATCCGGTTCTATCAGCGCAAGGGGTTATTGCCAGAACCAGGTCGGCCCGTCGGCAGTATTCGCCGCTACGGATCGGCGGACGTGGCGCGGGTGCGTTTCGTGAAATCCGCCCAGCGGCTGGGGTTCAACCTGGACGAAGTCGGCCAACTCCTACAGCTTGAGGACGGCACTCACTGCAGCGAAGCCGCCGAGCTGGCTGCGCTCCAGCTCACCGACGTGCGCACCAAGATGGCGGACCTGACGCGAATCGAAGCGGTGCTGTCACGGTTGGTCAACGAGTGCCATGCGCAGCGAGGCACTGTGTCGTGCCCGCTGATCGATTCTCTGCACGGGAGCTAGGCGCGTGGCTTAACCCGGTTTTCCGTTCCACTGCGCCTCAAACCCCAGTTCGAGCCGGGGGCAAGGTGACCTGCCACTGATTGTTTCCTTGCACCGACATGCGCCAGACAAAGCCCACACTGAAGGCTAAAAGCGCGTAAGCCTTGCGATACCAGAAACCTACCGAACGAGAGCTGTCAGACAAGAAGGGCTAGTGCGGTCTTCCCACACTAAAATCCGGATACCCTTTCTTTTTGCTGCGTCTGATGTCGATGCTTTCGCGCCTTCGGCGCTGCGCGCTGCGCTTGCACTCCAGGGGAAAGCCCTGCGGGCTATCCCCGCCGCGCTGCGCTTGGCGCCCCTGCAATGCCGCCGCCCCGGCTGCGCCGGCGCGGCCTTCGGCCCGGCTCCGAGATCCGGGCCTGCGCGCTTCGCTTGCGTGGTGTCTGCGCCAACGTAGCGGCCGTCGCCTGTCGATCCGCCTTTCCTGACTTCATCACCTTGTCCGCGACTGTAGCCCGCGGCCGTGTGCCGTCAAGGCGCGCAGGGCCGTGTCCTCGGCTGCGCCTGCGGGCCGCACCAACCCTGCGCTTG
>DAIDIQ010000061.1 GCA_027459285.1 Acetobacteraceae bacterium
CGGGGGCGCATCGGCCTCGCCATAAATCGCATCGCCCAGGATCGGGCAGCCCAGACCGGCGCAATGCACCCGGATCTGGTGGGTGCGGCCGGTGCGGGGGCGCAGTTCCAGCAGGCTCAGCCCGCCTTTTGCCGCCAGCACCCGATACGCGGTGATGGCGTCCTTGCCATCAGGCAGCGGCGCCATGCGCCAGGCACGGCCCTGGGTGATTTTGCCCAGCCGGTTTTCGACCCGGCCAGATGGCTGGGGCGGCTCGCCGCGGACGATCGCCCAATAGGTTTTTTCCACCAGCCCGTGCGCGAAGGCATGCTGCAAGGTGAGCAGGGTGGATTTTCGCCGCGCGACAACCAGGCAGCCCGCCGTGTCCTGGTCGAGCCGATGCGCGAGCCACGGCCCGGCGCGGCCAAGCCGTAGCTCGGCAAACCATGTCTCGACCGAGGGGCCGCCGGCGCGGCCCGGGTGGCAGGGCAGGCCAGCCGGCTTGTCCAGCACCACCAGGTGCCGATCGGCATAGAGAACAGGGGGTGCGGGCCGGTGCCGACCTGATCTCATCGCGCTAAAGCGGGCGCGACAGCCGGCACGAACTACCCGACCAGAATGGCATTGCGCAGCGGCAGAGGTGCCGCGACATGGCGCAACGGCTCGAAGCTGCCGCCGGTGCCGCGGACGATGACATCGCCGAAATTCAGCAGCATGCCGAGCGGCCCCTGCTCGACATCGACGGTCTCGACCTTGCTGATGTTCATCTCGATGGTGCGGCGGCTGAACAGGCCGCGCTTGTACAATATGCGCCGATCGGTGACGGCGATTTCGGTCGATAGCCAGCTGATCAGGGCGGTGACGAAATTGATGGCGGCCAACAGCAGGCCGAGATCGCCGGAATAGTCCAGCAACAGCCGCAGCAGCGGGGCATTGGCGAACCCGTCGGCGACCAGGAACAGAATGAAGGCGATGGCCACCAGCGTGATGGCGCCACCGAACACGATCCAGTGCTGCCGGCAGGCGATCAGCAGATGTTCATCGTCCTGGAGCACATGCTGATAATAGGCCAAGGCACCCCCGCTGCGTTGCGCGCGTCTTTCTCCGCGCCTGCCGGCACGCTGTCCAGTCTCAGCCGACCACCGGCAGCCAGATGCTGAAGGTGCTGCCCGCCCCCTCCTCGCTGTCGATCGCCATCTGGCCGCGATGGCGGTTGACGATATGCTTGACGATCGCGAGACCGAGCCCGGTGCCGCCCTCGGCGCGCGAACGGCCGCGATCGACCCTGTAGAAACGCTCGGTCAGGCGTGGCAGATGCGCGCGCGCAATGCCCGGGCCATCGTCACTGACCGCGAGCACGATGCCCGGCCGGGCGGGCCAGCGCCCCCCCGAGGCTTCGCGCAGGGTGAGGCGGATGGTGCCGCCCTGGCCGCCATATTTCAGCGCATTGTCGAGCAGATTTTGCAGCACCTGCTCAATCTGGTCGGGGTCGGCGGGCACGCGCGGCAGGTTGGGGGCGATGTCCTGTTGCAGGGTCACCTGCGCCTGGGCGCGGCGCGGCGCGAATAATTCGAGCGTGCGCTCCAGCAGCGGGTAAAGGTCGATCCGTTCCGATGGGGCCAGATGCTCCATCAGCTCGATACGCGAGAGGCTGAGCAGATCGTCGATCAGCCGGTTCATGCGGCTGGCCTGCTCGGCCATGATGCCAAGAAAGCGCTGTTGCGCCGGCAGATCATCCGCGGCCGGGCCCTGCAGGGTTTCAATGAAGCCGATCAGGCTGGCGAGCGGCGTGCGCAACTCATGGCTGGCATTGGCGACGAAATCGGCCCGCATCCGCTCGACCGCGCGGGCCTGGGTGCGGTCGGCGAAAACCAGCGCCACCTTGCCATCACGCATCGGCCCGCCAAGGTCGATCACGGTCGCGTGCAGGTCGCGCGCCACCGGCACGGGCAGCAACAATTCCACGGTTTCCAGGGTTTTCTGCGCGGTCTGCACCCGGTCCATGGCGCCGCGCAGGGTGGGGTGGCGCAGCACCGCCGGCATTTGCTGGCCAAGCGCCCGACGCGCGGCATCGTTGGCGTATTCCAGCGCCCGCTCACCGGTCAGCACCAGCAGCGGGTCGGGCAGCGCGTCCAGAATGGCCCGGTCCGTCTGGCCGGTTTGCGCCTGCCCGCGCGAAGCCGCCAGGGCGGCTTGCTGGCGCGCCGCGACCAGGGCCGCGAGGCGCGTGAACGGCCACAGGCGCGGCTGATCGTCCGGGTTGGCCAGTCGGAACAAATCGGTCAGGGCCAGATGGGCAAACCCGATCGCCAGCGCCAGCAGGAGAAGGCTGAACAACAGAAACCCCGGCCAGGCCAACTGGCCGGCGCTGGCCAGCCCCGCCAGGGCAAGCACCGGCGGCGCGGCCAGCGCGGTGCCGACAATCAGCGCGCGCGCCATGGGCGGCAGCGGCTCAGCTGCTGGGCGTGAGCGAGGGGGGCGGCGGCGCGATCATGGTGGTGTTGCCCTGATCGATCTGGAACACACCCAAGGCGCGCCTCGTGCGCCCATCCGGCAGCAACAGCATGGCGCCATTGGCACCGGTAAAGCCGCCGGGCCGGGTGAGGCTGGCGGTCAGGCTCTCGGTCGTGTCATCCAGCGTGACATGCGCGATCGAGGCGGCGTCGAACGCGAAATCGGCAATCAATGGCGGGGCGGTGCCGAAGCGGGCGGTATAGGCGGTAACGAACGGGCCGCGCGCGGCCGGGTCGAACCCGGCATACCAGGCGCCGGCCAGCAGCGCGCCGGCGCCGTTGCGGTTGGCGGGCGCGGCCCACAGCGCCGGGCCCATGATCTGCACCCCGCTCACGTCATAATAGGGAAGCAGGGTGGCCAATTCGGCCAGCGGCGTGCCGGTATCGGCCAGCAGCAGGGCATTATAGGAGAGCGGCGGCAAGGGCTGATGCGATGCCGCGATGGCGGCCTTCAGCGCCGCCCTGTCATCGGTGCGCTTGGCCTGCTCGATCTGCTGGTCGATCGGGCCGCGCCGCGTGGCATAATCAGAAATCGCCTGCACCGCCTGGGTTATGGCCTGCATGCCGGCGCCATAGGTTCGCACCCGCGGTGGCGGCAGGCCGTCGCGGCTGGCGGCGGCCGCCAGGGCCGCGCCCATATCCTGGCCGAGTTCGTTTTCCGGCAGCAGGGCGGCGATGTTGGATTTGCCGGCTTCCGCCGCCTGCCGCATCAGCCGGTCGACCTGTTGGGTGGGGGTCAGGCCCAGCACCCAGATGCCGGGCTGGGCCTGGCTGCTGTCCGAGGTGAAGGCCAGCACCGGCACCGCGGCGGCCCGCGCGATCGGCGCCACCGCGGCGGTCTCTGTGCTGGTGAGCGGCCCGATGATCAGCCGGTCGCCGGCGGCAAGGGCGGCGCGGGCGGCGGCGGCGGCCCCCGCCCCGGTGCTGGTGGTATCCTGCACGTCAAGCGCGGGCGCATCGGGCCCGGACAGGGCCAGTTGCGCCGCTTTTTTCAGCGCGTCGCCCGCGCCGGCATAGGCGCCGGTCAGTGGCACCAGCAGGCCGACCCGCGCCGCGCCCTCGGCTGCCGGCGGCGTTGCCTGCTGGCCCGGCGATGGCGCAAAACCAGAATTGGCCCCAGCCTGCGGCGCCATCGGCCCTGGCTCCGCCACGCAGCCGCTAACCGCCAGGGCTGCCCCCAGGAGCACGCATGTCAGACGCATCATCCAACCCTCCCTCCGCCGATCAACCGGCGGT
>DAIDIQ010000075.1 GCA_027459285.1 Acetobacteraceae bacterium
TGTACGCTCGTGGGTGGCCGGGTGGGGGTGCGGGCCGGTGCCGGACTTTCTTTTTCAAACTGAGACGCTACCCGAGCGCGCTGCCCCTTGCCACCGGTCCTTGAACCGGTGGCGGACCGGCGGCAAGCCGCCGGGGCCGTGAGGCCCCGGACCGCTGATTTCGGCTTATTTTTACGCTGGAAAGATTGGGCTTGACGTTGGGCGGATGCTATCTTTACGGTGTAAAGATAGACGGGTAAGGAGCCCACGGCCATGGCCGAGATCATCGCGGAGCGGGTTTGCGCGGAGGTGGAGGGGGAAATCGCGGTTTTTCTGATCGGCATGCGGATCAACCGGCTTTGGAAGGTGTGGAAATGGCTGCCGGTGATGCGGGCAATGCCGAGAATGCTGGCGGAGCTGGCGGCGGACCCGGCGCTTGGCCTGCTTGGCGCGCGCGGGCAGTTCGGGCTGCGCAATTTCTCGTCGATACAATATTGGAAAAGTGCCGCCCATCTGCAGGCATTCGCCCGCGCCGCCGACAAAACCCACATGCCCGCTTGGCAGGCGTTTCAACGCAGCGTGGGCACCAATGGCGATATCGGCATCTGGCACGAAACCTACATCGTGCCACCCGGCAAGCTGGAAACCATCTACCTCAACATGCCCCGCTTCGGCCTGGGACTGGCCGGCACGCTTTTTCCGGCCAGGGGAAACCGGGCCACGGCGGCGAAGCGGCTGGCGTTTCAGGCTGACCTGGCGACGGGTCACGCTGAAACCTGATGCCACGCGCAGAGCCTCGAAAAGCCCGTTCTGTCGATTGACGGACCCACGGCGCCGGTCTAGCCCGGCAGGGTGTCCGCATCCGCCCCCTCGCGCCCCCATATACGCGTCCGCGGTCGGTCCTTCGTTGCCCTTGTCGTGGCACCCGAGGACCCGATCGATCAATGGCTTGCCGCCTTGCATGAGCAGCGGGCGCGCGCGCCAAGCTTTTTCGCGAGCCGACCGGTGGTGGTCGATCTGGCCGCCATGCCGGGCGAGGGCCGAGACCTGACGCGCTTCGTCGAATCGCTCGAGGACCAGGATCTGCGGATCATCGGGGTCGAGGGCTATGATGACGGCTGGACCAACATCAATGCCTGGGGCCGCCCGCCTTTGCTCGGCTCCGCCCGGCTCGATACCGGTGTGATCGTGCCCGAGGACGCGCCGCCGCCGCCGCCGCCAGGCTCGCTCATTGTCCGCGAACCGGTTCGCTCGGGCCAGACGCTGGTGTTCGAGCATGGCGACATAACCGTGCTCGGCTTTGTCAGCTCCGGCGCCGAGATCATCGCCGGCGGTTCCATCCATGTCTATGGGCCACTGCGCGGCCGTGCCATTGCCGGCTTCAATGGCCGGCCCGATGCCCGCATTTTCTGCCGCAAGCTCGATCCCGAATTGCTCGCGATCGACGGCATCTATAAGGCGGCCGAGGATCTCGATCCGGGGCTGCGGCACAAACCCGCGCAAGCCTGGCTGGAGGGCGAAAGCTTGAAAATCGGCCCGCTTTGAGCCCGAGGCGCGACCATTTCCGATCAATCTGATGGCAAAGCGCGGCGCGGGCGGCGGCGGTGATCAGGCTTGCGCCACGGCACGCAGGGCGGCGGCGGAAAGCCTCTGTGCCGTGAGATCGCGCAGCGGATCAGACCTGTCGGCCAACGCCTCCAGGGCACGCGGAATGGTCATCGCATCGGCGGACGCAAAATCTGGCAGGTCTTCCCAGCCGCAGGGCCAGGCCACGCCGGCACTGGCGCGGGCACGCGGAGAATAAGGGGCGATGGCGGTGGCGCCGGCATCGTTGCGGAAATAATCGACAAAAATGCGGCCCTGGCGTTTCACCTTGCGCATGGTGGCGACGAAACGTCCGGGCTCGTCATCGGCCAGGCGCCGCGCGACATTGCCGCAGAACGCCTTGATAATGGGAAATTGATGCTGACGGCGCAGCGGCACGATGACGTGAATACCCTTGCCGCCGCTGAGCATCGGCCGGCTGGCGAGGCCGAGGGCCGAGAGGACATCGCGCAAGCGAAAGGCCGCGGATTGACTATCCGCGAACGGCAGGCCGGGATCAGGGTCGAGATCGAACACCAGCCGGTCCGGCACGTCCGGCTTGTCACGCCGGGCACCCCATATATGAAATTCGAGCGTGTCCATTTGCACCGCCGCCAGCAAAGCGGCCGGGGCGGCCGGGTAGATGTACTGCTCGGTCTTGCCCTTGGCGGTTTTGTACGCCTGCTCTCCCCAGTCCTTGCCGAAGCCTGGCGCGGGATGGCGCTGGAAGAAGCTGGCATGCGCGATGCCGTCCGGGCAGCGCACCAGGGAAACGAGCCGGTCTTTCACATGCGGCCACATCAAGGGCGTCGCGCGCTGGATGTAGGCGGCCAGATCAGCCTTGGTCAGATGCGGATAGAGCAGCTTGTCCGGGTGGGTGATGTGCGGTGCCGGCATCTCGCGAGGAATTTCCTGTTGGGGTTTGTCGGCGCGCAGGCCGGTGAAGCGGCCGTGGCGGATCAGCCCGTCCGGCGTCCAGTCCGCGAAGGCGATCTCGACCACCAAGTTTGGGTGTACCCAGGTTACGCCGCGGCTGAGCCCGGCGGGCACGGCACAGGCAGGCGTGGCACGGCGGTGAGCATCGCGCCAGGCGGCGAGCTCGTTCATCACCGCGTCTGAAAAGCCGGTGCCCACGCGGCCGACGTAGCGCAGACCCTTGGGCGCATGCACGGCCATGAGCAGTGACGCGAACGGGCGTTTCACGGAAGGGGAAAAGCCGATGATGATAAATTCCTGGCCGCGGGTGCATCTTATTTTCAGCCACTGCGGATGCCGCCCCGCCCGATAGGGCGCGTCCGCGCGTTTGGCGATGAGCCCTTCCAGGCCACGCCGACAGGCGGTGGTGAGCAAGGCGGCTGGGTCGCCAGTAAAACTCTCACTCAGTTGCAGCGGCGCATCGGGGGCCGGGTGGCCGAGCAGACGCTTGAGCAGGGCGCGGCGTTGGGAAAGTGGCTTGGCGCGCATGTCCTTGCCCGCATGCGTCAGCACATCGAACAGAAAGCAGGAGAGCGGCGCCGGGTTGCGGCCTTTCAGCGCCGCGACGAGGGCGCCGAAATTCGTGACGCCGCTTTTGCCGATGACGGTGATTTCGCCATCCAATAAGGTCGCGGGCAGGTTTAACGCGGCCACGGCTTCGACGATGGCGGGGTAACGGGCGGTCCAGTCGAGGCCGGTGCGGGTGTGGATTCGCACGGCGTCGCCGTCAGCGGCGATGAGCGCGCGATAGCCGTCATATTTCACTTCGAACAGCCAGCCTTGATCCATGGGCGGCGTATCGACCAGGGTTGCCAGAGCGGGCGGCAGGAAGCGCGGCAGGGCGGATTTGCGGCCGGGGGTGCCGGTGGCGATCTGTCGCATCGAGCGGCCGCTTTTTATGGAGCGGGTGTCGCGCTCCAGAAGGTCTGGTGCTTCGCCGGCGTGCTCGTCCTTCTGCTTGATGAGCAGCCAGCTTTCCCGCTTTTCACGGTCGCGCGGGCGCAAGCGAACCAGCGCCCAACGGCCGCGCAGGCGTCGGCCATGTAGGCAAAATTCGAGCTTTCCCCTGGCCAGCCCCTGGCGCGGGTCGCCGGTCGGCTCCCAACTTCCGGTGTCCCACAGCATGACGGTGCCGCCGCCATAGTGGCCCTTGGGGATAGTGCCCTCGAAATTCCCGTAATCCAGGGGATGGTCCTCGGTGCGCACCGCCAGACGCTTATCCCGAGGGTCAAAACTCGGGCCACGCGTCACGGCCCAGCTCAGCAGCACGCCATCAAGCTCCAGGCGGAAATCGTAATGCAGCCGCTTCGCGTCATGTTTCTGGATGAGGTAGCGTGCACCAGGCCGCAGCCGGGCGGTGCCGCTGGGCTCGGCGGTTTCGCCGAAGCGGCGCTTGGCGCGGTAGGTGGCGAGCGTATCTGGCGCGCCAGTTTTATGCCTGACGGGCACGACGGCGTTTGGCGGCATGAGGGGGATTACTGCCACGCACGCTAAGGCGCAGGGCTTCGACCAGATCGACGACATTGGCGCGCGATGGCGGCTCGTCCGTAGCCTCATCGACGCTCACCTTGTGCCTGGCCCTGGCCTCGATGAGCGCGCGCAGGGCCTCGGTGTAATGATCCTGGAAGGCGGCGGGATCGAAGGCTTTGGTTTTGCGCTTGATGAGGTCGCGGGCGAGATCGAGCAGCTCCGGATCGGCCTTGTCAGTGCCGATATCCGCGAAATAGGGCGCGGCGCGGCGCACCTCGTCGGCGAAGCGCAGGGTTTCGAGCATCAGCCCCTGGCCGCAGGGCTTCAGTGCCGCGACATATTCCCGACCACGCATGACGAGCTGACCGATGCCCATTTTGCCGGTGGCGCGCATGGCGTCGCGCAGCACCGCGTAGGCTTCGACGGCCTGCTTGCCGTCAGGGACGACGTAATAGGGCTTGTCGAAATAGATCGGGTCTATCTCGCAATGGTCAACGAATTGCACGAGATCGATCGTGCGCCTGGCTTCCAGCTTGATTTTGTCCAGATCCTCGTCCGTGATCAGCACATAATTGCCGCGGTTGATTTCGAAGCCCCTGACGATGTTTTTCGCCGCGACCGTGCCGATGCCGGGGGCCACCTTCTCATAGCGGATGCGTTTGTGCGATCTCTTGTCGATCTGGTGGAGGGCGAGGCGCGCGGCGCTGTTGGTGGCGGTGGCAAGCTGCACGGGGATGTTGACGAGGGAGAGGCGCAGATGCCCAGTCCAGAGGCTGCGGCGAGCGGGAGCGGCCGTCTTCGACTGAGTTCTGCGGGATGCGCGCGCGGTCGCCATGGACTTCAAATGGGCGGCGACGGACAGCGAACAATGAGCAAACGGCGAGTCCAGCCGGCGTTTCGGAGCTCGCCCTGGGCAGAGCCGCGGATAATCGCCCTCATCGGGCGACACGCCAATGCCGGGGCAAACCGGAGATTTCCGGCGTCAGTCGAAACAACCCGCCGGCCAGGGGCTCCCGCGCCAGGGTGGCGGCATCCAGGCCGTCGCGCGCGCTGGAAATGTAGAGATCTTTCAGGCCGTCACCCGCGAAGCAGCACATGGTCGGCTTGCTCACGGGCAGGTGAACGACTTCGGCCAAGGCGCCGTCTGGCGCGTAGCGATGCAGGCAGGCGGCGCCGTGCATGGCGCACCAGTAATTCCCCAACCGGTCAATCGCGGCGCCGTCGGGGATGCCTTCGCCGGTGTGCCTGACGAAGATGAAGCGAGGGCCGAGTTTGCCCTGGGCGATGTCGTAGGGATAATTATAGATGACCCGCTCCTCGCTGTGCGAGATGAAGAAATTGGCTTCGTCCGCGCTCCAGGCCATGCCGTTGGTGATATGGGCGAAATCCGGGTATGCGCGCAGCCCGGCGGCGCCGGTGTAGCTGTAGAGCGCGCCTGTCTTCCCGGTCGGTGTGCCGTCGACCGGGTCTGTCATGGCGCCGATCCAGAAGCGGCCGCTGCTGTCACAACCGCTCTCGTTGAAGCGGATCAAGGCGGGGTCGTAAGGCGATGGGACGGTCAGTTCCGCGGAACCGGTCGTGAGGTCGAGCCAAAACAGGCCGTGGCGCAAGGCGACGAGCGCGTGCTGTGCTCCATCCAACGCGAAGCCGCCGATTTCGGAGGTGACGCGCCACCGCTTCGTCTCGCCTGTTGCCAGATGCAAGGCGTTCAGAGAGGGGGCCTTGATGTCGGCCCAGTAAAGCCGACCTTCCTCGGGCACCCAGAGAAGGGATTCGCCGATGAGGGCGCGGCAGTCCAGCACGAGTTCCGCTGTCATAATTCCCCATGCTGTGCCATGGCCTTGATTCTGTCCGCCGTTCGCAAGGCGATGGCCTGGATGGTGAGCGAGGGATTGACGCCGCCGGTGGTGGGAAACACCGAGCCATCGCACACCCAGAGATTCGCGATATCCCAGCTGCGACAATCGGCGTTCACGACACTCGTCTCGGGCGAAAACCCCATGCGGGCGGTGCCGGCGAGATGATTTGCATCCTCGCGCTGGGCAAAGATTTCACGCGCACCGATGGCTTGCATGCTGAGGGTCATCTGGCCGATGGCATGGTCGATGAGAATCTTGTCGTTCTCGCCCCAGGAGAATGTGATGCGCGGAATGCGCAGCCCGTATTGGTCGCGCTCATCGTCCAGTGTCACGTGGTTGCGGGTGTCGGGCAAGACCTCTCCGACCATTTTCAGTCCGACCTGATGATTGTAATTCATCATGTCGCGACGGAGTGCCTCGCCCCACAGGCCGCGCGCGCCGGTCTGGATGAAGGCCCATTCAATGGGCAGTGGACCTTGCGCCATCCAGCAATAGCCGCCAAAAAAATCCTTATTGTCCTGGTAATTCCAGTGCTCGGTAATGGTGAGGGAGGGTGGGCCCTTATACCAGCGTACTTCATCGTCCATGCGGCCGAATACGGCCTGGTTGCTCTGCGTCATGAGATATTTTCCCACGAGGCCCGAGCTGTTGGCGAGCCCATGGGGATGGCGCGGTGTCGCGGAGTTCAACAGAAGGCGCGGCGTCTCGATGGCATAGCCGCTCACCACCACATTGCGCGCCCGCTGAAAATGCCAGGCGCCGTTGCGGTGAAAGCGCACGCCCGTGGCGCGGCCGGCATCATTGACCTCGATACGCCCCGCCATCGCGAGATCGCGGATTTCAGCACCGGCGGCGATGGCGCGGGGGATCCACGTGTTCAATGTGCTCTGCTTGGCATTCGTTGAGCATCCGAAGCGGCAAAAGCCGCGATAGACGCAAGGCGGGGATTTACCGCGCGGCGCGGAGACGGTGGCAAGCGGCGTCTCGGTCCATTGCATGCCCAGCGCCTCGGCACCTTTGGCCAGCAGCCGGCCAGCCGAATTCACCTCATGCGCCCGATAGGGGTAGCGCGGCCGCTTCGGGCCCCAGGGGTATGAGACCGGGCCAGAGATGCTCAGTGCCAGCTCGGCTTGACGGTAATAATGCCACATCTCACGCCAATCCAGCGGCCAATCGGCGCCATAGCCGAGCAGCGACCGGCTTTTGAACCATTCCGGTCGGAAGCGGAGAGACACCATGGCGAAGTGCACCATGCTGCCCCCCACTGCCTTGCCACTGTTTTTGCCGCCCATCTGCAGCGGGTCTGCCCCGTCACATACCCTGCGGTCCAGCCAGTACAGCTTCTCCTGTTCGGTTTCATCGGAGGCAAAATCCTCCAACGGACGGAAATATAATCCGGCATCCAGGGCAATGACGGAAAAGCCATGCTCGGCGAGTTTGCCGGCCAATGTGCCCCCGCCGGCGCCGGTGCCGATGATCAGGAAATCCACCTCATCGTCGAGTCGGTATTCCCGCATGCGAAGCCAACCGCCGGGTGCGAAAACATCGGGCGCGCGGCCGCCCGTGGCGCGTGGTGCATCAGCGAACATGGCGATTGGCGCGCAAGGCGGCCTCCGGCTCGTCGCGCGCTTCCGTAGCCTCCCACGGATCGCGCCGGTTCGTATCCATCCGCACATAACCACGCGGGCTGGCGGGTCCACCAAAGCCGATTTCGCTCCAGGCGGTGGGATGACCATAATAGGCCTCAACAATATCCGGCAGCAGGCGCTTGGCAAAGAATAATGCGGGCGGCACGCGCGACCAGGCATCACTGGCGAGCGCACCATGCTGCATCCGGGTGAGCAGCGCATCGGCGTCCGTATCATCCAAATTCATGAAGCCATGACCATCCAGGGCGGTCAATGCAAGTCTCCAGGCCTCGCCATCCCAGGGCATGGGCTCGATCCTGGTGCCCGCGTCACCCATGCGCCGCATTTTGCTGTCGATCAGTGCGGCGATTGGCACCGCTGGCCGATCCACCGGCTGCGGCAAGATCCGGCCGCATAACCGGTTCAGCACCTGCCACTCCCGCGCCGCGAAAAATCGCGGCTCGCGCGCCACGGCAAGCCGCGCATCCACTGCCCGCCGCGTTGCATCGTTCCAGGACATGCCAGCGCGTTTGGATAATACGTCATACCCTGGAAAGCGGTCGCTCACGCTTCTACTCACGCGGCAGGACGGAGGCCAGGATTTCCCTGGCGCTGTTTTTGACGACCGAGGTCCGCTCCGGCTCATGCACCAGGGAGCCAAGGAAATTACGCGCATCCTTGGGCGTGATATGCGGCGGCAGGGGTGGCACGTTGGGATCGGTGCGCACTTCCAGGATGACGGGGCGGTCAGCACGCAACGCTTCATCCCAGGCGCCGGCAAGCTGCCCGGGCTTGTCCACATAAATTCCCTTCAAGCCAAGCATGTCGGCATAACGCGCATAGGGAAAATCAGGGATGGATTGCGTCGACAAGGTTTTGGCCTCGCCAAGCTGCACGCGTTCCTCCCATGTCACCTGGTTCAGATCCTGGTTATTGAGCACCACCACGATGAAATGCGGCGTCTTCCACTCCCGCCAATATTTTTTCACCGTGATCATCTCGTTGATCCCGTTCATCTGCATCGCGCCATCGCCCATGAATGCAATGACCGGGCGATCGGAAAAAGCGAATTTCGCGGCGATCGCGTAGGGCACACCTGCGCCAAGCGAAGCCAACCCGCCGGAGAGCGAACCCTTCATGCCGCGGCGCATTTTTATGTCACGCCCATACCAGTTGGCGACCGAGCCGGAATCACCCGTCAGGATGACGTTCTCAGGCAGGCGTGGGGAAAGTTCCCAGAATACCCGCTGCGGGTTGACGGGATCTGCCGGCTGCAGCGCACGGTCTTCCAGTGTCTTCCACCAGGCGGCGACATTTTTCTCGATCCTGTGCCGCCAGGCCAGATCATCCTTCTGCTCCAGCAGCGGCAGCAGCGCCCGTAACGTCGCGCCGCTATCGCCGATGAGATTGACCTCCATTGGGTAGCGGAGGCTCAGATTCGCGCCATCAATATCGATCTGCACGCCGCGCGCGTCTCCCGGCTTCGGCAGAAACTCCGAATAGGGGAAGGCTGAGCCGATCATGAAAAATGTGTCGCAAGACTTCATCATGTCCCAGCTTGGCTTGGTGCCAAGCAGTCCGATACCGCCGGTCACAAACGACAGGTCGTCAGGCACGACGGCCTTACCGAGCAGTGCCTTGGCCACGCCCGCGCCAAGCCGGTTCGCCACCGCGATGATCTCGTCCGTGGCGTGCAGTGCCCCGGCGCCGACGAGGATCGCGACCTTCTTGCCGGCGTTGAGCACCGCGGCGGCCTGGTGCAGCCCGGCGGATTCCGGCGTGAGGGAGGAGGTGGCAAAGCCAATGCCGGTGTGGGTGGTGCCATGCGCCAGTGGGGGATCTGCGTAGGGTAATTCCTGCAGGTCATTCGGCAGAATGACACAGGTCACTGTTCGTTTTCCGTGCGCGATACGCACCGCGCGATCAATAAGATGCCGCACCTGCCCTGGCACGCTCGCCGTCATCACGAATTCGGAGGCAACATCCTTGAAAAGAGTCTGCAGATCAACTTCCTGCTGGTAATGCGCGCCCAGCGCCGTGCGCGCCTGTTGGCCAACAATGGCAACCACCGGCGTATGGTCAAGCTTGGCGTCATAGAGCCCGTTCAGCAGATGGATCGCGCCCGGCCCGGATGTGGCATAGCAGAGCCCAACCTCTCCGGTGAATTTAGCGTGCGCGGAAGCCATGAAGGCCGCCATTTCCTCATGCCGCACCTGGACATAATGCATGTATTCGCCGGCCTTCTCGAGCGCGATGTCAAGCCCACCAACGCCGTCGCCCGGATAACCGAACACGCGGCTCAGGCCCCATGACGAGAGGCGCTTCCAAACAAATTCCGAGACGTTCATGCCCATGTTGCTTCTCCGTCCTCAGGATGGGCGCGCAGCAACGCCAGAGCGGCGAGGCCGGCGAGAGCGATGCCCGTAAAGCTGGGCGGGGCCGGAATCGGCGGACCATCGAACATAGTCTGTCGCCAATTGCGCCAGCCACCCATGGCGCGGGAAACGCCGTAAATATGAAAGCCGGTACCGGCGATCCCCATAGCGCCGGTGAGGACAAGCCAGAGCGGTGTGAACCAGTGGCTTTTGCGTGACTTTCCGAGAGCCGCGCCGGTCATCAACGCCGCCGCGGCCGGCGGCATGGTAACCGGCAGATACATTGCGGGATTTTGAAAGGAACCGCGGAAATGCAACAACCCTGCCTCGCCAGACGTGCCAAGCAGGCTGAGCGCGGTGACAGCGCTGAGAACGCGGCCGGCATTGATGCCGAAAATTCTCGGCATTGTATCTGCCGGCGTGTCTCTCACCCGCTCGGCCAGCAGTCCGAACAGGCCGGACAAGGTGATAGCCGACGGTGCACCCAACGGACCAGAATAGAAGAGGTTCTGCCAGCGAAGTCCGCCAGGCTTTTTGAGTATGTTGTAGATATGAAATGCCGTTCCGGCCGCGCCGGTTGCAACCGTCAGGGCGAAAACAGCATGACGCGCGCCATGACGCCTACCATGCCGGTCGACATGACCGTGCAAATTGCTTGCCAAAGTCAGCAGCGATGTCAAAACAGGTGTTACCATAGCAGGGTTATAGAACCCGCCCCGTATATGCTCCACGCCACTGTCCAGCAGAACGGAGGTCGCGAGCATTGCCGAGCCACGATATAGCCTGCCCGCAACTTGCACAGCTGGCGCTGGCGATTGCCGCACGCATTGACGTCGCATGGTTGATCCTGCGCAGAATGATCCATCACAAATGGTCAAGATGCTGGACATAAAAAGGCTGAGCCGCGTTAACATGGTGAAAGCAAAATTTCACGATCATCCCGCGCCTCTCGTATCGATCCTTTAATAAGCGTTCATCCGCCTTGTGCCGCTCGATCGCCGCCCCACGTGCAGGGTCTGCCGTGGGAGTTTTCATGCGCCCGAAATTACCCAAGCGCCACGATCTGGTAAGCGGCTTCGCTCTGACCGGCCTTGCGACCGGCTGATGATTCTTGAGCGCATTCTCGATCTCGATGATTTTGCCCGCGCGGCGCGGGCGCAGCTGCCGCGCGCGGTGTACGGCTATGTCGCCAACGGCTCCGAGACGGAGACAACACTGCGTGAGAACAGGGCGGCATTTTCGGACTGGCAACTGGTCACACGGGTGCTTGCCGGCGTGGAGACACGCGATCAGACCATCGATCTTTTCGGCCATATCTACGCTTCACCTTTCGGCATTGCGCCCATGGGTGGTAGCGCGCTGGTTGCCTATCAGGGCCATCTCGTGATGGCGCACGCTGCCTATCAGGCAAATATTCCATTCATCCTCAGCGCGAATTCTATTATTCCCCTTGAGGAGGTTCTGACTTGCAACCCGGATGCCTGGTTCGCCGCCTATCAGTCGCCTGAGGATGAAGCCATTCGTGGCATGGCAACGCGCCTCACACGGGCTGGCGGCAAAACCATGGTTATCACCGCGGATGTTCCGATCGGCTCGAACCGCGAGGGTGACGCGCGGGCTGGCTTCGGCTTTCCCATCCGCCCCGACGCGCGGCTCTCATTCGATGTCGCGACCCACCCGCGCTGGACAGGCTCAGTTCTGCTACGCACGTTGCTCAGACGCGGCGTTCCGGATATTGTCAATCTGGAGCCTTGGGGCGGCCCCGGCCTGTTCTCGCGAAAAGTAAAATCCATTGCCGCGCATGAGGGGCTGCGCTGGGCGCATGTGCGGCTGATGCGTGATCTCTGGCGGGGCACTCTGATCGTCAAGGGCATTCTCTCCGCCGCCGACGCGGCTGCCGCGCGCGAGATTGGTGTGGACGGCATCATTCTCTCCAATCATGGCGGACGGCAATTGGACTGCGCTGTTGCGCCGATCCGCGTCCTTCCGGACGTGCTCGCACAGGCTGGTGGCATGGTTGTCATGGTCGATAGCGGCTTTCGTCGCGGCACGGATATCGTCAAAGCCCTTGCCCGTGGCGCGCATGCTGTATTCGTTGGCCGCCCGTTTCTTTACGCCGCGGCGTGTGCTGGAACGCGGGGCGTTTCCCACGCTATCACATTGTTGGCGAAAGAGTTGGATCGGGATATGGCGATGCTCGGCGTGCGGAATATCAATGAGATCACGAGTGAAATTCTGAGAAGAGCGTGAGCTCAGCCGTTCCGTTGCGAAATGGAGACTGAACATCAGCCGTGTGGACCTGGGCGGCGCATCCGTCATTATGTCAATGGGAGTTTTTGGCCATGCCGACACGGCGCGCGTCACTGCGCCGAACGGTTCGGTTCATCAACGGAGGCGAAGCGAGTCCGGCAAAGGCCTGGATGGCCTGCCGGTGGCGAGGATGGGGAGCGCGATGTTCAGGTCATGGCCCGATGACACGAGGCGAGCCGGTAGTGGTTGACGTGCTCAGTGAGTGTGGTGATGGCATGCGCCTGGTGCCGAGGAATTGCCGCCCAACCTGGCGAGAACGCGGGCGTGGCGCAGGACCTCAGGCGCTTCCAGGGGGCCGCCAT
>DAIDIQ010000078.1 GCA_027459285.1 Acetobacteraceae bacterium
CCGGATTCCCCGCCTTGGCATCGGCAAGCGCCGCCTCGCCCGCCAAATCGGTGATCGCGCCGCCCTCACCCTGTCACGCACCCTGCTGCAACAGGTTTTGCGCCGCCTGCGGCCTCTGCGCGGCGTCACCCGCATCATCGCCGCAACGCCTGATTACCATGCCAAATTTCACGCGCCGGGCTGGACGCGGCTGCCCCAAGGAAGTGGCGATCTTGGCGCGCGGATGCAGCGCGCCATCGCCCGGTTTCCCCGCCGCCCGGTCGTGCTGATCGGCAGTGACATCCCTGGCATCACCGCAGCCGATTTGCGCACCGCTTTCCATGCGCTCCGCGGCCACCACGCGGTGTTCGGCCCAGCCGCCGATGGGGGCTATTGGCTGATCGGCCAATCTGCCCGTCGGCCAGCCACCCCCTTCGCGAACACACGCTGGTCCAGCGCGCACGCTCTCGCGGACACGACCCGCAATTTCCCCCGCCGCCGGATCAGCCTGCTCCGCCCCCTCGCCGATATCGATTCGTGATGTTGCGCCGCCGATTTTCGCTCCTATAACACATCATGCCGCCCACCACGCCGCCAATTCCTGCGCCCAGCGCCACCAACCGGCGCGACACTCTCCGCTCGCTGGCCGGCCTTTCGCTCCGCGATCTCGAATACGCCCAAGCCGTCGCCAGTTTGCGCCATTTTGGCCGCGCCGCCGAACGCTGCGGCGTCTCGCAACCCGCCTTGTCCGAACAAATCCGCAAGCTCGAAGCGATACTCGGCACACCGCTGTTCGAACGCACCAAACGCCGCGTCGCCCCCACCCCAACCGGCATTGCCCTGCTCGCGCAAATCGAACGGGTAATGCTCGAAGCGCGCCATCTGCTCACCTTGTCGCACGGCCCACATGACGGGGTCTCCGGCGAAATCGCCCTCGGCGCCATCGAAACGCTCGGCCCCTATTACCTGCCATTCCTGCTCCGGTTGCTGCGTCAGGAACGGCCCGATTTGTCGCTGCGCCTCACTGAAGGCCGCACCGCCCGCCTGATTGATCGGCTGCTCGATGGTTCGCTCGATCTTTTGCTCCTCGCCTTGCCGGTGCCGCGCCCCGGCCTGATCGCCGCCCCGTTATTTTTCGAGCGCTTCATGCTCGCCACGCCGCCCGGCCACGCGCTTGCCACCCTGCCGATCCTCTCGCTCGATGAGCTGCCCGCCGATGATTTATTGCTCCTGGAAGAGGGTCATTGCCTGCGCGATCAAGCGCTGAGCCTGTGCGATGCCAAACCGGTCACCCGCCACGCCACCAGCCTGGAAACCCTCTGGCAAATGATCGCCGCCGGCGAAGGCTATTCGCTCCTACCCGCCCTCGCCGTCACCGCACGCCCCGAATTGCACGACCTCGTCTGCTGCCGCAAGCTGAATGATGACGCCGCTGGCCGCGAAATCGGCCTGGTTTGGCGCCGCTCAGACCCGCGCACCCCCAGCTTTCGCAGCCTCGCGACGCTGCTCGCCGCACAGCGCCCCCCCGCGACCCATCATACCGCCGCCATCCATCACGCAGCGCCCGATCCCGCCTCAGCCCACGAAGCGCCACCAAGCCGCCGCCGCTCGGGAGGATGACGGCGCGGAGCACAAATGCTACCGCCGCTCTCATGCGCGATTCGCTTCTCCGTTCAGATCGGCTCCGCCAAATCGCCGCCGATGGCGCGGGGCTTTATGTGCAAAGCGCCATCGCCACCACGCGTTGGCGTATCGAAGCCGACTCGCTCCTGCAGGCGCTGCGCGCCCGCCCGCCTTGCATCGTCGCCTTCTGGCATGAATGCCTGCCTAGCATGCCCGCCCTCTGGCGTTTCGCCGCACGCGATCCATCCCTGCCCAGCGGCCATGTTCTCGCCAGCCGCCACCGTGACGGCCAGTTAATCGGTCGCACAATGCGCCGCTTCGGCATCGAAACCGTCGCTGGCTCCACCTCACGCGGCGGCGCGTCGGGCTTGCGCCAATTATTCAAGCTGCTCGCCACCGGCCACCCGATTGGCCTGACCCCAGATGGCCCGCGCGGCCCACGTCACCGCGCTGCCCCCGGCGTCGCCCAGCTCGCGGCCCGCGCCGGCGTGCCGATTTTCTGCGCCGCCGCCGTCACCCGCGCCGCCATCACCACGCATGGCTGGGATCGGATGCGCATCCCGCTGCCCTTCAGCACGGGCGCGCTGGTCGCCCTGCCGCCGCTCACCATCGGTCGAAATGACTGGCAAACCGCCTTGCCCCTGATCGAGAGCGGCCTGAACGCCGCCCTGGAGCGTGCGAACGCCCTATGCCGCTAAGCCTCACCACCTATCGCCTTGCCACCGGGCTGATCGCGCCGCTGTTGCCGCGCTATCTGGCGCGCCGCGCCGCGCGCGGCAAAGAACAAGCTGATCGCCTGCCCGAGCGGTTTGGCTACGCCTCCGCCGCTCGCCCTAGCGATCGGTTGATCTGGGTCCACGCCGCCAGCATGGGCGAAACCATGTCGAGCCTGATCCTGGTCAATCTCCTGGCCCAGCGCCCAACAATCTCGGTGCTGCTCACCACCGGCACCCTCACCTCAGCGCGCCTCGCCGCCGCCCGCGCTCACGCGCTGCATCAATTCGTCCCGCTCGACACCCCAGAAGCGAGCCAGCGTTTTCTCGATCATTGGCGTCCGGACCTCGCCATTTTCATTGAATCGGAAATCTGGCCCAACCTGCTTACAGCACTCGATGCCCGCGCCATCCCGCGCATCTTGCTCAATGCCCGGCTCTCGCCGCGCAGCGCCCGGCGCTGGGCGCGCGCGCCCGCCGCTGCCCGCACCCTGTTCGGCGGCTTCGCCTGGATTGCCGCGCAATCCGCGCAAGATGAAGCCGCCCTGCGCAGCCTTGGCATCCGCGATGTGCTCTGCTGGGGCAATCTGAAATTTTCCGCTCCCCCCTTGCCCGATCACCCCAAAGCCCGCGCCAGCCTCGCTACCTTGTCGCGCCGCTGGTTTCTCGCCGCCTCCACCCATGAGGGCGAGGAGGCGATGATCCTGGCCACCCACCGCGCCCTGCTCGCCGATTTCCCAGACCTGATCACCGTGATCGCGCCACGCCATCCCGAGCGCGCCAGCGCCATCATCCCCCTCGCCGGATCGCTGCCCATCGCCTGCCGCTCACAAGCGCAAACCCCCCAACCAGGCGGCATTTACCTCGCCGACACGTTGGGCGAGCTTGGCTTGTTCTACCGGCTCTGCCCCATCGCCCTGATCGGCGGCTCGCTGATCCCCATTGGCGGCCATAATATGATCGAAGCCGCGCAGCTCGGCTGTGCCATCCTCACCGGCCCCCATGTCGAAAATTTCACCGAAATCGCCGATCATTTGCGCGCCGCTCACGCTTTGCTCGATGTCACGCCCGCGACCCTCACCCCCATTCTGGCCGATCTGCTCGCTGATCCTGATCGCGTCCGCAATCTCGGTGCCGCCAGCGAAGCCGCCTGCGCCCAAGGTGCCGAGTTGCCCTGGCGCCTCGCCAGCCGGATCGAGGCGATGCTCTGATGCGCGCCCCGCCATTTTGGCAGCATGACGGCCTGCTGCCGCGTCTGCTCAGCCCGTTTGCAAACCTCACCGCCCGCGTCACCGCCCGCCGCACCGCCCAGCCGGGTATGATCAGCCCGATTCCGGTCATTTGCGTGGGCAACGCCACTGTCGGCGGGAGTGGCAAAACCATATTGGTGCGCAGCCTGCTCGCCCGCTACCACGCCCGCGCCATCCCCGCCTTTGCCCTCACCCGTGGCTATGGCGGCCGCCTCGCCGGCCCCATCGCGGTCGATCTCGCGCATCATAGCGCCGCTGATGTCGGTGATGAGCCGCTGCTCCTCGCCGCCACCGCACCCACCATCGTTGCAAAGGATCGCGCCGCCGGCGCACGCCTCGCCATCGCGAACGGTGCCGCCCGCCTGATCATGGATGACGGGCTGCAAAACCCCACTTTGCAAAAAACCCTGTCGCTCCTGGTGATCGATGGCGGGTTCGGCTTCGGCAATGGCCGCGTGCTCCCTGCCGGCCCGCTGCGCGAACCGGTCGCCGCCGCCGCCGCCCGGTGCGCCTGCGCGGTGCTGATCGGCGCCGATACGTGCCACGCACGCGCCGCCCTGCCCGCCAGCCTGCCGGTGCTCACCGCCCATATCGCGCCGATCAGCCCGGTCCCGCTCGAAAATCTGCGCATCGTCGCCTTTGCCGGCATTGGCCGCCCGGAAAAATTCTTCGCATCGTTGCGCGCCTGCGGCGCGATGATCATGGCCAGCCTGTCGCTGCCCGACCATCATCGCTATAGCCATGCTGATTGCGCCCATCTGGCCGGCCTCGCCGCTCAGCACCAAGCGGTCCTGGTGACCACCGAAAAGGATCAGGTAAAATTGACCGACCCGTTCCGCCAAGCCTGCATCGTGGTGAAAGCCGAGCTGGTCTTTGACGCGCCCGCTCAACTTGACGCTTTACTCCCATGACTTTACAACAAAAAATTGAATTTTACGCCGCCCGCTTGGCTCTTGCCGTCTTCTCCCATCTCAGCCCAGCCCGGGCGAGCAATTTCGGCGGTGCGATCACCCGGCGCATCGGCCCGCTATTGCCGGTCTCACGCGTCGCGGATCGGAATTTGCAAGCGGCGATGCCCGAATGCAGCGCCGAACGCCGCCGCGCCATCATCCGCGCCGTCTGGGACAATCTGGGCCGCACCATCGGCGAGCTGCCCCATCTCGCAACCCTCGATGTCTCCGCCACCGGCCCCGGCTTCGAACTGGTCGGCGCCGAACATCTCAACGCCCTCGGCGATGGCCCAGCCATTTTCGTCTCCGCCCATTTCGGCAATTGGGAAGCTTTTCCGCCGATCGCCGCGCGGGCGGGCATCCTCGCCTCCTCGGTCTATCGCGCTGCCGCCAATCCGGGTGTCGATGCGCTGATCCTCGCACTGCGCCGTGCGGGTGTGCGCGCCGACATCCCGATGTTCCCGAAAGGGGCGAGCGGGGCGCGCGCCGCTTACGCCCATCTCGCGCGCGGTGGCCGCCTCGGCATGGTGGTCGATCAAAAACTCAATGACGGGATCGAAGCCCGGCTGTTCGGCCTGCCCGCGATGACCGCCCCCGCCGCCGCCGCCTTTGCCCTGAAATTCCGCTGCCCATTGATCCCTGGCCGGGTGGATCGGATCGGCCCGGCCCGACTGCGCCTGACCATCGAACCCAAGCTCGATCTCCCCACCACCGGCGACCGCCAAGCCGACATCGCCGCCCTCACCCAAGCGATCAATGACCGGCTCGAAGCCTGGATCCGCCAATCCCCCGGCGCCTGGCTCTGGCTGCATCGCCGCTGGCCCCGCGAGGTCATCGCCGACCCCACCCCCCACCAAAGAGGAGCGAAAAAATGAGCAGAACCTACCGCATCGCCGTCATCGAAGGTGATGGAATCGGCCGCGAAGTCATCCCCGCCGCCATAACCGTGCTCGATCAGGTCGCGGCTGCGAGCGGCTTTGCACTCCGCTACCAATCTTTCGATTGGAGCTGCGAAACCTTCAAAGCCACCGGCAAAATGATGCCCGATGATGGTCTGCGCCAGCTCGCCGATTTCGATGCGATCTATCTCGGCGCCGTCGGCTATCCCGGCGTGCCGGACCATATCTCACTCTGGGGCCTGCTGATCCCGATCCGCCGCAGCTTTGATCAATATGTCAATCTGCGCCCGGTGCGCCTGCTGCCCGGCGTGCCCTGCCCGCTCGCCGGCAAAAAACCCGGCGACATCGATTTCTGGGTCGTGCGCGAAAATGTCGAGGGCGAATACTCCCAAGTCGGTGGCCGCATGTTCGCAGGCACCGAACGCGAATTTGTCGAGCAGACCAATATCTTCACCCGCTTCGGCACGGATCGCATCCTGCGCTACGCCTATGATCTCGCCCGCCGCCTCAACCGGCCCCACGTGACCTCCGCCACCAAATCCAACGGCATTTTCCACACCATGCCGTTCTGGGATGAGCGGGTCGCCGCGGTCAGCGCCGATTATCCGGAAATCCGCACCGATCAATATCACATCGACATTCTCGCCGCCCGCTTCGTCATGACCCCCGAACGGTTCGACGTGGTGGTGGGGTCCAACCTATTTGGCGATATTCTCTCGGATCTCGGCCCCGGCGTCACCGGCACCATCGCCGTCGCTCCGTCCGCCAATCTCAACCCGGAGCGAAAATTCCCCTCTATGTTCGAACCGGTCCACGGCTCCGCACCAGACATTGCCGGCCAAAATATCGCCAACCCGGTCGGCACCATCTGGGCTGGTGCCATGATGCTCGATCATCTGGGCGAAACCGAAGCCGCCGCCCGGATCATGCACGCCATTGAAACCGCGCTCGGCGACCCAACCGCTCCCAAAACCCCAGACCTCGGCGGCACCGCCCATACCGCCGATCTCACGGCGGCAATCAGGGCGCTGTGTGGGTGAGCGCCTTGCGAAAACTATAGGCCGCAATGGAAAATCCCTCGCGGAAATAAAAACGGTGCGCCCGCGCCCGCTGCACCCCCGAATCGAGGCAGAGACAATCGCAGCCGCGCGTGCGTGCCAGCGCCTCGCACCAGGCCATCAACCCCGCCCCATGCCCGGCACTGCGCCGCGCCGGTTCGGTCACCAAATCATCGATATAAAACCGATACCCATCATAGGTATTTTGATAACAGCGAAACACCGCCAGCGCACAAACCACCTGATCCTGATGCCGGATCGCGATTTCCGCCCCCTGCGCCATCACACGCCGCATCAGGCCCCGATAATCGGCAGGCAGCGCGGTCCGCAACGCCCGATGCACCGCCTCGCACCGCCCCAGCCACTCATCGAGCGCCGCAGATTCCAGCGTCAGATGTTCGATGTCGGCACTCACCCCGCCAAACTGCGCACGCAGGCGCCGAGCAACGCCGGATCACCCACCGCCAACACCGTGCCATCACCCGTCATCGTCAGCGGCGCGCCCGACCAATCGGTGATTTTCCCGCCCGCCGCCTCGATCACCGGCACCA
>DAIDIQ010000087.1 GCA_027459285.1 Acetobacteraceae bacterium
CTGGGGGACTGGATGGGGCTTGGGCCGGGCGACGCGCCGCTGGTGGCGAGGGACGTGTCCACCGAGGATATCTTTGCGTGGGAGTTTGACGCGCCTTAGGCGTGGCGGAATCGATCGGGGACGGTCAAAGTCCGGCGGCGCTACCCGATGGGAAAATGAGTAGATGCCGATCCGGCGGACTTTTGTTCTGATGCTGAGGGCGGCGGCCGCCGTCCTGGGTTCGCGCGTGGCGGCGCCGCCTGTGCGGACGCGTTCGTTCCATCTGAGCTATCAGGCGATGGTGGCGAAGATTCCGGCGGGGGCGCGGAGGCTGGATCTTTGGGCGCCTCTCCCGCATGACGATCCTTATCAGCAGATCCGGAACCTGCGCATCGGTTCGCCGGTTGCCTACAGCATTGCGACGGGGGCGCACGGCAACCAGATGCTGCACCTGAGCATCGAGAATCCGGGCGGGCGCACGCTGAGGGTGACGGTGGATCTTGATGCGACGCGGCGCGAGCACCGGCAGGAGCGGCTCTTGGGCGGACCGCGCCTGGCTCACGATGAGCCGGCGAGCGAACTGGCGCAGTACCTGAAGCCGGACCGGCTGGTTCCGGTGGACGCGCAGATACGCGCCTGGGCCGAGGATGTGGTGCGAAAGGCCAATGCGCGCACCGACCTCGAGATGGCGCGCGCGATTTACAACCACGTTGTTGCGACGGTGAAATACGACAAGAGCGGAACGGGTTGGGGCCGCGGCGATATTTACTACGCCTGCGAGAAGCGGCGGGGCAACTGCACGGACTTTCATGCGATCTTCATCGGGTATGCGCGGGCGGTGGGAATTCCGGCGCGCTTTGCGATCGGGTTCCCGCTGCCGGCGGACCGCGGGTCCGGCGAAATCAGCGGCTATCACTGCTGGGCGGAGTTTTACGCCAAGGGGATCGGCTGGGTGCCCGTGGATGCCAGCGAGGCATCGAAGAACCCGGCCAGGCGCGAGTATTTTTTCGGCGCGCACGACGAGAACCGGATCGAGTTCACGAAGGGCCGTGACGTGATTCTCGCGCCGCCGCAGAAGGGCGATCCGCTGAATTACTTCATCTATCCTTATGCGGAGGTCGACGGCCGGCCGTTTGACGGGGTGACTTACAAGGTGAGTTACCGGGACGAAGGTGGGCTAAGCCGGGCGGCGCGGTGAGGTGGGGCGAAGTGCGGCTATCCCGGCAAATGCTCCCGCACGGATTCGCGATTGACGGTCGCCTTCCACCTGGCATTGAACCGCGCCGCGAGTTCGGGCTGGCCGGCGAGCACGGCGCCGAGGCCAAGTTTCACGTGCGGCTCGGCCACCTGCTCGTCTTTTTCCAGCCGCGCGCTGATGTCGCTCCAACGGTCGGTGAGCCCGCCGGTGTCCAGCAGGACGACCCGGCCGCCGGCCACGCCGAAGTTTTTCAGGTGCGCGTCAGTGGAAAAGAGCCCGGCGCGCCAACCGGCCTGGCGTGTGTCGATGAGCCGGTTCAGCCATAACTCGACTTCATCGAACCGGCCCGAGGCCGCCAGGCGCTCGATCCACTTGTCGAGTGTCGCTTCCACGCGCTCGGCCGCTTCCGTCACCACCAGCCACCCGGGCCAGCCGCCCACGAGCACGGTTGCCGGCGGGAAGGTGACGCGTTGGGGCAGAATGTCCGTTCCGGTAAGCCGGGCGCGCGCGAGCCGCTCGCCGCGGCGGTCGTGCTTCACATACCTTCGCAGCACCGAGGATACGTGGGTGGTGTAC